>JANLPY010000512.1:0-3300 GCA_031367505.1 Hyphomicrobiaceae bacterium | reverse complement strand
GCGGTGACATCGATTGGCGCGGCATTGCTCATGAATGACGGGACCGCCATGCGCGAAAACTGGTTGCGATATACAACTTCCAAAATCGTGGAGACATCGGCTTGGTGCGAAGCGCCAAAGTCGCGTATTTCCACGCGTGATCGAAGCTTCCGTTTCGCAATGCGTACCCTGCCCATTCCGCGTATACACCTGCGACATTGCTCGCCAAAGTGAACTTGCTCGCCGAGCCGACGGTCACGGTTTCCCCGCGTTGCAGACGATCGGTGCCGAACTCGCGACGCTCCTTTGCCAACTCGAGAATCGCATCACGGTAGTTCAACCACTGAGGGCTCAATCCAACGAACGTACTGGACGCATGTTGCCTGTACGAGTACACGATCTCCGCAAGATTGCCCATCTTTCCCACCTCGCTCATTCGAAGAAGGAGATCGAGGTCTTCGCCGATCCGAAACGGCTCACGAAACCCGCCCACTTCGAGTGCGACGTCGCGGCGCATAGTGGTCGATGCGAATCGAATGGCTCCACCTGTCAGCTGGCCGGCGACGATGGCGTCGTGAAGGGCCGGATAGCGTTCTACATCGAGCGGGTGGCCCTCCGGATCGATGCGCTGCGCAGCCCCACCCAGGCAGACAAGCCGAGCATCCGCCAGGAACGCATCGGTCTGCAATTGCAAACGATCGGGAGAAGACAGGTCGTCGGAGTCCATCCATGCAACGAGGTCGCTTCGCGCAAGGTGGAGCAGCTCGTTTCGAGTCGCGATCAGCCCTCGGTTTTCCCTCAAGACCACTCTCATGCGCGGATCGGCCGCAGCCATTTCCGTCAGCAGTTCGGCACAACCGTCACTAGAGCCATCGTCGATCACGACCAGCTCGAAGTCGCCGTACGTTTGGCGTTGGATGCTCTGAATCGCGTCACGCAGGTACGGCGCCGTGTTGAACACCGGCATCAAGACACTGACCAGCGGCCGCGTGAGGGACAGGTTCATTGTGTAACGCTGACAGGGGTCACGACAGGAGTTACGCTGGCCCGAGGGAATCTCACGCTTCCCCAGGTCGGATACCAAGTCGCAACCGTCTCGTTCTCACCGGTGATCGCACCGACCTCAAAGGGCAAAACTTCAGAAATCATGTCGAAAAGCAAATAGCCCGAAACCTCATCCCCCAGGCCAATGGCCAATGTGAACGAATAGGTGCCGGGAGCCAGCCGAAGCTTTCCGACATCGACGGCAAACGTCTGCGGTTCCCCCGCTGACACGTCGACACCATCGGCGGACCAGAACGTCCCGACCGCATAGCCTTCCGGGTGCATTAGGTTTCCCATCATTCGAAGGCCAGAGGTCGCCTCTCGCGCAATGAACGTCGCTTGAAAGCGGAGCGCATCGTCGGATCGAAATATCTTCGGCGAAATATCGAACTCGAGTGCGCGAAACTCGACTTGGCGGTCCGTTGCCGGCACGTGACTCAGGCGCGGCCACTTTGAAAGATCAGAACCACCAGAAAACGCGGCGGCCATCGAGTCCGAATACATCTCGATCGCCCGGGAAGGCTCGCCTTCGAAGCAAAGCTTTCCGCCACTCAACACAATGCACCGCGAGGTCAGTTGTCGAATCGCTGCCATGTTGTGGCTCACGAACAGCACGGTGCGGCCCGAGCGGCTCACGTCGCCCATCTTGCCCATGCACTTCTTCTGAAACTGCACGTCGCCCACTGCAAGCACTTCATCGACGATCAAGATCTCGGGCTGAAGGTGCGCCGCCACCGAGAAGGCAAGACGCATTTGCATACCACTCGAATAGCGTTTGACCGGCGTGTCGATGAATTTCTCGACGCCGGCGAAGTCGACGATCTCGTCGAAGTGTCGGGCGATCTCGGCGCGGCGCATGCCGAGGATCGAGCCGTTCATGAAGATGTTCTCGCGGCCTGTCAGCTCTGGGTGAAAACCGGTTCCCACCTCGAGCAGCGAGGCCACGCGGCCATAGATGGTGGCTTGGCCGTGGGTGGGTTCGGTGATGCGCGCGAGCAACTTCAGCAGCGTGCTCTTGCCCGCGCCGTTGTGTCCGATGATGCCGACAGCCTCTCCATGGTGAATATCGAAACTGATGTCGTCGAGCGCCCAATGCAGGCGGCGCGGTGCGCTGCGGCCCATCGACATCAGCGTGCTTTGCTCGCCCAACTCATAGGCCTTGCCCAGGCCTTCGGCGCGGATCGCGAGGGAAGATTTGTCAGACGACATCGGCGAATTGCCTCTCGATACGTTTGAAGTAATACATCGACCCGATCAACAGCGCGAACACGGCGACAACCGAGCCGGCCAACACGAACGGGCGCGGCGCGGCCGCCCCGAGCAGCGCCCAACGAAAGCCCTCGACCACCCCTGTCATCGGGTTCAGGAAATAAACCAGGCGCACCCAATCAGGCTGGTTCTTGAGTACCGATTCGGCAGCGTAGAGCACCGGCGTCAAGTACATCAGCAGTTGCACGAGAAACGGCACGACATGCTGGACGTCTCGGTACATCGTGTTGACCGCCGCCAGCAGCAGGGCGGCACCGAGCGCCGCCGCCACCGCCAGCAACACGAACACTGGCAGCAGCAATACGGCTGGACCCGGCACGATGCCGTACCAGAACATCATGCCGATCAGCACGAGGAACGCGATGCCGAAGTCGACCAGCGCGGCCAGCACCGGCGCCAGCGGAATGATCAGCCGCGGAAAGTACACCTTCGAGATCAGGCTCTGGTTGCTGACAATGCTCATGCTCGCCCGGCTTACCGATTGGGCGAAGAGTTGCCAGGGCAGCAACGCGCAGTAGGTCGAGATGGTGTAGGGCACGCCGTCGGCCGTGGGTAAGTTGCTGCGGCCGAGCAACAGGCTGAACAGCAGCGTAAACACGACCATGGTCGCGAGTGGCTGCACGATCGCCCATGCAGCGCCCAGCACGCTCTGTTTGTATCGCACGAGAATCTCGCGCCATGCCAGCATCAGCGCGAGTTCCCGGTGCTGCCAAATTTCCTTCAAGTTGACTGGCACCCAGCCGTTGCTGGCTCTGATCACCAGGACATGTTCATTGGGGTGAGACAAAGTTTTTTCCTAAAAATTTAAACAACGCTGGTCAGGCATGCGGCCTAAGCCACTCCGCGGCGCAGCATCTGCGGAACGGCCTGATTCGCTGGCGCCCCGAGCATGGCCTCTGCCCGCCCGATGCAGCGCGATTAGCTGAGAAAAAGGCCGGCCAGCAAATAAATCGTCGGCCCGAAGCCTGCAGTCGAAATTAATAAAAACGAAGCGACGAAAACGGCGAC
>JANLPY010000509.1:0-3271 GCA_031367505.1 Hyphomicrobiaceae bacterium | reverse complement strand
TGCCACCGCGACCGTCCTTCATGCCATTGCCGGTCGAGTTTTTGAGATTGTACGGCGGGGAGGTGATGACGATATCGACGCTGCCGACGGGCAAGCCTTGCATGATTTTCAGCGCATCGCCGCAAATGATCTTGTTTTTGAAATCGCGCGGACTTTCGGGTTGTCGAGCAATAGCGGGCTTTCTTGTCGCTGGCGTGCGTCGAGGCCGCGCCAAAATATCCGATCGCATATGAGCGACATGATAGCACGAATAGTATGGTAATATTTTCTATTATTGACAGGTTATAGAAAGTGTGTCGCAAAACAAAGATTGCACTAAACCGCTCCGCGGTAAGAGCAGAGTCAGTGTAGTGCCTAAGATAGGGAAGTGCCGACGACTTAGTCGCGGCGTACCCAAGTCGATTTTCCCATCGTTTACTTCGCCGGAAGCCGCAGGCTCGCAAGATCAGTTCCCACGATCGTATTTCCGGTGAACCCGCCTGCCTCGACCGCTTTCCGGTAATCCGCTTGCGTTAGCGGACCGCCCGGAACCTTCCAGCGGTTGTGTATCGCCGCTCCGAGCGAGGGACCAAGATGCGTGAGCATAAGGTGCTTCGCTCCCACGCGCTTTGCCATTGCGCCGAGATCGGAGGCCAAGCTTTGGCGATAAAAGGCTAGTGGTGGAAATCCGCTCTCCCGGTCCGGCCCCATGACGGGGTGGAACGCTGAGTGCACGATAATGTCCACCCCCTTCGCCAATTTCTCCACTTGATCGGATGTCGAGGAAGCGCGTGGCGGCGCGAGCACATCGTTGCCTGCGTCGCCGCCGATCACCACACTTCCAGCGGGCGTGTCTACGCGATAGGACGCATGGCCCGCAGTATGAGTAGACCGGATCGCACTGACTTTCACGTCACCGGACGACCAGACGACCTGCGGCTCGTCCTTCGGATCGAATGTGATTACGTTGGTCAACTCGGCTGGGCCCCCCGCCAGACGCCCGTTGTCCTCGGAGCGGCGCTCGGCGATCTCGCCGGACTGGAGGAATGCATCCGCGACATGCGTCACAAATTTTCGGCAGCTGTTGGTCACTCCCAGAACGGATGTTGCATCCGAACTGCAAACGATGTCGATCTTCGGCCCCTTAAAGTACCAACGCAGCATCATGATGTCGGCAAAACCCTCCGTGTGATCTCCGTGCATGTGCGTAAAGAAGATCGCATTGAGTTGTACCGGCGTCACATCGATCTGTGACAGTCGCATGTTTGTGCCACGTCCGGCGTCAAACTGCAGCTGCGTGGCCGCGCAATCGTTGCTGTCGTCGCCGTAACGCGCGAGAGTTCCAGCGCCAGCCTGACCGTTGAAAACCGACGGACCGCTTTGGGTGCCTGTCAATGTCACGATGAGACAAGGAGCGGCTTCCGCCGTCGATACGATGGGCGTCGCGGTCACTGTCAAAATGCAGGCCATTACGGCTAATGATGTCTTGGTCATCTTCGCCCTCTTGCAAAGCCAAAAGCTGTTGGCACCTTAGCGACAAACGCCACGGCAGGGAATGGCTCAACAGGGCCATTTTCGATACGTCGCACAAGATTACTTTCGCGACCCATGGTTCAGCTGGCGAACTGGTTCCAACTCTTCGCCGTCATTGGCCTCGCCTGTCAAGATCGCACGTTCGTGCAATCCAGCCGACAGGAGTAAAGCCATGACCAAACAAATTTCGCCGCTACGTCAGCGTTTGATCGACGACATGACGATCCGCAACATGTCGCCGAACACCCAGAAGATTTATATCTATGCAGTCGCAAACTTCAGCGCGTTTCACCAGCGCTCTCCAGACAAGCTCGGCCTGGAGGACATTCGCGATTATCACCTTCATCTCGTCTCGCGCAATCTCAAGCCGAACTCGATCAATCCGATCATGGGAGCGTTGCGATTCTTCTACGGAAAGACGCTCGGGCAAAAACACATTGTCGATGAGATTCCCTACGCCCGGCGGGCCGACTCATTGCCCGCCGTTCTCTCGCGCGAGGAAGTCGAGCGGCTCCTGAAGACCGTCCGCAACCTGAAAATGCGCACCGCCTTCATCACAATCTACGCCGCCGGTTTGCGCGTGTCCGAACTCGTGGCTCTCACCGCTCACGACATCGACAGCGCCCGTATGGTTATCGCCATCCGGCACGGCAAGGGCGGCAAGGATCGCTACGTGATGCTCTCCGAGCAGTTACTCGCCATTCTGCGCGACTATTGGAAGCGAACCAAACCGACCCACTGGCTCTTTCCCGGCCCCGATCCTTTGCAGCCGGTCACCACCCGATCGCTGCAACGGGTCTTCCACGAGGCCGCCGAGGCGGCCGGCCTCGATAAAAATGTCACCGTGCACACGCTGCGGCATAGTTTCGCAACGCATCTGCTGGAGCAGAAGGTCGATATTCGCGTCATTCAGGGTTTGCTCGGTCATCGCAACATTAATTCGACGACGCGCTACACCCGCGTCGCCGTCGATACGATCCGCCAAATTCAGAGCCCGCTCGAACATTTGAACATCGATTCGCCGCCGGCCTGAACCGCCGGCCATGTCAAAACCGAAGCTGGAGGTGGCGGATATCTTCCGCCGCCATGGTGATGCATGGCGCATGGCAAATGCCGGCCACGTGAGCCTCGCCCAGCGCCGCGTCATGACGGCGATCGAGATTTGTCGCACGGCCGCGCTCGGCGGCCACGTCGAGCGTTGCGAGGACTGCGCCCATACGCGCATCGCTTATAATTCCTGCCGCAACCGCCATTGTCCCAAGTGTCAGTGGCGGGCGGCGGAGCCGATGGCTGGCGGCGCGAGAGGCCGATCTCTTGCCCGCGCCCTATTTCCACGTCGTATTCACACTGCCCGCCGAGGTCGGCGCGATCGCCTTTCAGAACAAGTCGGAGGTCTACGCGCTTCTGTTCAAGGCCGCCGCGCGAACGCTCGCGACGATCGCCGCCGATCCCAAACATCTCGGAGCCGAGATCGGCCTCACCGCCGTGCTGCACACCTGGGGCCAGAACCTCGATCATCACCCACATGTCCATTGCATTGTTCCGGGCGGCGGCGTGTCGCCCGACGGCGAACGCTGGATATAATGCAAGCCCGGTTTCTTTCTCTCCGTTTGGGTGCTCTCGCGTCTTTTTCGCAGGCTGTTTCTCGACGGCCTCGTCGCGCTCTTCGATGCCGGGCAACTACAATTCTTCAACGATCTCGCCGCGCTCTCGGATCGCGCGGCATTTCTGTCCCGTCTCGCGCCGCTTCGCAAGCGCG
>JANLPY010000058.1:0-1940 GCA_031367505.1 Hyphomicrobiaceae bacterium | reverse complement strand
GATGAAGTCGCGCGGCGGCGATTATCTGCTCGTCGTCGAACAGGTCGCCTGGCTCCGCGCCCACGAAAACAACCAGACCAAGGTCGGCATCATCGGCAGCGACGCGATCCTCGTCGCCGGCACGATCGAGGAAATCGCGGCAACGATCCTCGCGGGATAAGCCGGGCGGTGAGCCACCCCCCTCGTCATTCCGGCGAACGCGGGCACCCAGCGGACAAGGACTCGCAACGACGCGGTCACCGTCTCGCAGCCGCAAAAAATCTGAGCGGGAGAATGTCCGCTAAGGGTGGAAAGCAGACATTGCACTCTAGCACTATTCCGGCGGAGCGATGCCCCGCCGGAATGTCAAAAATGTCGCAAAGCAACGCTCACGAACTTAGGAAGCTGGGTTCCGGGATATAGGTCCCGCCCGTTGCATCTCCCTTCGGCAAGAAACCGCGGACGGCGCGTCCTTCATCATAGGCATGTCACAGTCGGCGCTAACACTCGCCTTTTTGTCCGGCACCCATGTTCGCTTCGCTCCGAGGAACGGGGCACGCGGGTAGTGCCGCACCCAGTGATACTCGAAGTGGCCGGTAGGCTTCCCGTCTCCCTGAAGGGCAGCCGCGTGAGCCGCCGCAGGTGACACAAACAAGGCGCTGAGGAGCGCTAAATATGCGAGCTTTTTCATCTTGAATTTCCTTTGAGTAAATCGTGAACGGCGAATTGGCGATCAGGAGCAAGACTCCAGACCCGGCCAATTTTGATCGCTGGATTTCAATCAAAGGTAGTAGGGGGTCTCAACTCTGGGAGGAGGTTGGACCCGTGCAAGACAACTTCGCTCGGGAAATAACCGAGGCTCATTGGCCCAACGAAGTCCTTTGAAGCGTCACGTTTGTCAAAGATGAAAACTGACGCCGCGCAGCCAATAGCGGCGACGCACGCATGGTCCGCACCCCGACAAGGAGCTGATCCTGACTTCTCGTCGTTCGAGGCCATCGTCACGCAATCGATCGATGTAGTTGCCATGCCTGAAACCGGCGATGAAGGCGCGACCGACGAATAGGCTGCCGTCCCGCCGAAAATACCGACCAGCGCTCCGAGAAGGAGAAATAGATGCAAGGCGCGCTTCATGGCCTGTTAGATACAGTCCCGCTCATTGCTGTGGGGTGAACCCCGGCCTTGGCATAGGTTTTCCAGGTGAGCCACCGAACTTTCGCAGCGGGTTCAAAAGGCATATTAAACCGCTCGTAGCTTCGGAACTGCGTCCGCGATTACGCGCCACGATGACCGAAGGAACAGTCCTGCCATCGCAGAGCCGATTACAATGTCTGGCCAGGGCGAATTCAGCCATGCCACGAAGGCGGCTGCGATTAGAACCCCGAGGTTCGAGAGGACATCGTTTCGCGAACACTCAAAAGTGCTGGACATGTTTACATCGAGCGACCGGAAACGCCAAAGAAGTCGCAGACAGACTAGGTTGGCCGCCAGCGCCAATCCGCCGAACGAAAGCATGAGCGTCGATGAGGGCGGCAAGCCGCTACGTATCTTGACGACAACGTTCACCACGATACCGAGGCCCAATGCCAAGATTAGTAACCCTTTGAACATCGCTGCACCCGCTTTCCAACGGTGGCTCCGAGCCAAAGCGTAAATGCTGACCCCGTAGACCAAGGCATCGCCTAACATGTCGGTGGCATCCGCCATCAACGCGGTAGAGCCAGCCGCCAAGCCCGCGCCGAACTCCAACAGAAACATTACCGCGTTGATAATCAGCACCGTGATCAAGACGCGACGCTGATCACCTTGTGCAGCAAGGCGCTCCAGTTCGTTTCCTTTAGTCGAGCAGCAAGAGGCGACCATGGCGGTCAGATGGCCCAAGTAGCTAATGTCCGCAATGGGTCGAAAGCGGTCGTTCAGAAAAACGCTTTCCTACACGCCTCAATTATGTTCCATATAGG
>JANLPY010000492.1:0-1806 GCA_031367505.1 Hyphomicrobiaceae bacterium | reverse complement strand
ACGACCAAGGGCAGCGAGGTCGTCCTCTACCTGAGCGATGACAAGGACAAGCCGATCGGCTCCAAGGGGGCCTCGGGCCGGGTTGTCATCCAGGCGGCCGGTAAGCAGGCCTCCGTGGCTCTGGTTCCCGCCGATCCGAATATACTGACGGCAAAACTCGAGGGTCCGCTTGCGGCAGGCGCCAAGCTCGTCGTCTCGGCGAAGCTCTCCGATGGCCACGACCTCCAGGCACGCTTCGTCGTAAAGTGACGTGGGACCTTGATCACCGGTCTTTGAGATTCAGAAGGCAGCACGAGCACTTTCGTCCATCGGCCAGTTTGCCTTCCGGCAGCGAGCGGATGGACGATTGTATGTTCGATTAGTTCCGACCGTAGCAAGCCAGATGGGGATGCGACGGACAACTGTCGTGGCTGTGCCGGACGGTGTGATGATGGTACCCATGCGAGCTGGCATGATGGCCGCAGGCATGATGCGACGACGTGCATCCCACGAATGACCAGCCTGAATGAACTGGGATCACCGGCAACTTCTCGCCGATGCTTTGATTGGGGCTTGGCCCATATAGCGTTGGGATTACCCCGGCTTGGTGGTCCTGTGTCCAGGCGGCGGTGGAGCCGGCAAGGACGAGAAGAGCGGTGACTGCAGCAAGGCGCATTTTGTCCTCCAGGTTCTAATGTTTCTTTACTTCCAAGTTAGTCAATATTGCGCGGCGCGGCTGAACGCAATCTGAACGATCGGAAACACGATATTTGACTAGCAATCAGGCAGTTGCCGCCGCTTCATGGAGAGACGAGCGCCCCGATGCTTGCGTGTGTCAACAGTCGTCGACCCACGGCGCCCGCCCGAGCGCGGCCCACAGTGCCAGCGTAGGAACGATGACCCATTGCAGCAGTGGCGCAAGACCCGTCCCGATCACCGGTACGACCGGCATCAGGTCCGAGTAAGCCCAGCTCCCGCGTACGTTGATGTTCAGCCATTCGCTGTAGATCGTGTAGCCGACACCGAACGCGAGGCTCGCCATGAAGACGCGGGCGACGCCTGCACGCGGCCACGTCGCCGGCGCGAAGATAGCCAGCGCCAGGAGAAGCGATAGCCCGGCGATCATGGCGTCACCGATCGTGCAGTGGAAAACCGCGAAGGCTTGCTGGCGGACCGTTCCCGTTGTCCAGAGCGCGAACAATGGAAGTTGCAGAACTTCCCAGACTATGTTCGCCGCAATCGAAACGCCGAGATAGCGGCGCATGACCTCAATCCAACTGGCCTGCGGCCCTTGCTTGGTGATCATCGCGGGCCACCATGTTGCTCAAGATCACGCTTGGTGCCACTGACCATGCCGGTCAGGCACCAGCGACTGTAGACATCGGCAAGCAGCCATCCCGCCGCCCGCCAGAATCCTGAGACTGGCAATTCGTAGTCAATGCTGATGGTGAGGTTCGAGGTGGCGGGCGTGACCGGCTCCACGAGCGCCCGCATTTCATAGCCACGCATAATAATGAGCTTCGGGTTGCCGATGGTTCGCCAGATCTTCTCGCGGCCGGCGGTGTACGTCGTCACCGTCTCGGAAAAATCGAGCACCAATCCCAGCATCTGCCCAGTGTACCGATACGTGGCTCCGATCCCCGTCGGTTTTGCTGTCTCGATCTCCAGTGTGAGCTTCGATCCCACCATCGGCATCGAGCGGCTTTCACTCATGTGACGCGCGAGATTGCGGATATCATCGACATAGGCGAACACGCGCTCGGACGACGCGTCGACCGATACAGTTTGGCTGAGTTGTGGCATCGCCTACAGCTTCACACGTTTCAG
>JANLPY010000424.1:0-1614 GCA_031367505.1 Hyphomicrobiaceae bacterium | reverse complement strand
ACCACGCCGCATGTCAGTCCGCCCGACGGCGAGCCAGACGCGCACATCGGACGGCGTCGGGATCATCGCCCCTTCTCCCGCGCGCCGCCGGCACGACTCAGACAGTCGAGAACACGGCGAAGCGCACGATCATCAAAGTTGACGGTGTAACTTGATGTCTGGAAATTCATTGTGGGGCAATGAGGCTGTGGACGGTCTGTCCGCCCCCGCGGGGGCGGACAGACCGAATCACGCATCGTGTTCTTCGACCAAGAGGAACCACGATGATCACCACCGATACGACGATTGCGCGGCTGCTGGAACAGCTGATCGCGGAAGGTCCACAGGCAATGACGCAAGTGATGACCACACTGATGAACGTGGCGATGCGGCTCGAGCGCGAGCAGTTTCTCGGCGCGGGCCACTACGAGCGCGACGTCGAGCGGCGTGGTTTTGCCAACGGCTACAAGCGCAAGAAGGTTGATACACTGGCCGGCACGCTCAGCCTCGATGTGCCGAAAACCGCTGACACGCTTGAACCTTTTTATCCGCAAAGCCTCGAGCGCGGGCGCCGCTCGTGCCGTGCTGTCATGCTGGCTGCCGCTGAAATGTACGTCAAAGGAGTATCGACACGTGACGTCGAGAAAGTGCTGGCGGAGTTCGGCATCGAGGGCCTGTCGTCGACCCAGGTCAGCCGCGCGATGGCCCTGCTCGACCCAGATCTCAAAGCCTGGCGCGACCGCCCGCTCGGCCGCTTTCGCTATATTTTTCTCGATGCCCGCTACGAGAAAACGCGCGCGCACGGCGTCGCCGACGATTGCGCCGTGTTGAGCGCCATCGGCATCGACGACCTCGGCCGCCGGCGCGTATTGGGCGTGTCGATCAAGGTCTCGGAGGCCGAAGTTCATTGGCGCTCTTTTCTGGAAAGCCTTGTGGCGCGCGGATTACAAGGCGTCGAGTTCATCACATCGGACGATCACGCCGGATTGAAAGCCGCGCGCCGCGCGGTGTTGCCGGGCGCACGCTGGCAGCGCTGCCAGTTCCACCTCGCGCAGAATGCGATCCATCATGCGCCGAACCTCAGCATACGAAAGTGCATCGGCCGCGAGCTGCGTGCCGTCTGGAACGCATCGACGCTGGAAGCCGCCGGGGCCGAGCTGAAGGCGCTGGTGCTCCGCTATCGGAAAGATGCGCCACAACTGGCTGACTGGCTGGAAAGCGCTGTGCCAGAGGCCATCGCCGTCTTCAAGTTGCCGGAAGCCCACCGGTTGCGCATGCGCACATCCAACCCCATCGAGCGATCCATCCAGCAAGAGTTGAAACGGCGCACGCAGAAAATACGCGTCTTTCCGAATGAAGCCTCGCTCGAACGCCTCGCCACCGCAGTGCTCGTCGAAATCGACGAGCAATGGGCCGTGTCCGAAAAACCCTACATCAACTGGAAAAACGCCGATGCGGATTAAATCCACAGCCTAAAGTCCAGACATCAGGTTGCGTTATCGCGCCAAAGGCAGGCAAAGAAGGCTGCTGATCATCGCTGGCGACACAAGCAGCGTCTCGTACCGGGTGCCGTGCTGCCGTGGAACCAACGTAGCTTGGCGAACCGGACGGCCCACATGGCCGCTGCCATTTGCG
>JANLPY010000394.1:0-2035 GCA_031367505.1 Hyphomicrobiaceae bacterium | reverse complement strand
GCAATCGGCAAATCCCCATAGAGACCGCCGCACCCTCGGCCCACAACTCCCGCGACTTCGTGCCTGGGCGCTTCTCCGACGTCGGCCAGAGCACGCCACACCGCCGTCACGCCGACGTCCGAGAAACCTGCACCTGAGCGGCCCTGAGCAAGTGCAGCATTGAGGGGCGCACGGCAGAACGCCCTGCCGAGTAAGCGGGGCTTCGAGCGGAGGCGACGGCATCGCTATTGGAGAAATCCTGGCACGTCCATTGACTGTTCGAATATGACCGCGCAACCTCCCCTGACTTTCTTCACATGCCAGAGGAGGTGCAGCATGAAATTGTTCGATTTGAAGGGGAAAGTCGCAATCGTTACTGGTGGCAACGGCGGGATCGGATTGGGTATGGCGACAGGCCTTGCCGAGGCTGGTGCCGACATCGTATTGGCAGCCCGCAATCCGGAAAAGGCTGCGATCGCCTGCGCTACTCTACGAAACATCGGTCGAGATGCCGAATTCGTTCCGTTCGATATCTTAAGCGAGACCTCTTGCGTATCCATGGTTGCGAAGGCACACGAAAGGTTCGGGCGCATCGACATTCTCGTGAACAATGCTGGGGCAAGCCTAGGTGGCGCGCCAGAGAGTTATAGCATTGCGGATTTCAAAACAGTGATTGACACCAGCCGCCATCGCAGGCCGCGGTTCCGGCGCTCTGCTCCCCCACCCTTGCGGCTCACCGCCGATGATCTCACCATCTTGTGCCACGTCGGCGAGCATCGGTTCCTGCGCTCGACGCATTTGGCACGATTGCTCGCGCGGTCGCCGGAGAAGATCGTCCGCCGGCTGGCTGCGCTCTACCACAACGGCTATCTGGATCGGCCGGTCGCGCAACTCGATTATTTCGCGCGCGCTGGCAGCGCGCCGCTGGTCTATGCGCTCGGTAACAAGGCGGTGTCCCACTTTGAGGTCATCGATGGAGTTGACCCGTCGAATGCAGACTGGACGGATAAGAACAGGGACGCCGGGCGGCCGTATATCGAGCATGCGCTGCTAATCGCCGATCTCATGGTTGGCATCGAGTGCGCCGTGCGTGCTCAGCCGTCGATCAAGCTCGTGTCTGGAGCAGAGCTTCTGGCCAAGGCACCACGCTTTGGGTCCTTTGGCCCAGTGTCCTGGACGATGAAGGCGACCGTGCCGGGCGAGAGTACCGAGATCGCCGTCGCGCCGGACAAGGTGTTCGCGCTTCAGTTCGGCGACACCGGCCGACGCAATTATTTCTTCGTCGAGGCCGACCGTGCCACCATGCCGATCGAGCGTCGCTCACTCGCCCAGTCCTCGGTGAAGAAGAAGCTGCTCGCCTATCATCATGGTCACCTGGCAAAGCGACACACCGCGCTCTGGGGCATCCCCGGCTTCCGCGTGCTCACGATTACAAAGAGCGCCGAGCGCGTCGCCTCGATGATCGAGGTCGTCAAGGAAATTACCGGCGGCAAAGGCTCGAACGTGTTTTTGTTTGCGGAGGCAGAGGCGATTGCCGGGGGAAATCCGCTCGAGATCGAGTGGCTGACCGGCAAACGCACGCGCGTCCGGTTGGTTGAATGATCACGATGGCGTGCGTATTATTTGATCGTGTCGTGCGACAGCACCTCACCAGGAACCGGACGCAATATTGCAGTGCAGCAAATTTCGGCAGTGGGCCAATATCGACCGTCGCGGGGCTGAGATGATCTGATGTCGGGTTGCTGTATTGCCACGGAGCGCGGTCTAAGGCAAAGCGAGCATGCATGCTGATCGACGCTTGCGAAAACGTGGGATCTGCTTGGCCAACCCGGACAGCCAATGTTGTCACACACACCTCGCCATTGTCGCGACGGGCGAGATTGTCCCGGGCGGCAATTTCCTGGCCGAGCCTGAGGGATTCCGGTGATTGCGGACAGGCATTGAACGAACCCGCTACCGCGGGAGCCACAGCCGATAGGCTGATCGGGTTGAGAGCGTGTTGAGCGCAGGGAGAGTTTGAAGAACGGGTCGGGCGTCCGATGCTGAGGTGAGCGGG
>JANLPY010000387.1:0-11507 GCA_031367505.1 Hyphomicrobiaceae bacterium | reverse complement strand
ATCCAAGGCAGGCCAAACGATTTTCGAGGCTCAGGTAACCGTGGTGCTGGTTTCGGTCTCAGGCAAACCGCTACGTATCCCGGCGGAGTTGCGGGCTGCGTTCGGCGCGACCTAGTTACCGGCCGTCTGGCATCAACAATTTTCCGCAAGCGTTGACGTGCCTTGACGCGAAGGGACGGGGCATATGCTATGCGCAGTGAGCGTTACGCATGCACGCATTGCCGAGGGAAGATTTGACGATGGCCAAGGACGGATTTGAATTGCCCCCTCGCGAGGGGATGGACTTTGACGTGGTCATCGTTGGTGCCGGGCCAGCTGGCCTCGCCGCTGCAATACGGCTGAAACAGCAGGCCGCGGCGACTGGCTCGGATATTTCCGTCGTCGTTGTTGAGAAAGGCTCAGAGGTCGGCGCGCACATCCTCTCCGGCGCGGTGATCGATCCGGTTGGCCTCGACCGGTTGCTGCCCGACTGGCGCACCCAAGGTTGCCCGCTTGACACGCAGGTGACCGAGGATCGATTTCTGTTCCTAGGGCCCGCCGGCGACGTTCGGTTGCCGAATTTCCTGATGCCGCCGCTGATGAACAATCATGGCAACTACATCGGCAGCCTGGGTAATGTCGTGCGTTGGCTCGGCGAGCAGGCGGCAGCGCTAGGTGTCGAAATCTATCCAGGTTTCGCGGCCGCCGAAGTCCTCTACGATGCAGAAGGACGCGTCACGGGCATTGCCACCGGTGATATGGGGATCGGTCGCGACGGCGAACCGACGGACAACTTTACGCGCGGCATGGAATTGCGCGGCAAGTACACGCTATTTGGCGAGGGTGCGCGCGGGTCGCTGACCAAGCAACTCGTCGCTAAATTCGGTCTCGATAAGGGGCGCGATCCGCAGAAGTTCGGCATCGGTTTGAAAGAGCTTTGGGAGGTAAAGCCCGAGAACCATCGACGCGGCTTGGTGCAGCACTCGTTCGGCTGGCCACTCGACAACGCCACTGGTGGTGGCTCGTTCCTGTACCACTACGGCGAAAATCTTGTATCGGTCGGCTTCGTCGTTCACCTCAACTATACCAACCCCTATCTGTCGCCGTTCGACGAATTCCAGCGCTTCAAGACGCATCCTCGAATTGCGCCGACGTTTGCTGCAGCTAAGCGCATTTCCTATGGCGCGCGCGCGCTTACCGAAGGCGGATGGCAATCGATTCCGGAGCTGGTTTTCCCGGGCGGTGCTCTGCTCGGATGTTCGGCCGGCTTCGTCAACGTGCCGCGCATCAAGGGGTCGCATAACGCGATCTTGTCGGGAGTTCATGCCGGCGAAGCAGCGTTCGAAGCCGTCCGCGCTGGCCGCGCGCACGATCGCCTCGAGGCTTATAAGTCGGCGGTGTTGAACGGTCCGATCGCGCGTGATCTGAAGCGGGTACGTAACGTCAAACCGCTGTGGTCAAGATTTGGCACTAAGATTGGCGTGCCGCTCGGCGGGATGGATATGTGGCTCAACACGATCATACCTGGTATCGGGCTTGGCTATACGTTGCGGCACGGCAAGCCCGATTCAGCGACGCTGACCAAAGCCGGGCGTGTGAAACCGATTGATTACCCAAAGCCCGACGGCAAACTCACGTTCGATCGGCTGACGAACTTGGCGTTCTCCGGCACCAATCACGAAGAGAATCAGCCGGTCCATCTGAAACTTACCGATCCGCACGTACCGGTGGCGGTGAACTTGCCGGAATATGCGGAGCCCGCTCAGCGCTATTGTCCGGCCGGCGTCTACGAGATTTTGAAGGATAGCGAAGGGCGTCCGCGTTTTCAAATCAACGCGCAAAATTGCGTGCACTGCAAAACGTGCGATATCAAGGACCCGAGCGAAAATATCACATGGGCTACGCCCGAAGGCGGTGGCGGGCCAAACTACGCTGGAATGTAATACTTTTCAGGGAAATGGATGAGACGGCCGCCGATGGAGGTTATTACTGCGCCGTTGGCGCCGGGTGCGGGCCGGAATTTACAATGGCGTCTGACTGGGCTTGGATGATGCCGGCAACGATGGCGCCCGCTGCGTATTCCGCCATGCAGCGATAGCCCAAATCGTTCAAGTGAAAGCGGTCACTCGCCAGGATTGCCTGTTCGCCCTTTTGTTTCGATAGATCGGCCATCGCGCTGAAGCGATGCACGAGCATCACACGCTCTTGCCGCGCCACTTCCTCGATCGCTTTGATCATTGTGACGTAATGTGCATCCGCCGCCAAACGCTCGACATACTGCGGGTCGATCAACACCACATCGATGTGGTTTTTAGCCAGCCATTGCAACGTCTTGCTCAAGTTCAACTTGAACTCCTCGACGTCGGCGCGTGCCATGGCATCGTTGGTGCCCACTTGCCATACGACGAGATCGGGCCGGACGTCCGCCACTTCGCGTTTCATTCGCGAGCATGCGCTCAAGCCCACTTCACCTGGAACACCGCGTGCCACGACGTCGACGTCAATCCCTTTGAAGAGCACTTCAAGGTCTGCTTCCAGCCGCACTGGATAGGTGGCGTAAGGCGAGGATGCGCCGATACCCGACGTCGAGGATGAGCCAACCGCGAGAACCTTGACGACGCGTCGTTCTTTGAGTGCGCGACGCATCTGCCTCAGAGCCGTGCGGCCTTCGTGCGCCGATGCGGTGATCCGGCATTCCTTCGAGTAGGGTGGCGGTGTTTTCGCTAGTGTCGCAATCTGTTGATCAACTGTCGCCATGGCGACGCGTTGCTCCACCTGCTGCGCTACTGCCGAAACGGGCAACGCCAGAGCCACCATTACCGAGAACTTGGCGACCGCGTGCGCCATTCGACAAACCATGCCGTTCCCCCCATACCAAGAATACCCATTAATACCGTAATTGTATCAATCGTCAAATTACCACCAACAACAAAGCGAAAAAGTTGTGCAAGGAGGCTTAATAATGAGCCAACGGCAAATACCGCCAACGAGTTTCGCCCGAGCCCGCAGATCCATCCACCGAGCGACCCAAGATGCGCGGAAATCAGAGGAAACACCGGGTGGAATGCGATTATCAGAGCGAGCAAACTCACAACGCGAGACGGCGATAGATTAGTTTTATCGATAAGGAAGAAGAACCGGGGTTGGGGCACTGACAGCGGATCGGGATCGAAGCCCGCTATGGTTAACGTGGTGAACATCGCCGCTAGAATCGCAGCGATGGGAACACTTCGATGCGCAAATTTGCGGAAGCGCGCGCTGTCCTGCGTCATTTCCGATCCGAGAAATCCTAAAACGAGGAGAAGTTGCCAGGCAAGTGGATTGAAAAACCAGCCAGAATCGCCGGGCCATGTCGGTAGTTGCAGATTGTAGGTCAGTACGACCGCGTACAGAGCCAACGAAGCGCCGAGAGCTGCGAGCTTGTTCCAGCGCGCCAAAATTACGAACCCGGGCGCCATCAGCAATACGACCACATAAAGCGGTAGAATATCGAAAAACCACAGTTGATGGGTCAGTAGCACCCAACCGACGGTTGTGCGCACCGGGTCGTAGAACGCTGGGCCGGCATTGTGCCATTCGAGAAAAATTGGATTGTTCCGCACGAGCGACGTTGCCGCCAGGATCGCCAGGGCGATCGCAGTCAAAACCAGTTGCGCACGGTAGATTTCAATGGCGCGCGCCAGCAATCGGATGAAGACGCGACCTGCGGATTGCGGCGACAGCGGCCCCCCTGTCGCGTGACTAATCGACCAGCCAGCAAGAAATACGAACAATTCAGCGGCATCGCAAAACGCCGCCTTGTGCAGCGTGAAATTGCCGTATGCGTTGCCCGGCACATGATCGATGAAGATCATGATGAGGGCAATTCCTCGCCAGAAGTCGACGGAGTTGGCTGAGCGGTTCGGCATTGCTCGGATTTGGTTTCGCCAGGATGCCCGGCGCGCGGTTTAGTTGCGGTATGGCGTCCAACCTCGCATAAGGCAATGGGGGACCGAGTATCGTCAAATTTGCGGAGCGCATCCTGATGCCGTTGTTCAATCTCGCCGAGCTCGAAGCAGCTGCCGGCCTCGTTCATGCGACGATGCCGCCGACGCCGCAATATGCTTGGCCTCTGCTGCAGAAGCGCACCGGCGTGGAAGTGTGGGTCAAACACGAAAATCATACACCCACAGGCGCCTTCAAAGTGCGCGGCGGGATCGTCTATATGGATTGGCTGAAGCGAACGCAGCCCAACATTGCTGGCGTGATTTCAGCAACCCGGGGAAATCACGGTCAGTCGATTGCGATTGCATCCGCGCGGGCGGGCATCAAAGCGGTCATCGTCGTGCCGGAGGGCAACTCGGTCGAGAAAAATGCGGCAATGAAGGCGTTCGGCGCGGAGCTCATAACGCACGGCAGCGATTTCGATGCGGCAAAGGCGCACGCTGCCGAACTTGCGGTCACTCGCAATCTGCATTTTGTACCCTCGTTTGATCCGCGATTGGTTGCCGGCGTTGCGACATATGCGCTCGAATTATTCCGAGCGGTGCCAGATCTGGCGCGGGTTTATGTGCCGATCGGTTTGGGGTCCGGCATTTGCGGCGTGATCGCCGTTCGCGACCTGCTCGGGCTCGACACTGAAGTGGTTGGCGTTGTCGCCGACGCGGCACCAGCTTACGCGCTTTCGCTGGACGCAGGCCGTGTCGTATCGACCAACAGCGCATCGACGTTTGCCGATGGTATGGCCGTCCGCGTGCCCAATCCAGAGGCTTTCGAGATCATTCAGAAGGGAGTATTGAAAATCTTGCGTTTGAGCGAAGACGAGATTGCGGACGCCATCCGCTTCTATTACTCGGACACGCACAACCTCGCCGAGGGCGCGGGCGCCGCGCCACTCGCTGGCCTCATCCGTGAGCAAGTATCGCTTCAAGGCAAAAAAGTGGGCGTCATTTTGTGTGGTGGAAATATCGATACCGTGCCTTTCGGGCAGGTGCTGAGCGGTCACACACCGAAATGCTGAAAGTGCGATTTGAGTAATGGGATAATTTAAGCCTTAGAGTCGCCAAACGATGGGTCTCTTTGCTAGATTAACGGCTATTCAGGAATCACCAGCGGACGATTGTCCGCGCGAGAGAGGTGCGATGCGCACGCTGCCACGAGTTTTGGGTCGGTTCTCGCAATTGATCGTGCTGACGTTTGTAGTGAGCACCAGTGTGTCATCCACACTCGCGGCCGCGGCTGCAGGCGCGAAAGATGACACGTCGTCGCTGGGTAGCTATTTGGCCGGCAGGCATGCGCGCGGGCTCAACGACACGGCTGCCGCAGCCGAGTACTATCGTAATGCCCTAGCCGTCGATCCCGAAAACGAAGTCCTGCTCGAACAGGCGTTTTTGATGGAGCTCACCGAGGGCAAATATAGCACTGCAGCTGAACTGGCGGCTAAGCTTGCGAAGTCGCCAAACCAGAATCGCATGACGCGGTTGTTCCTTGGACTGGTGGATTTCAAGGCGAAGCGCTGGGAACAGGCGGACGAGCATTTCGCGGCGGCCAATTCGGGCCCGATCGGCGAGCTATCGAGCGCCCTCGCCCGCGCTTGGACACGCCAGGCTCAAAACCGTTCCGACGAAGCGCTGCAACTGATCGAAGTACAGAAGCAGGCCGAGTGGGCCCAGTTTTACATGCGCTACCATCGGGCGTTGATCGCCGATATCGGCGGCCGGCGTGCTGAAGCGCGGGCGAACTATGAGCGTATCTTCAAGACCGATAGCCGGACCCCGCGAACGGCGCTGGCGTATACGCAGCATGCAGCCAACTCGAACGACTTCAAACTCGCCAAGTCGATCCTCAAAGAGCACATGGATCGCAGTGCTTCCGATGGTCACCCGATGGCGGTCGCACTGCGCGAGCAGTTGAATGGCAATGCCTCGATCCCCTTGTTGATCGAAAACGCGCAAGACGGCATGGCTGAGGTGTTCTATGGCCTCGGCGAAGCACTCACGAGTGAAGGTGGTGTTGCGCTAGGCGCACTCTATTTGCAGATGGCCTTGTATCTGCGGCCTGATTTCCCATTTGCCTTGGCAGCATTGGCCAACGTCCAGGAAACGACGAAGCACTACGAGAATGCAATTGCGGTTTATGACCGTATCCCCAAAGGCACGCCGCTCGCTGCTTCGATTGATATCCGCAAGGCGATCAACCTCAATCTGCTGGATAAAGTCGACGACGCCCAGAGCCTGTTGGAAGACTTGGCCAAGCGCGACCCGTCCGACGTAAAACCGCTCGATGCGCTTGGCTCGATCATGCGTGCGCGCAAACGCTACGACGAAGCGATCGTATATTATTCGCGTGCAATCTCACTGATCCCGAAGCCCGAGAAGCGTCACTGGTCGTACTGGTATTCGCGTGGCACCAGCTTCGAGCGGGTCAAGAAGTGGCAGTTGGCCGAGGCCGATCTGCAACGCGCGCTCCAGTTATATCCCGATCAGCCAATGGTTCTGAATTATCTCGGGTATTCCTGGATCGATCAGAATAAGAACCTGAAGCAGGGCATGGGTCTGATCGAAAAGGCAGTCGGCCTGAAGCCAGACGATGGCTATATCGTCGATAGTCTCGGCTGGGCGCATTACAAGCTTGGTAACTACAAGGATGCAGTCCGCTTCCTGGAACGCGCCGTTGAGTTGCGTCCTGAAGATCCAGTTCTCAATGATCACCTAGGCGATGCGCTATGGCGTGTTGGCCGCGAGCGAGAGGCGCGCTTCCAGTGGGAGCAATCGCTCACTTTGAAACCCGAAATGGAAGACGCGAACCGTACCAAACGGAAGCTGGACCAAGGGCTCGCCGAAAAACGCGCGCCAGCAGCGACGAAGGCTGCGCGCCAGCAACCGCGCAACGAACAACCACGCAAGCGGGTTGAAACAAAGCTGACACCGTCCAAACAGTTCAATCCGTTTCAATAATCGATGATTACCGAAGTTGCGCGCGCCAAGGTAAACCTCACACTCGAGGTCTTGGGCCGCCGTCCCGATGGCTATCATGAGCTCGCGAGCCTCGTCGCTTTCGCTGACTTCGGCGACCAGCTGACGCTCGACATCAATCGAGCCGTAGACGTCAGCGTGAGCGGCCCGTTCGGACGCTCCATCGCCGGTCAAAATCTGATTGCGGTGACGTTACGCCGGTTGTTTGAGGCTGAGCCGCGCTTGGCGCTCGGCCATGTGCACTTGGACAAGCATTTGCCAGTGGCTGCTGGCATCGGCGGAGGGTCGGCGGATGCGGCCGCAGTTATACGTGCCGTGCGCCGCGCCAATCCTGACTTGGCCGCCGGTATCGACTGGACACGCATTGGAGTAGGTCTCGGTGCCGACGTTCCGGTTTGTCTTGAAAGCAAGACCGCTTGGATGACCGGGGTTGGTGAAGTTGTAACCCCCATGCGTGGGTGGCCGGCACTCCAGGCCGTGCTCGTCAATCCCATGGTACCGGCTCCGGTCGACAAGACCGCACAGGTTTTTCGCCGACTCGGCGCGGCGGCGTTGGGCGACGATCCGGCTCCCCAACCGCCCGGGTCGGGTGAGACGGCTATCGATTTTATTGCGAGCCGGGGTAATAACCTCGAGCGAGCCGCGATGGCCGTCATGCCCATTGCAGCGGCGATTAAGACGGCACTGTTAGGGATCCCAGGCTGTCGCTACGCGGCGATGTCCGGTGGTGGACCAACGTGCTTCGGGATATTCGACAATCCGCAGATTGCCGCGCACATACTCAATGAGCAGGAGCCGTCATGGTGGGTGCGCGCGGTCACCTTAGGCGGCTCGCTTTAACACTCAGTGCGCTCGCGCAACGCAGAATCCTACAACGTCGAGCAGCGCTTTCTTAGGCGGACAATCGCGAAATACCGATAAGGCCTCACGCGCGTTCGCGCCGTGCAAACGTGCCCGCTCGAACGTTGCCTCAATGGCTTTGTGGCGGTGCATTAAACCAATTGCATGTTCGAGATCACCAGCGTTGATTTCGCCATTGGTCAAAGTGCGAGCCCAGAACGAGCGCTCTTCCGCAGTGCCGCGCCGATAACACAAAATAATCGGCAATGTGATTTTGCCCTCGCGGAAATCATCACCGACCGACTTGCCCAGTTTGTGGCTGTCACCTGCGTAGTCGAGCGCATCGTCCACGAGTTGAAAGGCGATACCCAGGGACGCGCCATAAGCCCGCAACGCCTGTTGTTCTGCTTCTGGCCGATTGGCTATGGCCGCACCAACTTCGGCTGCTGCCGAGAAAAGCGCGGCAGTTTTCGCATTGATGATGACCAGATAATCTTCTTCGGTCGTCGCCATGTTCTTGGCGGCCGCCAACTGCATGACTTCGCCTTCGGCGATTACAGCTGCAGCGTTCGAAAGAATCCGAAGCGCGTTGAGTGATCCGACGTCGACCATCATGCGGAAAGCGTGGCCAAGCAGAAAATCGCCGACAAGAACGCTCGCTTGATTGCCCCATAACAAACGTGCGGCTTTCTTGCCGCGCCTGATGTCACTTTCATCGACAACGTCGTCATGCAGTAGCGTTGCCGTATGCATGAATTCGACGGCGGCAGCGAGCCTTACGTGACCGTCTCCGGAATAGTTGCAAAGCTTGGCGGCGGCGATCGTCAACATCGGCCGCAAACGCTTGCCACCTGAATCGATCAAGTGGTGCGCCAACTCAGGGATCAGCTCGACGTCGGATACCGCGCGGTCGAGGATCAGTTTGTTGACGCTCGCCATATCGGCTGCAACCAGTTCGAGAATTGGCGCGAGGCTCTCGGTCGCGTCTCGCGGTGCATCTAGAGTTGCGGCAAGGCCCACGGTTGGCATCCTGTCGTTCGTGTTTGTTTGAGCTATAGTACTGGTCAACCGCTAAACCTCTCGTCCGGCATAGTGCCGCAGAGGCACTGTGCAGCTATAAGGTTAATTGCCGCCGATGCGCGAAATAATTCGCTCGAATGATCCCATATTGCTCAACTTTGCGCAGGTGTTACTGCGCGACGCCGGGGTCGACGCCGTGCTTATGGATCAGAATATGAGCGTCATGGAAGGCTCGATCGGCATCCTGCAGCGCCGTTTGATGGTGCCGGTTGGCGATATCGAACAGGCGCGTCAGATTATGATCGATAGCGATCTTGGCCAATGGATGAGTACCGATGGTCGAAGCTGATCTATCCGGTTCGGGTGTTGCCACGACATGCGACGCTTTCCTGGCCGGCCGCGTGATGGTGGATCAACCGAAGACCGGTTATCGCGCCGGGCTCGATGCCGTTATCCTAGCGGCGACGGTGCCGGCGGTAACCTCGGTCCAGCAACAAGTAAATGTGCTCGATCTTGGCTCAGGCGTCGGCACGGTGGGGTTATGCGTCGCCGCCCGCGTGGCGACGGCCCATGTCGTTCTGCTTGAACGCGAACCAGCACTGTTGGCGCTCGCGAACGATAACATCACGAGAAATGGCATGTCGGCGCGCGTCCGTGTCGTTGGAGCGGATGTCGATCTAGCGGCCGAGATGCTCGGACTGGCGTCGGATAGCTTCGATCATGTATTGGCCAACCCGCCGTATCAGATCGAGGGCCAGGGGCGCGCGTCAAACGACCCATTGAAAGCGCGTTCGCACGCCATGCCGGCGGGCAGCCTCGAACGATGGGTGCGGGTTGTGGCGCGGGTGACCAAGCCGGGCGGGACCGCTGCATTCATTCATCGGGCGGACGCACTGGGGGAAATCCTCGGCATATTCGAAGGCCGGTTTGGCGCCATCGTCGTTTTGCCGATTTATCCGCGAGGTGGTGAACCTGCCGTGCGCATCATAGTTAGCGGTATCAAGGGCAACCGGGCGCCGCTACGTGTTATGCCCGGCCTTGTTCTGCACGAGCGTGATGGTCATGAATTCACCCCACAACTACAAGCCATTTTGCGCGACGGCAGTGCGTTGCCGCTGACTTAGTCGCAACAACCCGGAGTGCGTATGATCTACCTCACGTGGTCAACGATACTGGCGTTTGCGGCCACGTGTTTCGCGATCGAAATTACGCCGGGCCCAAACATGACCTATCTGGCCGTCCTAGGTGTCTCACACGGCCGGCGGGCGGGGCTTGCCGCAGTGACGGGCGTTGCTCTTGGGTTGCTTGTGATCGGGTTAGCGGCGGCACTCGGATTGGCCGCGGTGATTTCGAATTCACCACCCCTCTATGAACTGTTGCGCTGGGCAGGCGTCATCTATCTGCTTTGGCTCGCTTGGGAGGGGTGGAACGAAGCTGGCGACGCTTCGGTCGAGGAGGTGGACCCGGTCGCGATGTACGGCCCGCTATTTTGGGTAGTGGGTCAGTTCGAAATGTTCCCCATTGATTCCGAGGTAACTTCATGACTCGTATCCATTGGTGCGACTGCGCAATCTACAACGAGCCAGCGTTGCCCGCTGGCTCGTGTGACTGTGGAGGTTTAGATTTGGCAGATGATCCTGGCGAACATCTTGTCGCCCCGCCGGTACCCTGGTCGAGGGGCGCAGGATTTCTCATCCAACACGCGCAGTCCGACGATGTCACTCAGCAACAGTGGCTTCCACCCGACGCGATCTCCGCTAACGCTTCCACCTCGGGCCTGCCAGACGCGCATGGCCAAGTTGCCAGCGGTTGTCACGCCACACGTGTGAACCTCAACGATCCGATTGAACCCGTGGTAGCCGACCTCAAGGCAACACCCTGATTTGATCGCGTCGCAGGCGGTAGTGATGTCCATGTCTCGGTTTCCCTTTCTTGGGGGGATGAACCGAGCCGGTCTTGGCTGCCGATGCGAATACTGATAACGATTCTCGCGTGGTTGTTACGTGCTTCCCGCCGCCGGCTCAACCCGGTAGGATACTGGCCGCAGAGGTGATCAGACCTCTGCGGCCGCATATCCGCCTAATTGCTTGAGCGTTCAAGATGATTCTTTTTTGTGCAACCTATTGACTCGGCGCATTCATCAGTCAGCTGAGATTCGTTTGGACTAGATTCTTGGGTGCACTGATGCCATATTTGATACATGACCGCTAAGGCACCACCAAAGAAGCGTCCGCGCGACGTGAACCAGCTAGCTAAAAGCGTGGTGGACGTCGCGACGCGCACAGATGACGTGGCGTTGTCTACTGAAGGCATGACTGGCAAAGACCCGGCTGCCGTTCAGCTTGGGCGTAAGGGCGGACTAAAGGGCGGTCCAGCAAGAGCGCTTAGTCTTAGCAAAAAAGAGAGAAGCCAAATTGCCTCCAAAGCTGCAAGGACCCGGTGGGGCAGGACAGACCGTGACGACTCCTGATGATTTCACATCTACCAGCTCATTTATTGAGTCGGAATTACATCGAAAGCTGACGGCTATCGGCGACGAATTGGGCGGCGATATGATATCGGTGATCGCTCCGATGGCTCAGCCTGTGGATGATTTTGTTAGGGACGCCATCGAAGGAATTGTAAAAGCCGGAGCAATAATCCCTCACAGAAGCGGCTGATTTGTTCGGTCGCGCCGCCGGAGTGAAAGTGCGGCAGATAGAGCTCTTGTGCCTG
>JANLPY010000043.1:0-2024 GCA_031367505.1 Hyphomicrobiaceae bacterium | reverse complement strand
CAGACACGCGATGGTCATGGGTCCGACGCCGCCCGGTACCGGCGTGATCGCACCAGCCACTGCGAGCGCTTCGTCATAAGCCACATCGCCGACCAGCTTCGTCTTGCCGCCGCTGACGGCTGCATCCACCGGCACTCGGTTGATGCCCACGTCGATGACGATCGCGCCCGGCTTGATCCAGTCGCCCCGCACCAGCAGCGGTCGCCCGACTGCCGCGATCACCACATCCGCGCGTCGCACCACGGACGCCAGATCGCGCGTCCGCGAATGCGCGATCGTCACCGTGCAATCTTCCCCCAACAACAATTGCGCCACGGGCTTGCCGACAATCGTCGATCTCCCGATCACCACGGCCTCAAGCCCGCCCAGCTTCGGCTGCACGGATTTCGCAAGCAGCAGGCATCCCGTCGGCGTGCATGGCACCAGACATGTCTCGCCGATCGCCAACCGCCCGACGTTGATCGGATGAAATCCGTCGACATCCTTGTCCGGATCGATCGCGCGAAGCACGGCCTCTGCGTTGATGTGTGGCGGCAACGGCAATTGCACGAGAATACCGTGGACGTTCCCGTTGCGGTTCAACCTGCCAATCAGCGCCAACAGGTCCGTTTCTGTCGTTGTCGCCGGCAGTTTGTGATCGAACGACGCCATGCCGGCCTCGATTGTCTGCAGCCCTTTGTTGCGCACATAGACCTGGCTTGCCGCATCTTCTCCGACCAGCACGACCGCGAGTCCCGGCGTCACGCCGCGCTCAGACTTCAAGCGTGCGACACGCCTGGCGACGTCGGCGCGCAAGCGCTGCGCTATCGCCTTGCCGTCGATGATCTGCGCCGTCATGACCGTTTCCTAAAGTTCTTCCGGATAAAGTGTGGTGCGGTTTTCCGACAAGAAGAACGACAATATCAAGTGTCAGGGTCGTTTCGTGGTTTAACTAAAACCGATCATGTTCTCGCGGTCGCGGCAGTCAGGTCCAAAGCTGTCTGCGCTTTCCGCATCAGGCCAGCCCCATCGCCTGCGATCGTCACTGTCTTGATCCGCGACTTGGTGCCCGCCGTCACTTCCACCGAACGTCGCGGCACGCCCAACCATTCCGCTACAAGTATCGCCAGCGCCGCATTCGCTTTGCCGTCTTCCGGTACGGCCCGAACGCGTGCTTTCAATGCCACCCCTTCGCCGGTTTGTCCCAGCCCCTCGACCCGATCATGCGCCGACTTCGGCGTCAGACGCACCCGCAACTCGAGGCCTGATGCGACGATACGCCAGGGAGGGCCGGAGGCCGCGTTTTGCATCTCGCGCTTGCTCCCCAAACCATTCGACATGGCCGCGAAGGCGGCCACCCAAGCAAGTCGATTATTTGGAGGCGATTTCTCCACCCACTACTGCCTGACCACCAACCCCAAATTCTCCGGCACCGTTCTCATCATCAAACAAGTCCGACCATGTCGGATTCATTTCTTCTATCAATCGGATCTTCCACAACCGCTTCCACTTCTTTATCTGGCTCTCGCGTCTGATGGCGCCGGTCATTGTGTCATGAGCTTCGTAGTAAACCAGATTTTTTACATCATACTTCTTCGTAAACCCTTCAAAAGTCACTGCCGATGTTCTCGCATGCGGGCATAGAGATTACTTGTCACACCGATGTAAAGCGTCCCGTTTGGTTTACTGGCCAGCAGGTAGACCACCGGTGATTTTTTATTCCGAGTGTACATTCCTGCCTCACGCACACCTTTGGTTTGCTTGGGTGGCCGCTTCGCGGCCATGACGGAGACAGGTTGGGCGCTTGGTGTTAGAGTGCTTCCGGATAAAGTGTGAGCGGTTTGCCGACAAGAAGCACGACAAAACAAATAGCTAGTACCCGCTATCACACATGACTGAGTCATGTTTGCACTATCGCGCTGCGGCGTTGCGTGATTCAACATGGCATGATTTCAGCGGCACAGAAAGTCCGGTTGCGGCGCGGTGATCGCGCGATCCTTGAGGCGCGGGTGCGCGCGCCCACAACCGAGCAGCGCCACGTTCTG
>JANLPY010000367.1:0-2664 GCA_031367505.1 Hyphomicrobiaceae bacterium | reverse complement strand
GGTGCCGAACTCGTCGAACTCGCCCAGCCCGCCCAGGCTGAGTATTGGTTGCTGGGCCACGTCGCGAACTTTGAATAGGTCTGCACGATCAAGATCGACGTAGGCGGAGTAACTCACGTACTGCCCGTTCGAATCCGGCTGAGGCCGGCACGAGAAGTACACGCGCACGACATCGTCGAGCACGAGTGTGGCTGGCGCCTGCGCAAACTCCTTGAGCCACGGGCGGCAGGTCACTGCCTGGGGGGTGAAGACCTTACCCAACTTGTTCCAGCTAAACATCGTTCAGATCAGTTGGTAATGGTGCGAGACGCAATCACGAACGGTCCCGAGCGGGTTGAACATCAGCAAGTCAATAATTGACATCCACGGCACGAACGGGTCGCCGAACTGCCGGTATTCAAACGGTCTGGAGCGGATGAATTGCAGCTTGAGACCCTTGGCCTGGAAAGCCTCGCGGTCGTACAGGTCCAGCCCACCGATGGCGTTCACGTACGTTGTCGCGCCGACCGCCTTCGCCAAGGCGATGACCTTGTCCTGGTTCTTCAAACCGTGGTCAATCTCAACGGTGGACGAGACGCGTATCGGCGTCGTCAATCCTAGGTGCTCGCAGGCACGGATCAGGGCGTGGTGAAGGTAGGCAAACAGGTTCGTGTCTTCGTGACGAACGGCGCGCTCGACCATCGGGAATACTTCGGCGAAATTCGGCGCCCGGCTGTAGGCCCCACGCAACTGGTTTAGGAACTTGTCGCAATTGAAGTCGGCCGCCAGCGAACGGTCGCGCACGTCGAGCGAGTCCGAGCCGCTTCGCAGCGGCAGGGAGAACATCACGTCCTTGCCCGACTGCAGCATGCGATTGCGGTTGATCCAGCCCTTCTTCGTGTACTTGATGTTGTCGTAGACGATGAACAGGTCGACCGCACCGACGAGCTGAAAGTAACCGACGTACGGGAAGAAGTAAGGCTGCATGATCGCCACCCTCATCGCGTGCCTCCGGCGAGCCGCCGAGGCGATGCTTCCAGGTGCATCATCGGGCGGTGATGAGGCTCGTGATCTCTTCGACCGCCGTCAGCGGCAGGTCGGGATAGATCGGCAGGCATAGCACCTGCAGGGCTGCGGCACTCGCCACCGGCAGGTTCTCCCGGTGCGCCGAAGGAAGTCCACGGTACATCGGAAATTCGGAGATCAGCGGGTAGAAGTAGCGGCGCGGAAAGATGCCCTTGTCGCGCATCCGCTGGTTGAGTGCATCGCGGCTGAGCGAGTAGCCGGGCTGCACCAGAATTGGAAAGTACGCGTAGTTCGCGCGCGTCTCGCCGGCATCGCCTAGACAGTGGATGCCCTTAACGTCGCGCAGGCGTTCCCGGTACGCCATATCAATCACCTTGCGGCGCGCCAGCGCCTCGTCGATGTGCTTCAACTGCAGCAGCCCGAGTGCCGCGTTGAACTCGCTCATCTTGCCGTTGATGCCCGGGGCGACAACATTCACTTCGCCGGCGTGGCCAAAGTTCTTTAGCTGGTCGATGCGTGACTTCGTCTTCGCATCGGGGCAGACAATGGCGCCGCCCTCGAAGGTGTTGAACACCTTGGTGGCATGGAAACTCAAGACCGACAGGTCACCATGCTTCAGGACGCTGCCGGCCCCCGTCTTGACTCCGAACGCGTGCGCGGCGTCGTAGATCACCTTGAGGTTGTAGTTGTCTGCGATCTTCTGAATTGCGTCGACGTCGCACGGGCGGCCGTAGCAATGAACGGGCATGATGGCCGTGGTCTGCGGTGTGATCGCGGCTTCGATTCTTGAGGGATCGAGATTCAGTGTGTGCGGATCGATGTCGACGAATACCGGTTTGATCCCGTTCCATAGCAAGGAGTGCGCAGTGGCCACGAAGGAATACGGTGTCGTGATGACTTCACCTGTAATTCGCAGCGCCTGCAGCGCCGTGATGAGGCCGATGGTGCAGTTCGTGAACAGTGCGATGTGTTCCACCCCGAGGTATTCGCACAGGGCCAGTTCCAACTTCTGATGGAACGGCCCACCATTGGTCAGAATCTTGGTGTCCCATATCTCGCGAAGGTACGGGATGAATTCCTCGAGCGGCGGCAAACTGGGCTGCGTAACGTAGACGTTGTTCGGCATGGGTTGACCTCTGGACATGCTTGGGCATCACTGGTTGTAGTCGTCGGCCGCGAAACAGGCGCGCCGGATCACACTGTCGCGGCAGGAGATGGCGCGGGCGGTGTCTGCGATGCTGAATTGGCCAATGACGAAAGTTTTGGCGTCGCTGAACTGTCGCAGGAGCTTGCAGTCAAGATCGCTTTCGGGCATGACGAGGCGGGTGCGTTCAAGCTTTGTCTTGGCCACGGCGTAGGGGCTGCGCGGGTAGAAGGGTGTGGTCTCCGTCTGCGGCGCTTCCTGCGGCCGTACAACTCGCTCGTACTGGCCTGGTAGAAGCGCGTCTTGTTCTCAAGGCCGAGGATTCGGATGGCTTCGAGGATGCGCAGCGTGCCGATGCCGTCTGTGTTCGCGGGGTATTCGGGCGTCTCGAACGAGACCGCCACATGGCTCATCGCTGCCAGGTTGTAGATCTCGTCGGGCTGCACCTGCTGGATGATGCGGATCAGGTTGGTGCTGTCGGTCAGGTCGCCATAGTGCAGCTTGAAGCGCTGGTG
>JANLPY010000325.1:0-52243 GCA_031367505.1 Hyphomicrobiaceae bacterium | reverse complement strand
CCGACCGCGGACTATTTGGCTCATTTCCGGCTGGATGCGGCCACCCGTCATCGGGAACCGGACTGCGCGCCCCCGGCACCATCGACTTCGCCGTGGCCTTGCTCGATCTGGTGTGCGACGCCCGCCGCTCCATCGACCTGCGGGCCACGCCTTCGAAGCCCAAGCAAATGCGCCCGTCGCTCCGTTCTTCGCAGCGCTCGGCGACTACGTCGCCCGAAGTGGGCAAGTGGTGGGCGATCACGGACTCGAACCGTGGACCCGGTGATTAAGAGTCACCTGCTCTACCAACTGAGCTAATCGCCCCACCTTTGGGAAGTCAGACCGGCGTGGTCTTCCTTTTCTTCATCTCGCTCAGCCACGACACTTCATTGACCGAACGCTCGGACGTTCGAGTCCGGAAGCACCGCGTGTAACACCGGTCAAACTGCGTGTCCAGTGAGGCCGCATCGATTTTCTCGTTATAACGAAAATTCGCTCTCAAGATCATCGCGCTGGCTGTTCTATCGACCGGTCCTGACACCCTGCGTGCGGTTCACGAACGCGCACATGGCAATGCCGAGCGCGATCATGATCGTTGTCATCGAAGTCCCCCCGTACGAGACGAGCGGCAGGGGAACACCGACCACTGGAATAAGCCCTGTCACCATCGCAATATTGATGAAGGCGTAAAGGAACAGGATCAGCCCGGCACCCGCCGCGACCAGCCGGCCGAATTGACTGCGGCAGGCGAACGCCATGGCAAGGACGAGCAGGAACAGCAGCAGGTAAAGCCCCAGCAAGCCGAGCGCGCCGGTGAACCCCCACTCTTCCGCGAAGGTCGTGAAGATGAAATCGGTGTGCTTCTCGGGCAGAAAGTTCAGTTGGCTTTGCGTGCCCTGCATGAACCCTTTGCCGGAGACACCACCCGAACCGAGCGCAATCTTCGATTGGGTGATGTGATAGCCGGCACCCAACTGGTCCTTCTCAGGGTCGAGGAAGATCTCAATCCGCCGACGCTGATAGTCGTGCAGCCGCCCCCAAATCATCGGCGCGAGCACCGCACATAAAATGCCTCCACCGATAAAATATAGTATGTTGACCCCGGCCAGGAACATCAACGAAAGCCCGACCACGACGAACAGCACGGCCGTGCCTAAGTCCGGTTGCTTCAATGTCAGTGCGACCGGCGCCGCTATTGCCAACAACGGAAGCAGCACCCAATAAGGGTGGGAAACGCGTCTACTCCCCAGCCACTGGTAATAACGCGCGAGCATCAGCACCAGCGCAACCTTCATCAGTTCGGCTGGTTGAAAGGTGACGCCGGCAACGCTCAACCAACGCCGCGCGCCTAAGGCTTCGGTGCCAATAAGTGGCACCAGAACCAGGAGAAGCAGCGCCACGGCGTAGGCAGGGTACGCCAGTGCGATCCACCAGCGCAGCGGCGTCAGTGCTATGGCGATCACCAGCGCCAACGTCACAATGAACCTCAGCGCATGGCGCTCCGCCCACGGATTGAAACTCCCGCCGGCAACCGAGTAGAGCGCTGACAAACCAATGCACACGAGCAAGCACATGAGTGCCACGACCGGCCAATGAATGCGCGTGAGCTTCGCGCCGATCGTCTGCCGGGCTGACAACGTGCCGTATGTGTACGCCATCTTTTCAGCCCTCCTTCGCCCGGCCAGCTGGGTCCACCCTCGTTACATCCGGGTAGGACCGCCGCGCAGCCGGATCTCGCGCCAGGACTTCCGTAATAATGTCACGCATCACGGGACCAGCGGTTGCTCCGCCACCGCCGCCGTGTTCGACGACGACTGAGATTGCATACTTTGGATTGTTGGCGGGAACGTAGGCGACGAACAGCGCATGGTCTCGCTGTTCCCATGCGAGTTCGGCACCGTTGCGATCGGCCGATGCGCGCGCGACTTGCGACGTACCGGTCTTGCCAGCAACCAACGGTTGGCCATCATCCAGCCTCGTCTTGGCTCCGGTCCCGCCTTCTTCGTTGACAACGGCGCTCATGCCTTTGCGGACGGCATCGAGCAAACGAGGTTTCAATTCCAGGCTACCGAACGAGGCCGGCACCATACCCGCTTCAGGCCGGACCAGCTGCGGGACGATTGCTCGGCCGGTCGCGATCCGGGCCGTCATCACCGCGAGCTGCAACGGCGTCGTCAGCACGTAACCCTGACCAATGCCGGCCAACAGCGTCTCACCACCAAGCCACGCCTTATTGAAGCGGCCCCGCTTCCAGGCTGGATCGGGCATGACGCCGGCTTTTTGATGCGCAAGTCCGGTATCATACGTCTGGCCAAACCCCAGCCGGCGCCCCATGACGGCTATGGCTTCGATCCCGGCACGATGTGCGATCTCGTAGAAATAACAGTCGCAGCTCTCGCGTAGCGCCCGATGAAAATCACACGCGCCATGCCCAGTGCGTTTCCAGCAGCGGAATACTTGGCCCGCGAGCTCAGTTTGTCCCTCGCAAGTGATCCGGCTGTTAAGCTCGATCACCCCTGCTTCGAGCGCTGCCAGCGCGGTCACCATTTTGAATGTCGAGCCTGGCGGATAGAGACCACGAATGGCCCGATTGACCATTGGATCGTTACCGCTCTCACGCAATTTCTCAAACGTGCGGGCGGTCACGCCCTTCACCAGATCGCCAGGATCATGGGTCGGCACGGATACCATCATCACGACATCGCCCGACGTCGTATCGATGGCGACCGCTGATGCACGCCGCTCACGCGATAACCTTGCCGATACCGCGCGCTGCAATTCGCTGTCGATCGTGAGCGCGATGTCGTCGCCGCGGACCGGCTCTGTCTCCGACAACGTGCGCACGATCCGGCCGCGCACGTCGATTTCGTGACGTATGGTGCCTGCCTGCCCGCGCAGCCGCTCGTCCATGCCGCGCTCAACGCCGGTTCGGCCGATTTTGAGACCGGGCAATCGCAACAACGGATCATCATCGATGCTGATGCGCTCAACGCTGCCGACGTGGCCCACGACATGGCCAACGATATCGCCACCGATATATTTGCGCGCGGCCGCCACCTCGATCTGGACACCGGGAAGTTGCGGGGCCATCAAGTTCACGCTGGCGATCTGCTCGAAAGTAAGGTCGCTGGAAACTATCAGCGGCACGTTTGGCTGCTGCCGCCGCGCACGGGCGATCAACCGCTCCTTGTCGTCCGATGAAACGGGAATGATGCGTGCCAATTGTTCCAGCACCAGCGCCACGTTGCCGGCCAATGACGGAATTAGAACCGCGCGAAACCCCTCTTCATTGCCCGCCAGCACAACCCCGTAGCGATCGAGAATCCGCCCGCGAATGGGCGCCACGAGCTGCACGTTGATGCGGTTTTCATCGGCCAGCGGCCCGTATCGCGTCGCCTCGGTGACTTGCAACTGATAGAGTTTTGCAATCAATCCACCAAACGCCACCGCCTGCCCGCCGCCGACCAACAGCGCGCGCCGCGAAAATTTTGCTCGTTGTTCGACGTCATCATCAACCTGGTTGCCGAACATTGCGGTTCAAACTCCCCGAGCTAATCTGGAGTTTCCCGGGCGCGACCAAAGCCGGTTGAGCGGGCGAAACGCCAACCCGATGAGCGGGTATATCAGCGCTGCCGCGACTGCGCTGCGTAGAAGCGGCGTCCATTCGACGAAGTCCAAGAAGTATGCCGACGCGATCAACCATTGCGCTACGCTCAACACGAGCAACGTCGCGCAGAAATTGAACCAACGCGCGGCAACTCCCTCGAAGGGCAACAGTCCGGTCAGGTTAACCATAATGTAGCCGATGAGAAAGATCAGCGACCAAAATCCAAGCGGCCCGTGTGTCAAGACATCGGTCGCAAGACCGGCTGCAAACACCAACCACTCCGGCATCAGGTTTGGCCGGCGAACGGCCCAGAAGTGGATTGCTGTGTAGGGCAGCAGAGGCAGGAAAAACCGCGCCTCCGAAGGCAGTCCCCACGGCAAGGCTGACAGCAGCGTCAGAAGCACGACGCTAAACCCCGGGAGCAAATGTTTGATTGAAAAAGTCATGGCGCGCGGGTGCCCTGATCGGAGGAGACGGCACCTGCGGCGGCCTTGCGTACCGACGCGTCGCGGCTACGGCCAAGCTTTTCCTCATCAGCCATTTCGAGAGCCGGGCTCTCAAAAAACAGCATACTGACATAATCCAATTCGCCCAGACGGGCGTGCGGGACCACGCGGAAATTGGTGCCATCTTCGATCACCGTGCCGATTCTGAGCCCGCGCGGGAATAGTCCGCCAACGCCTGAGGTGAAGACTTCGTCGCCAGCTTCGATCCGCTCCGCCGGCGGCAGATATGTGAGACGAGGAGCTGGACCGTTATCGCCGAACAAGACTGCGCGGATACCGGCTCGGCCCACTTGAACCGGGATGCGGCTGTTGATGTCGGTTACAAGAAGCACCCGCGACACGCGCGCGCCCGTCTCGACAATGCGTCCGACCAGACCGTCGGCGTTGATGACGGGATAACCGGCTTTGGTGCCATTGGCGCGGCCGAGCCCGAGCATAGCTGTTCGAACGAATGGACCACTGGAGTCGGCGACCAGGCGTGCGGTTGCGAAGGCGAGACCGGGCTCGTCGACCACACGGGAAAGCCTTCCAAGTTGCTCGGCCTTGCGCTCTGTTTCTCGCGCACGCCACTCCCAGCCGCGTAACTTCTGGTTTTCAGTTCGAAGCCGATCCAGTTCGCCGAACAATTCAGCGTAAGCAGAGATCCGCTGTCCAGCTCGCTTCAAAGGCTCGATTGGCACGATCGCTGCCTTCAATGCTGGCGCCATTAATTCCGCCAAATGCAACCGCAGTTCGGAAACGTAACTGTGCTGCAATCGGCTTAAGAACAGCAGCGCGATCGACAGAAACACGAGGAAGAAAACGATTCCGGGCCGGCCCCCGTCCGCACGCGCGCCAGCCGTCCGCAACGCCGGCGTATTTCTCGAATAAACATCGCGGCGCAATTGAACCATTGTGGAGTTAAGCACTCTTTCGGTGTCGTCTAGCTTGTGGTTATGGCTTGATCAAAAGATGTTCGCGCTTGGATAAGTCTGCAAGGACCGCCGCCGTTCCACGAACAACGCACTGCATGGGCTCGGCTGGCACAATGAATTTCACGCCGACCCGGCGCTCCAGTTCCTTGTCGAGTTGATCCAGCAGTGCGCCACCGCCACTCAGATAAATGCCGCGCTCGCAAATGTCGGTCGACACCTCCGGCGGCAGATCTTCCAATGCGCGTTGTGTAAACTCGGCGATCTCTTCGATCGGATCTTCCAACGCTTCGGCAATGTCCTGCGGCCCAAGCACGATGCTTTTCGGACGCCCCTGGCGCAGGTCCCGCCCGCGAATGTGGATCTCGGCGGAGCGCCCGTCCGGCTGCATCATCGCACTACCCGCCTCGATCTTGATGCGCTCGGCGTTGGCCTCGCCGATCAGCAGCTGGTGCTTGCGGCGCACGTAGCGGATGATTGCTTCATCCATGGCGTTGCCCGCGCACCTGAGCGAACGCGCCTGCACCACGCCACCCAGTGACAGCACCGCGATATCGGTCGTGCCGCCACCGATGTCGAGCACCATCGAACCGGTTGGATCATCGATCGGCAGACCAGCGCCTAGCGAAGCGGCCACCGGTTCCTCAATCAAGAATACGCGACGGGCGCCGGCCGATACCGCGGTCTCGTACACGGCGCGTCGCTCGACCGGGGTCGCGCCTGCCGGCACACAAATCAGAATGCGCGGCCGGCGGAACCCCATCGCTGACTTGGCGCGGCCAATGAACTGGCGGAGCATTTCTTCCGTCGCGATAAAATCGGCAATGACACCATCGCGAAGCGGTCTAATCGTCTCGATCGACTCAGGCGTCCGCCCCAGCATCATCTTGGCTTTGTGGCCGACTGCCAGCACCTCGCGCGTTCCATTGTGGGACCGAATGGCGACAACCGACGGCTCATCGATGATCGTTCCGCGACCGATCACGTGCACGAGCGTATTGGCCGTACCCAGATCGATTGCAATGTCGTCGGAAAATACGCCTGAAACGGCCGAAAGCATACGCCCAACCTTACTGGTGAAACCGGCTGCGATCCCGTTTCGTTCCAAACGTGGATGCAGAACCGTAGTCTATAGCATAGCAAAGCATATGCCGTACGCGTTGCGCCTTTTTGTGGCAGCCCTCGATTGCGGGCCTCAACCGGTTGGATCGTTACCGGCCCAACCGGCTATTTCCACCACTCGAAAAGGAGTTAAACACCTCCGAGGCGGATGCGCTCCTCAGTTGTCGACTGAGGCGTCGTCTCGCGTTGCCGCTTGATCAAAAGCTTATTGAGCGCACCGATGTAGGCCTTGGCCGACGCGACCAGCGTGTCGGGATCAGCAGCCTTTGCTGTCACCGTCCGCCCCTCCTCGTGCAACCTGACCGATACCTCTGCCTGCGCGTCGGTGCCGTGCGTTACCGCGTGTACCTGGTAAAGCTCCAGGGTTGCCCGATGCGGCACCAGCTTGTGGATCGCGTTAAACGTCGCATCGACCGGACCATTACCGGTTGCCTGTACCGTCTTTTCGACGCCATCGATATCGAGCGTCAGCGTCGCCGACTGCGGACCCATGGTGCCGGCGATGATGATCAGCGCGACCACCTTGATGCGATCCGTTGCCGTGGCAATACCTTCATCGACCAGCGCCTCGATGTCCTCGTCGTAGATGTGCTTCTTGCGATCGGCGAGTGTCTTTAACCGGGTGAACGCATCTTCCAACTGATTGTCGCCGAGCTCGTAGCCCAACTCCTGCAGCTTGTTGCGGAAGGCGGCGCGACCCGAGTGCTTGCCCATCACCAACGACGTTTTCGATACGCCGACGCTTTCCGGCGTCATGATCTCATACGTCTGCGTATGCTTCAGCATGCCATCCTGATGGATGCCGCTCTCGTGTGCGAACGCATTGCGTCCGACGATCGCCTTGTTGTATTGCACTGGAAACGAGGTCGCCGCCGACACCAATTTAGACGCGCGATTGAGCATCGTCGTATCGACGCGACAATCATAACGCAGAACGTCGTTGCGCGTCTTGATCGCCATCACGATTTCTTCGAGTGCAGCGTTGCCCGCCCGCTCGCCAATGCCGTTGATGGTGCATTCGATCTGACGCGCGCCACCTTCGAGACCGGCCAAAGAGTTCGCGACCGCCATGCCGAGATCGTTATGGCAATGCACGGAAAAAATCGCCTTGTCCGAGTTGACGACGCGCTCGCGTACGGTGCGAAACAGCGCACGGTATTCGTCCGGCGTGGTGTAGCCGACGGTATCTGGAATGTTGATCGTTGTGGCGCCTGCCTTGATCGCCGCATCGACGCACTGGCACAGAAAATCGATCTCGGTGCGCGTGCCATCTTCCGCCGACCATTCGACGTCCGGCACCCAATTGCGGGCGCGCGTCACCGATGCCGTTACCATCGCCAGCACTTCGGCCGGCTCCTTCTGGAGTTTATACTTCATATGCACCGGCGAGGTGGACAAGAAGGTGTGGACGCGCGGGCGAGCCGCACCTTTCACCGCTTCGCCCGCACGATCGATGTCCTTCATGCCAGCGCGAGCCAGCCCGGTAACGGTCGAATTCTTGATACGTTTTGCAATCGCCGAAACCGCTTCGAAATCACCATCCGAGGCGATTGGGAATCCGGCTTCGATGATATCAACGCCCATGTGTTCGAGCAGGTCCGCCACTTCGAGCTTTTCCTCGAACGTCATGGTGGCGCCGGGACACTGTTCACCATCGCGCAATGTGGTGTCGAAGATGAATACGCGGTCTTTGGACGTTGAGGTCGTGGTCATGGCTGATTTCCGTTTCGATGTGCGGCGCCTGCGGCTGCCGGGTTGTTCCCTTCAGTCGGTGAGTATTTCGTCCCCTGAGGCTCCGTCCGCGGCGCTAAGCCCGAACTGTCGAAACTCAGGGGCTGATAAGCAGAAGGAGCGCGCGCAGATCTGCACAGGCCGCCAATGGCGTTCCCTGCGTCCAGATCATGATCGTGTTGCCGCGCATCAAGTTGTATCCACGTGCGCCCGAACCAGACGCTGATATTGTCCATAAAGCCGAACATCGACGGCAAAAGCAAGGGCTATGACGCAAGAAATGATGCGCCGCTTCTCAAAGAGCGCGCACCAAATATCAAACCCGAATTCTGCCTTCGCTAACCCGCACTGCACTGCCGCCGATCCGCACCGACGTCAATTTCCCGCCGTTGACCTCCATACCGAGGGAGATATGGCTTGGCCGGCCCATCTCGAACCCCTGCTCGATAATGCGCTTATGGTTACCATCACGAAGGCCATCGAAACGGTGAACGGCGCCGGCGAACGCTGCAGCCGCAGATCCGGTCGCTGCATCTTCCGCAACACCCGCCGCCGGGGCGAACACGCGCGCATGAAAAGCCGACGTCTGGTTGATCGACTCCTGCGTATAAATCGACATCTTCCCCGCCTTGGCGCTGCCAAATGCGTCGGCCCAGCGCTGCGGCTGCATCTCGGCGCGAGCGACGGCTGCAAGCGAGCTAACCGGCAAAAAAGTAAACGGCACTCCCGCCGAGAACTGGGTCGGCCGGTGATTTGAAAAGCCGATTTCGCGGGAATCGAGCCCGACCGCTGCCGCCAGCAATTCTGTCGCGGGCAGCTGGCCCACGTCTTCCGGCAGTTTCGGCGCATCGAATTCCGCGAACGCTGGTTGCCCTTGCTTCAATCGCACACCGACCCGCACGACCCCGATATTTTCCTCCAGCACAACGAGGCTGTCGGCATCGCCGCTGAGCAAACCTGCGCGCAGTTCAGCCAAGAGAACAGCAGTGCCAACCGTCGGGTGACCGGCGAACGGCAACTCTGATGCCGGCGTAAAAATACGGATCTTGGCTGAATGGGCCGGATTTTCAGGCTTTAGAACGAACACCGTCTCAGACAGATTGAATTCGCGCGTGATCGTCTGCATGGCAGCGGTGTCCAGACCATCGGCACCATGCACCACCGCGAGCGGATTGCCGGCGAAGCGACGATCAGTGAACACGTCGAGCGTGTGAAATTCAAGTTCCATGAAGCCCCCAAGATCGCCTGTAAACCAGCGCCGCAACCGCCCCCTCAGTAGCAGCCCGGCGGTTCGGTTGCGAGCACGGACTGCGTCAATTGCTGGAACATCGATTGAGGCTTATTCGATGTAAAGGCGGACGGCGTGAACAATCAGCGCCCGGCCGCGCCCCGCGGCATCGCTACGAACCCAGAATGTGTCGACCTTTGACGGTGTTCGCTCATCTGTCGGCGCGGCGTAGGCAAAGCGATACGTTTGACGGCCCGGCTTCACCGGGAACGACTTCCAGCCACTTTGGCCAAGTCCATTTTGAACGTACTGCAACTCGGCCGCCTGATCGTCGGACGCCACGTCGGCGGTGGCATCCAATTCAACGGTGACATGGCGTCCCGAAATCAGTGGAAATTGTGGACCATCGACGCTCATGTAGGCGGCGCCATCGACGTTCGCTGCTGCGGTTGCCACGGCAAAAGTGGATTTGAGTTCCATTCCGCCCGCCACCGGACGCAGCGATGCTGTCGCCCCGGCACCAACCTTTCCGGGTTCGGCAATGACCGTCAAGGCGGCCTTCACAGGTACCGCCGATGAACGATCCAGCCAGAACAGCGTACACACGAAACCAACTGCGCCGCCCAACAGACAAATCATCGCCAGATAGATCTTGCGCAACATGTCCCCAGCCCCCGCGCGGCAACACCGCCTGCGCACCAAGTCCAACAACCCCACACGCCATTCCGGCATAAGTGCCATGAGTCGGGGACGGCGCGCGAGATACGTTTACGAGACTGTCTTAGTCAAACCTCGCTCGGCATCGGGAAAATTACCGATATCGAGTTGCGCCCTCAGTTTTGCCAAATCTGGAACCATGCGCGGCGGAGCAGCACTGTCATTTCGTTGAAACTCCGGCGCCCGGCCAACGTGGCGGCCGATGGTTTTCGACAACGCTCGAAACGAAATTGCATGTGGGCTTGCAACGTTCCACACTCCACGCCATTCGTCCTCGCAGGCCTTGACGAACACCCGAGCCGTATCTTCGACATATGTCGGCACAAATTCGAGGCCGTCTCCGTCTCGCGGCAGCGTGAGCATTACGCCGTTGCGGACATTATCGATAAGCCGCGAGATCATCACGTTGGTCTGGCCCGGGCCATAGAGAAAGAACACGCGTAGCTGCGCCACGGCCAGCTTCGATTGATAAGCAAGTGTCAGCGCCTCAGCCGCCAGCTTGCTTGCCCCGTAGAGCCCAGCCGGACTAACCGCCGCGTCCTCGCGCAAGGTTCCGCTGAACGGCTCGTACACGCTTCCCGTTGAGGCAAACACCGCCCGCGACACGCCAGCATCGAGCGCCCAGCGCATCAAAGCTGCCGGAACCTCGACGTTGACGCGAAAAACGTCGGCAGCTCCCGATGGAAAATCGCGGTATTGATCCGATTGCGCCAAGTGAATGATCGCGTCGGCCTTGGCCGGCAGGGCTTTGAAATCGAGCCCCTCACTCAAATTCATCGGCAACCATGTCACGTGCGGCAACGGAGGCCGCCCGGCATGTTTGCCACGGGTGAGCGCCACGACATCGTGAGCGGCCAGCAACGGCAAAAGATGCCGGCCGAGAAATCCTGTGCCACCGGTGACGAGAATGCGCATCAGGGTGCTCTACGCGTTGCGCGACTTGGCGCGACGCGCCTCGACTTCGCTCTTGTGGGCACGCCGCCAATCGATCAACTGTTGCAGCCCCTCGAGCAGCGGCACTTTCGCCGTGAACTTTATTTCCTTTGTCGCTCGAACAGGCGAACCAATCCGATTGCGTACGAGCGTTGCTTGGCTACGCTCCTGATAACGGATCGGCTGGTTTGAGCCGGTCAACTGCAACAGCATCTCCGCCATTTCTTTGAGCGAGGTGCGCTTGCCGGTGCCGACGTTGTAATAGCGCGCGACGGTATCTGCCTTCATGGCGCAGACGTTGGCCGAGCCGCAATCTGCCACCGCGACGAAATCGAATGCCTCGCTGCCGTCGCCGAAGATGGTCGGGCCTTCGCCACGATCGATCGCATCGAGCATTTTCATGATGACGGCGACATAGGCGCCTTCGTAGTCCTGACGCGGACCGTAGACATTCATGTAACGCAATCCGACCAGCGGCAGGCCATACCGGTAATGGAACGCAGTCGCCATCGCCTCGCTCGCAATCTTCGTCGCGCCATAGAAATTCTTATTGTGGAATGGATGGTCTTCCGTCATCGGTTCCTCGATCGCGTCACCGTAAACGGACGCTGATGAGGAATAGACGAGGCGCTGCACCTTTTGGGCGACGCACGCTTCGAGCACGTTGAAGGTACCGCGCACGTTCACGTCAAAAGCAGAGCGCGGATACTCGTGGCACTGCAGCAACCAGAGTGCGGCAAAATGGAAAACGCCATCGGCGCCCTCCAAGGCCTTGTTCAGCACGTCAGATTGCAGGATATCCCCACCAACATCGAAGATTTTGACGCGCGGGTCCTTGAAAGCGTCCGACAGGTTTTCCACCCGTCCGCGGGCGAAATTGTCGTAGACGACGATCTCACGCGCATCGGTCTGCACAAGTTGATCGATCGTATGAGAACCAATCAATCCGGCTCCCCCAATCACCACGAGACGTTTGCCTTCAACTTGCATGGATCACTCCTATGGCACATTCCGCCAATGAGACAGTTGGCGCATATGGCAGAAGATGAGGTGGCCAACAAGTCGTCCGTCCCCAACCTTCTTGACGGTCTTGACAGTTAGCCGGCCGGACATGCCAATGCGGCAACAATCGGCTCAGGCAGTTAGGTTCAATCATGTTGACGACCGCGCTTCAAAATCTGAGGTCGAAGGAACTCGGTCTCGATGACCAGCAAAAGTTGCGGATCTTCAAGGAAGCCGGCGGACAAATCGTCGAAGGCGTAATCGAGACGTCAAGCGGCCAGTGGTATCCGATCATCGAAGGTGTACCCTGCTTTCTCACCGGCCCGATGCAACCCGATCTGACGGCGTTTGCGAAAAAGCATGACCTGCCGCAAGCAACATCAGGCGCCACGCGAGCCGCCGCGTCGGAACAGGCGCTGACCAATCAGACGTTCTCGGACAAATGGCGGCGGTTCAAGAATTATGGTCATGAAGCCGCTCATCAGGAATTCCTGTTCGGCTGGTACTGCAAGAAACTAGGCGTGCCTGACGTAGATGCTCTAAAAGCTTTTTATCGTGGAAAATCCCGCGTCCTCGAAGTTGGTCCGGGCTCCGGTTTCAATACCAAATTCATCGCGGAGAACTGCCCAGGCGATGTCTATGCGCTCGACGTCTCGGATGCCGCCTTCACGACCTTCGGCAACACCCGTCATCTAACAAACTGCAATGTCGTTCAGGCCGACTTGATGCAGGCGCCGTTTGCTGACAACTCCTTCGACTTCATCATTGCCGACGGCGTTTTGCATCACACACCCAACACCCGTGATGCCGTGCGCGCGCTCTACGCAAAGGTCAAACCCGGCGGGCAATTCTTCTTCTACGTCTACCGGCAGATGGGCGCTGCACGCTACTTCTGCGACCAGCACATTCGAAACGCCTTCATGCAGTTGTCGCCGGACGAGTGTTACAAGGCCTGCGAAGGACTAACGGAACTTGGCCGTGAGCTGTCCAAGATCGACGCCAAGATCACGCTCGAAAAACCGATTCCGGTTCTCGGCATCCCAGCCGGCACGCACGATGTTCAGAGGTTGCTCTACTATAACTTCGTCAAGTGCTTTTGGAACGACGCCTTCGACTACGAGACCAACAACATGGTCAACTTCGATTGGTATCACCCACACAACGCCTGGCAGCACAGTGAAGCCGAAGTTGAGGGTTGGCTGAAGGAATTGGGCGTCACCGAATATTCATTCCAGGACGCCAATCCGAACGGCATTTCGACGCTGCTGCGCAAGCCGGCATGAAGCGAGTTTAGCTGCCACGATAACCGCGCGCCGCAGCTGTCTCGCTGACCAATTCGTTCTCGACATCGCGCACGATCAATGCTGGATCGCGCTTTGCGGGCGCACCCATACCGCCACCGCCCGAGGTCTCGATGACGAGGCGCTCGCCGGGCGCGATCAGTTGCGTGCCCTTGCCCTTCATTCGTGCGCCGGACCGCAGGCCAACCCGGCCATTGGCACCGTTGCCGCCGCCGTCGCGGCCACGCGGCGGATGATCGATGCGATCGAACGCCGCAAGCAGCTCGAACGGCTGGCCGATGCCGCTTTCGATCTCGATCACCTGGCCGAGGCCGCCACGCGTGCGACCGGGGCCGCCTGAATCCTGGCGGTATTCCTTGCGCCAGAAGATCAGCGGCATGATCTGCTCGGCGATCTCGACTGGCGTGCCCTTCACGCCCGACGGATAAGCCGTGGTCGACAATCCATCGCTCATCGGCCGCGCGCCGGTGCCGCCATTCGACGTGAACGTCGTCGCGAACCCGTAGTTACCGGTGTCTTCATCGGCGAGCCGTCCACGCAACGTGACATTCCACAGACATGAAGTTCCTTCCGCCGGTACACGATCCGGCACCGCCTGGCGCAAACAGCCAAACACCATGTCAGGCAACATTTGTCCGGTGATGTGACGCGCCAGCACGGCAGCCGGTTTCAGCGCGTTGAGGATCGTGCCTTCCGGTGCCGTCACGATGAACGGCGACAGCGATCCCGCGTTATTCGGCACTCTTGGGCTAACCACGCAGGCGAGGCCAAACACCGTGTAGGCCGTCGTATAGGCAAGCGGCACGTTGATGCCGCGCCGGGCCGCCGGGCTCGTGCCCGTATAGTCGACCGTGATCGTGCCGGCCGCAACCGTCACCCTTGCCGCCAGATTGATCGGCTCCTCGTAGCCGTCGATCGTCATCGTATTCGACCACGTGCCCTTCGGCAGCTTGGCGATTTGCTCCAGCACGGCTTCACGCGAGCGATCGCAAATGTGATTGGCCAGTAGATCGAGATCATCGAGCTTGAACTCGTCCATCATCGCGGCAAGGCGGGTGGCACCGACCTCGTTGCAGTTGGCCAGCGAATACACGTCGCCGATGGTATCGACCGGCGTGCGCGTGTTGGCTCGGATCATACTCATCAGCGTTTCGTTGGCGCGCCCCGCCTCGAACAACTTGAGGAATGGGATATAGAGGCCTTCCATGAACACGTCGGTGGCATCCGGCCCAAAGCCGATACCGCCGATGTCCATCAGATGCGACGTGCACGAGAACAGGCCGATCAGTTTTTCGTTCCGGAACACAGGTGTCGTCACCACGAAATCGTTGAGATGGCCGGTGCCCATCCACGGATCATTGGTGATGTAGACATCACCGGCCTTCATCGTCTCGGCCGGAAAATACCGCAGAAAGTGCTCGACCGATAACGCCATCGAGTTGACGTGACCGGGCGTACCAGTCACCGCCTGCGCCAGCATGCGGCCCGATGGATCGAAGATGCCGGCCGACAAATCACCGGCTTCGCGCACGATCGATGAGAACGCGGTGCGCAACAAAACCTGCGCCTGCTCCTCCACGACAGCGATCAGCCGATCCCACATGATTTGCAGTTCAATGGCGGAAAATTTGTGTGTGCGAGGGGCCATAACTTTAGCGCTCCTTCGTGGTCAAAACCAGTGCACTGCCATGATCGATATGCACACGAAAGGCCGGCGTCACGATCGTCGACGTGCCATCCTCGATCACGACCGCCGGGCCATCAAAGTGCATGCCGGGCATCAGGCTTGATCGCATATAGACCGCCGCCTCCCCCCACGACTTGGCGGCGGTGTCATAGAGCCGTCGCGTACCAACGACCTTGGCGCCATCGCGTGATTTTGCCTCGGGCAACAGAGTTGGCAGCGCTTCGACCGTGGAAACAAGAACACTCCAACTCATGATCTCGATGATCGCGTTCGGGATGTGCCTTGCGAACAATCGCCGATACTCGGCCTCGAATGCGTCGCGCAACGTCGCCGCATCCGCCGTGTTGAGCGCTCGCTCCGGCAAACGGATCGCGATCTCGTGCCCTTGTCCGACGTAGCGCATGTTGGCATGATGCGACGACGTCAGCGGTTGATCACCTGCGGCAGTCTTCGCCAGCGCCTGGGCTTCCCGCTCCATGCCGGCCAGCACCGTCGTTGCCGCCGCCGGATCGAACCGGTCGAGCCGCATGTGGCGCGAGCGCACGAGCTCATAAGCCGCCGGCGCCTGCAGAAATCCGACCGCCGAGCCAACACCAGCATCTGCGGGCACGATCACGCGAGTGATCCCAAGTTTCTCGGCGAGGCGCGCCGCATGTAACGGTGCTGCTCCACCAAACGCGATCAACGTGCGCCCCGCAATGTCGGTACCGCGCTCGACCGCATGCACGCGCGCGGCATTCGCCATGTTTTCATCGACGATCTCGGCAACACCATAGGCCGCCGTCACCGCATCGAGCCCGAGCGCCGAGCCGATCTTGGCGTCGAGCGCGACCGTCGATTGTTTGGCTTCGAGTTTGATCGAGCCGCCTGCGAACAGCGCCGGGTCGATGCGGCCGAGTGCGACATCGGCGTCGGTCACCGTGGCATCCGTTCCACCGCGGCCGTAGCAAGCAGGGCCGGGTTCCGAGCCGGCACTGCGCGGGCCGACCTGGATGCGCTTCAACGTATCGACGCTCGCGATCGAACCGCCACCGGCACCAATCTCGACCATTTCGATCACCGGGATGCGCACCGGCAAGCCGCTGCCTTTCATGAAGCGCGCCGAGCGATCAACCTCGAACGCGCGCGACTTAAGAGGGCGGCCATTATCGATCAGGCAGATCTTCGCCGTGGTACCGCCCATGTCGAACGAGAAGATCGCCTCTTCGTTACGTTCGGCTGCAATGTGAGCGGCAAGGATTGCGCCACCAGCCGGGCCGGATTCGACCAACCGCACCGGAAATCGCATCGCCGTATCGAGGCTCGCAAGGCTGCCGCCTGACGTAATCAAATGGATCGGCGCCTTCGAGCCCTTCTCCGCAAATGCCTTGTCGAGCCGCGCCAGATAGCCCGCCATCAACGGTTGCACGTAGGCGTTGGCGACCACGGTCGAGGTGCGCTCGTACTCGCGCGCTTCGGGCGCCACTTCCGACCCGAGTGAAATGCTCACACCCGGGCAGATTGATTTGATGATTTCCGCAATCTGCCGTTCGTGCGCCGGATTGGCATAGCCGTGCATCAGCACGATCGCGACCGCCTCGATCCTCTCGGCGGCAATGCGGGTTGCAACCGTCTTGACCGCTTCGAGATCGAGCGGCAACCTTACCGCACCGTGAACATCAACACGCTCCGGCACCGTGAACCGCAACTTGCGCGGCACGAGCGGCTGCGGCCGTTCAATGAACACGTCGTACTGGTCGAAGCGGCCTTCGTCGGCGATCTCCAGGCTGTCGCGAAATCCTTCGGTCGCGATCAACGCAATCTTTGCACCGCGCCGTTCGATGATCGCGTTGGTGGCAAGCGTGGTTCCGTGCACGAACACGCCGATATCGGCGAAGGCCAGACCAGCGCGCTGCAGCACCGCCGCAGTGCCGTCGATCACCGCCTGCTCCGGTGCCCGCGTCGTGGTCAGCACCTTCGACGTCAGGCGACCTTTAACCGTATCCAGCACGATATCCGTGAACGTGCCGCCAATATCTGCCGCCAACCTAATTGCCATCGTTAACGCCTCATCTTTCGACCCGAACGTTAGGCAACCTACCGTCGGTTAGCGGCGATGACCAGAATGATCGCACGCATGCGCAGTGTGGCTGAACGGTGGCGGGGTCACCGGAATTCCGGTGACTGTCCCCAAACTTATCCACGGTTGCCCGCTTCGACGTATACTCACTCTCGACCGATAGGCACGAGAAAGAGGGAGAGACCGGGCAATGCTCAATTACGTACTGCGCCGGCTGGCATCGACCATCCCGACGCTATTTCTCGTGATCACCATCGCGTTCTTTCTAATCCGGCTCGCCCCCGGCGGCCCGTTTGATCTGGAGCAACCGCTCGAAGCCAAGGTGATGGAGAACTTGCGGCGCATTTACCAACTCGATCAGCCGCTGTGGCAACAGTACGCGTCATATCTCGGCGCGCTCCTTAAAGGTGATCTGGGACCATCGTTCTATTATCGCGATTTTTCCGTAGCCGACCTGTTCGCGAAAGCATTGCCGATTTCGATCCGGCTCGGCGCGACGGCGCTGACGCTTGCGCTGTTGATCGGTCTGGCACTCGGCTCGATCGCGGCTCTGCGCCAGAACAGCCTGATCGACAATACGGTGGTCGGCATAGCGACGTTTGGCTTGACCGTACCGACGTTCGTCACCGCGCCGCTCCTGCAAATCGTGCTCGGGCTGTGGCTGAATTGGTTGCCGGTCGGTGGTTGGAACGATGGCGCGCTATCGAACACAATTCTGCCGATCGTGGTGCTGGCACTGCCGCAAATCGCGGTGATCGCGCGATTGACCCGAGCGGCGATGATCGAAGCCCTGCGCGCGCCGCACATCCGCACCTTACGCGCGCAAGGGCTGGGCCAGCGCACCATCATTACGCACGCACTGCGCAGCGCCTGTTTGCCGGTGGTCTCGTATCTGGGACCAGCGGCGGCGGCACTGCTCACCGGCTCGATCGTGGTCGAGACGATCTTCGGTATTCCCGGCGTCGGACGCTACTTCATCGAAGGCGCCCTCAACCGCGACTACACGCTGGTGATGGGAACTGTCGTGCTCGTCGCGGTGTTCGTGATCCTGTTCAACTTGGCAGCCGACATCGCCTACGCGATCCTCGATCCGAGGGTGCGCTATGAGTGAGGCGATCACCATCGACAAACCGGCGCGCTCGCTGTGGGCCGATGCATGGATGCGTTTGCGGGCCAATCGCGCGGCGATGGTGGGCATCGCGCTGCTGGGTCTGGTTACGCTTTTGTCGATCTTCGGGCCGATGATGTCGCCGCACCCGCACGACCGGGTTTACGGCGAGTACGTTGGCGTACCGGCGCGGCTTAGCCCGTATCCGGCATCCGAGATGATCGAACCCGCGGTTGCGCGCGTTGCCTCTCGCATGCGCGCGCGCGCGGAGAGCATTGCGGTTCAGGGCGACAGCGTCGAGATCGCGTTGTCGTCGCAGCGGCCGATCGACGATCGCGCGCTGGCCGGTTTTGAGCGCTCCGACATCTTCGGCAAGGCCGACGTGAAGGAGCGGCGTGCTAACGGCGTCACCGTCAGCGTGCCGATCAAGCGCCAGCGGTTCTTGTTCGGCACCGACCAGAACGGCCGCGATCTGTTGACGCGCACCCTGTATGCCGGGCGGATTTCACTGGCGATCGGATTGCTGGCATCGGCGGTGGCGCTCGTCATCGGCGTGATCTATGGCGCGGTCGCGGGCTACGCTGGCGGGCGCGTCGACGATGCGATGATGCGCTTCGTTGATATTCTGTATGCGCTACCTTTCATCTTTTTCGTGATCATGCTGGTGGTGTTTTTCGGCCGCAATTTCATCCTGATGTTTCTGGCGGTGGGCGCCATCGAATGGCTCGACATGGCCCGCATCGTGCGCGGGCAGACGTTATCGATCAAGCGGCAGGAGTACATCGCGGCAGCGGAAGCACTCGGTGTTGGGCCGATCGGAATTCTGCGCCGCCACATCATTCCGAATACGCTCGGCCCCGTCATCGTTTATGTGACGTTGCTGGTGCCGAAGGTGATCCTGTTGGAGAGTTTCCTATCGTTCCTCGGGCTCGGCGTGCAGGAGCCGATGACCAGTTGGGGCGTGCTGATCGCGGAGGGTGCGCGCAGCATTCAGAGCGATCCCGGCCGGCTGCTGTTTCCAGCCGCGTTTCTGACGGTGACGCTGTTCGCGCTAAACTTCATCGGTGATGGCTTGCGCGATGCGCTTGATCCGAAGGATCGATGAGAGAGCTCGCCAAAATCAACGTCGCTTCGCATCGACACTCGTGCTGATCCGTATTCATCAGAACAAGGAACACTATGCCCGACTTCCAAAATTTCTGGCTATTCCTAGGCGCCGCACTCGTGGTGGCGATCACGCCCGGACCCGGCATATTCTACGTTGCTGCACGAACGTTGGCAGGCGGACGCGCGGAAGGCCTGGCGTCGAGCTTCGGCAACGGCGTGGGCGGGCTCGTTCACGTGGTGGCGGGCGCGGCCGGCATATCGGCTCTGGTCATGGCCAGCGCGGAAGCGTTCACCGTGCTGAAATTCGCCGGTGCCGTGTATTTGATCTGGCTCGGCGTCAAGACATGGCGTGATTCACGTGTTGCCGAACCGGTGGACGTGGAGAAGACGGGAACCCGTCGGGCTTTCCGGGACGGGATTCTGATCGAAGCGCTCAACCCGAAGACGGCCGCGTTCTTCCTCGCCTTCATCCCGCAATTTGTCGACGCATCAATGAACGTCGCCCAGCAGTTCATTGCCTTGGGGCTGATCTCGGTCGCACTCAACACCGCCGTCGACGTGGTCGTCACCTATTGGGCCGCGAGTGCACGGGCCGGTCTCGCCGAGCGTCCATCGATTATCGTCAAGATGCGGCAAGCATCCGGCGCCGTGATGTGCGGACTGGGCGCGTCATTGATGCTCGCGCGGCGGGTGTGAGGGGGGTGGGATACCCAAAGATGTCATCCCAGGGCTTGTCCCTGGGACCCACGGTGCGACAAGTTCCGACCGCCGAGTTTGAGGATCCCTGGGTCCTCGGGACAAGCCCGAGGATGACAACGTGGGGGGAGGTGGCCGCCATCGATCAACACACGACTTATTGGTGAGCCCCGATGCGCTATCGCCGAGTCACCGCCCCCGGAGCTTCTTATTTCTTCACGCTGATTACATATCAGCGTCGACCGCTATTCTCTGACCTGAGCAATGTTGAACTCTGGCACCGCGCGGTGGCGAAGGTTCAGAGCGCCCGCCCGTTTGTCGTCGAAGCGGAGGTCATTATGCCCGAACACCTGCACATGATCTGGACGTTACCGGATACGGATTCCGATTATGCGACACGCATACGACTGATCAAGACTGCCTTCACGAAAGATCTTCCATTAAAGGCCGCATTCGTCACAATCAACGGAAGCCGAACGAGCAAGGGGGAGCGCGACGTGTGGCAACGTCGCTATTGGGAGCATGCGATCCGTGACGAACGCGATTTTCGAGCTCACCTCGACTACATCCACATTAATCCGGTGAAACATGGAGTTGCCGCCACACCTGGCGATTGGCCTTATTCAACTTTTGCAACTTGGGTAGAACGAGGCGCCTACGAACCATCTTGGGGCACGGAGGTTATGCCGCCGCTCCCTACCTGGGCTGGCCGCGAGTAAGCGTTGGGTTACGCGCGTCAGGCGTGGGAGCAAGTATCGAACGCGGAGTTCGCGCTAACCCAACCTACGGTTTTCGTATTGCCTACGCGCTATCGATCGACGCAATGCGGGCCTCCGTGAATTTCGTAGGTTGGGTTAGCGCCGCCACCGGCGCCCGGAGATTGGCATCACTGTCGATGGCGCGTAACCCAACACTTGGCCGACCCAATGCGCCATCGCCGCGTTTTCATTCTTGGCGCTGATAACCCATTGCCGCTGTGTTGGGTTACGCGCGTCAGGCGTGGGAGCAAGTATCGAACGCGGAGTTCGCGCTAACCCAACCTACAAAAGACTTCTCCGGTGCCGTAGTTCAGTTTACTTTAGATTAGCTGGAGCCGGATATCTTGTGCCGGTCGAAGATCAGAACGGAGACTGAAAGTTTGCGCCCGTTTACCATACGCTTTAGCCAGATGATAGGGCGCAACGAATTTGATAAAGCGATCGACTATCTTCGCGCTGGCCTTAAGAGCGATAAGTCGGATCTAGCCTCACTTGAAATGATTGCGCAATGTCATGAATGGTCGAGCCGCACCGAAGAAGCGATTTTGTCGTGCCGTGAAGCCTTGCATCACGACCCGAACTCATTCGACATGCACGTAATGCTATCGCGGTTGTTTGCGACCAAAGGCGAGCATGCAAACGCCACACTGCATGCTCGCAAAGGTCTCGAATCTTATCCCGAACCTTTGCCGAACCTTCCGCGATTTTTTATTATAACCTTGAATGCTTTAAGCCGATTCATACCTAGCCTTCGTGGAATAGCTTCGGACGCTGAGGCGGCGCTGTTGAGCGGCGAGGCGGATAAGGCCGATTGGTTCAATTGGGCTAAACGATATCTGAGCTGGTACGACGCCACCTACGGCGACAAGATAAATCCTGTAAATCATTGAGCTGAACGTTGCCGTTCCGCCCCCTACCCACCCTGCCACACCGCCATTTGCCTCCGGTGGGTGAACCTTCGGCGGTCGCCGGGGCGGGAAATGGGGGCATCGAACGGCAATCGCCGGCACACCTTCAGCAACGCCGCGACGCGCGGGCTAGCGAGCCCCGCGAATTCATCGCGGGCGAAGTGCGGGCCGATAATCGTCAGCAAGCGTTGCAGTTCCGGCTCGCGAATATTCAGCGAATGAAGATGGGCGAGCGTGTTGATCAGGTAGTCGAGGTTGGCGCCGGAAATGCCTTTTGCGCCTCTGATCAGATCGGCTTGGGTGCGCAGCGACAGCGGCCCGGTGTAGCTCGGGTGCGCACGCTCGACGATATAGGCTTGGGCGATCACCTCGCGCCGCTCCGGCTCGTGTAGCACAACCGGCACATGCGTCTCACGATAAACACCGTTGACCTGCTCGCGCACACGCAGATAGTCGGCGGTCGCGCGCGCGTGCTTCGGCGATATCCGGTAGGCGACGCCATCACAAACGCCGCCGCGATCCAGCCCGAGCACCAACCCAGGCCTGGCCGGTGCGCCGCGATGATTGACCGAGTAGATGCAAAAGCAGCGGCGATATCCAGTGAGCCTGGCCGGCACCGCCTCCTCGAATGCGAAGCCCGGCTTCCACATCAACGAGCCATAGCCAAAGATCCACAGATCGCTCATGGCGTGGTCACGCGGGCGACTTCGCGGTTTCGTAATTCAGCATACTGAGTTTGAATCATTGAGAAGCAACTCCCCCTTTTGCTTTCCCGGCCGAAGCGAAGCTGAGTGCCGGGATCGCGTCCAGCGCGTGGGCGACGATCGGCAACGGCCGCAAAGGACGCGATCCCGGATGTCCGTCCGAGGCGACGGACTCCGGGAAGGCAAGTGGAGGATGCGAGCGTCAGATCAGAGAGCAACCCAGTTGTTGCCGGGACCGATGCTGCCACGAGTTCGAACATCGCATTTGCTGCCCGATGGGTCCCGGCAATAAATGCCGGGATGACACTTTCGGGGATGATCGAGCTGGGTTCGCCCATGGAGTGAGACACCTCAGCTCTTCTTCTGGCCACGGCCGAAATCGGGAGCGGCGGTGTCTTGGCCAGCCTGGATGATGCCGCGCCGGATTTGCCGCGCATCCGAGAACAGTTTGAACAGCGTGTCGCCGTCGCCGTATCGGATCGCGCGCTGTAACACGGTGAGGTCTTCCTGAAAGCGGCCGAGCATTTCCAACGTCGCGTCCTTGTTGTTCAAGAACACGTCGCGCCACATCGTCGGATCAGACGCCGCAATGCGGGTGAAATCGCGGAAGCCGCCGGCCGAGTATTGAATCACTTCGCTATCGGTCACGCGGCCAAGGTGGGCTGCCGTGTTAACGATGTTGTAGGCGATCAAGTGCGGCACGTGGCTGGTGATGGCGAGCACCAGATCATGATGTTCGGCGTCCATGATATCGACGTTCGAGCCCATGCCGACCCACAAGGCTTTGAGCTTGGCGACCGCCGCCTGATCGGCGCCGGCAAGCGGCGTCAGGATGCACCAGCGATTGTCGAACAGCTCGGCGAACCCCGATTCAGGTCCGGAATTCTCCGTGCCGGCGATCGGGTGACCGGGAATAAAGTGTACGCCTTGCGGAATATATGGCGCGCAATCGCGCACGATCGCACCCTTGACCGAGCCGACGTCGGTGACGATCGCACCGGGTTCAAGGTGCGGGCCGATCTCGGCTGCAACCGCTCCACATACGCCGACGGGCACGCACAGGATGACCAAGTCGGCACCCTTGACCGCTTCCGCGGCAGTCGCGAAGGCCTCACTGATTAGACCGAGGCGGAGTGCGGTGGCTCGTGTTTCGACCGAGCGTGCGTGACCGACGATCTCCGTCGCGAGCCCCGCCCGGCGCACGGCATGACTGATCGACGAGCCGATGAGCCCGATACCGATCAGCGCGATGCGATTGAACAGAGGCGCCGTCATGCCGTTTTACCTTGCAAAAATTCGGTGAGTGCGGCGACGACCGCGCGATTGTCGGCTTCGGTGCCAACCGTCATCCGCAATGCGCCAGGCAGACCGTAACCGGAGACGCGCCGCAGGATGATCGCGCGTGATTTCAGGAATGCGTCGGCGGCCGCTGCGTTCTTCGCCACCGCATCGGCAAAATGCACCAGCAGGAAATTGCCAACGCTCGGCGTTACTTTAAGACCGAGTTTCTCGAACTCAGTTGTCAGCCACGGCAACCATTTTTCGTTGTGCGCGATCGCTGCCTCTTGATGACTACGATCCTCGATCGCCGCAATCCCGGCCGCAATTGACGGTGCGCCCACATTGAACGGACCACGAATGCGATTGAGCACATCGACGACGTGCGCTGGTGCATAGATCCAACCCAGGCGAAGTGCCGCCAAGCCGTGCAGTTTCGAAAATGTGCGCGTCATGACCGTGTTCTCGCTGGTGGCGACCAGTTCTAGCCCGGCCTCGTAATCGTTGCGGCGGACATACTCGCAGTACGCAGCATCCAGTACGAGCAGCACGTTGGCCGGCAATCCCGCATGCAGGCGGCGAACTTCATCGAATGGAATATAGGTGCCGGTCGGGTTGTTCGGGTTGGCCAGGAAGACGATCTTGGTCTTCGGCGTGACGCGGGCGAGGATCGCATCGACGTCGGTGCGCAAATCTTTCTCGGGCGCGACGATGGGTGTTGCGCCGCGCGCCTGGATCGCGATTTTGTAGACCATGAAACCGTGCTCGGTGTAGATCGCCTCGTCGCCAGGTCCGAGGTAGGCTTGCGCCACGAGGCTCAGGATTTCATCGGAGCCAGCACCGCACACGATCCGATCGGCGCTAAGACCGTAAACGCGGGCGATGGCGTCGCGCAGTTTGGTCGACGCGCCATCGGGATAACGCTCGAGGTGGCCGGCTTCCGCATTGTACGCCGCGATCGCCTTTGGGCTGGCGCCGAGTGGCGTCTCGTTCGACGACAGCTTGATCGGCGTCATACCGCCCGGAACATTGCTTTCGCCGGGAACGTAAGCCTCGATCTCGAGGATGCCAGGACGCGGCGCAGGCTTTGTGGATGACATCGGAACGACCATTCGAATGGGGTGAAGACATTGCGGGCAGAGCAATAGGCCGCTGCCTTAAGAAAATCAAACGCGGGTTCGGCAGGGGCGTTGGGCGGACGGGGACAGTTACCGATCTGCAAGATCGTATTCACTTAGAGTAGGTTAGCGCGGATCGGTAACTGTCCCCGAGGTAGAACTCGGTGCCGGTCGCTGGAACCCAGCTCACCGCTGGACAGCCGAGCGTACCGGTCAGAGCGCGGGAAAGCTCATCAGTGCTGTTGACCTCGACCAGCATGCCGCCGGTTTCGCGCGCGAGACAGGCGACCGCGTTGCCTTGCGGTACGCGCAGATTGTAGGCGATCACGTGCACTTTGAATTCGCCGCCCATCGCCGCCAACCTTCGAGCCAAGGCACACGGATCGCCGTGACAATTCTCGAAGCCATCTGTGACCAGCACAACAAGCCCGCGACGCGCGTTTCTGGCGAGCAGCGCAATCGCCAATTCAACCGACTCGGTCAGCGGGGTAGCACCAGCCGGCTTCAAGCCATCGATCGCTTGCTGAATCAGGCTCGCGCTATTGGCGGCAGGCTCTAGCCTGAGCGCGATCGTATCGCACGCCGGCCCCGGCATGCCGCCATAGGTGATCAAGCCGACCTTGCGTTGGCGCGTGAGGACCGGCAGCACACGCCGTGTTGCCTCGCGGGCTTCGGCGATGCCGCGGCCCGTCATCGAGATCGAGGCGTCGAACACGAGCATCGCATTCTCGCACGGGGCGGCCCGATCCTGCGCTTGCACCGCGATGGCGAGCAGACCCACACTGACGAAGAACCACACGATCCGCATCGGCCTTCTCCGGCTTGCGTGACGATTGGGACAGACGGGGACAGTATACCGATTTCCGGCGCGGGAATGGTGAGAAACCGGCGTTCGGAGCAAATCGGTATGCTGTCCCCTAGCGACCCAACCAGTTGACGCGAGCCCCCCCCATTCGCTACATGCATCGCATAACGTCGTGGTGATTTGGCCGACCGGCTTGCAGCCACGTTAAACAACTCGCTAAAGGGTCGCGCACTCCGTTGAAGAACGGGAGCCCGGCGACACCAAGCGGGCTCATCGGGGAGTGCACCAGGCGATGGCCGGCCTTGAACAAACGATCCCTTCAGCTGTGGCGGCCGGCGTTCCCGCGCCCATTGCGTCGACGCAGAGCCATGTCTTCCAGGCGACGATGCCATTAAAGCTCGATTGCGGGCAGAGCCTGCAGCCCTATGTGATCGCCTATCAAACCTACGGCCACCTCAACGCTGCAAAATCGAACGCGATTTTGATTTGCCACGCCCTGACCGGCGACCAGCACGTCGCCAACATTCATCCAGTCACCGGCAAACCCGGCTGGTGGGAAACGCTTGTCGGACCGGGCAAGCCGATCGATACCAACCGGTTCTTCGTCATCTGCTCGAACATTCTCGGCGGTTGTTTGGGATCAACCGGACCGGCCTCGATCAACCCGGCGACAGGCAAGCCCTGGGGGCTCGATTTCCCGGTAATCACGATCGGCGACATGGTCGATGCGCAGGTGGCGCTGATCGATCATATCGGTATCACGCAATTGTTCTCGGTGATCGGCGGCTCGATGGGCGGCATGCAAGTGCTCGAATGGTGTGCGCGCCACAAGGACCGCGTGCTGACCGCCATCCCGATTGCGACGGCGGCCTGGCATTCATCGCAGAACATCGCGTTCCACGAGGTCGGCCGGCAGGCGGTGATGGCAGATCCGGAATGGGCGCAGGGTGCCTATCTCGAAAACGGCAAAGTTCCGCGCCGGGGCTTGGCGGTCGCGCGGATGGCGGCGCACATCACATACTTGTCCGAGAAAGCACTGCAGCAGAAATTCGGCCGCAACTTGCAGAACCGCTCCGAGCGTTCGTTCTCGTTCAGCGCCGACTTTCAGGTCGAAAGCTACCTGCGCCACCAGGGTTCGAGCTTCGTCGACCGGTTCGACGCCAACAGCTATCTCTACATCACCCGCGCGATGGACTATTTCGATCTCGCAGCCGAGCATGGCGATGTGCTGGCCAACGCATTTCGCGGCACCAAAACCCGATTTTGCGTGGTGTCGTTCACCAGCGACTGGCTCTACCCGACACAGGAGTCGAAGGAGATCGTGCAGGCACTCAACGCGGTTGCAGCGAACGTGTCCTTCGTCGAGGTGGACAGCGACAAGGGTCACGATGCGTTCCTCTTGGACGAACCCGTGATGTTCGATTGCGTGCGTGGCTTCATCAACGCGGCAGCCGCAAAGCAGGGCATCGCGGCTGCAACAAAGGGGGCATGAGATGCTGACCAAAACACCGCCAACAACTTCGATAGATAAGGCAGGGCGCCAGCGCGTCGACCATCTGTTGATTGCGGAAATGGTAACACCAAACGCGCGCGTGCTCGATGTCGGCTGCGGCGACGGTGAACTATTGCAGTTGCTCGGCGATACCAAATCCGTCGATGGTCGCGGTGTCGAGATCAGCCGCGAAAAGGTCAATGCCTGCGTGGCGCGCGGCCTATCGGTGATCCAGGGCGATGCCGATCGCGATTTAGCCGACTATCCAGACGATGCGTTCGACTTCGCGATTTTGAGTTTGACGATCCAGGCGACGTTGCAGCCGAAACGCGTGCTCGAAAACCTGCTTCGGATAGGCCGGCGGGCGATCGTGTCATTCCCGAATTTCGGGCACTGGGAGGTGCGCTCCAAATTACTGTTCACCGGCCGCATGCCACGCACTTCGAACTTGCCCGATCAATGGTACGAGACGCCCAACGCGCATCTTTGCACCATCAAGGACTTCGCCGATTTATGCGAGGCGGCCAACGCCAAAGTGGAGCGCTCCGTGGTGTTCAACTGGTCGGGCCGGCAACTGTCGCAGCGCTCGCCGCTCAGTCTGCAGAATCTGTTTGGTGAGAAGGCGGTGTTCCTGATGCGGCGCGGTGGGGCAAGCAAGAGGCGGTAGGACTCACACGTACCCCTGAATCGCGTCATTCGCCCGCGCCTCGTTCGACCGCAACATCGGGTCGCCGTGACCGCCACCGCCAGAGGTTTCCAGGCGGATGATGTCGCCGCGCCTGAGCGCCATGTTACCGACCTTGGAATGCAGCGCGGTCGTCGTCCCGTCGCGGATCAGCAGCAGTTTTCCGGCCGAGCCATAGCCGCCGCCGCCGAGGCCGTAGGGGCGATAACGGAAACGGTCCATCTGGGCTGTAAAGCTCGCGGTTGGCGCATCGACCCGCCATTCACGATAGAGGCCGAGGCCACCGCGATGCTCGCCATCACCGCCGGTTCCGGGCAACAAGCCGTACCCGGTGAAGGTAATCGGCATGTCGCTCTCGATCATCTCAACGGGAATGCTGGCGTTGTTGTGCATGCCGAAAGAATGCGCGCTGGCGCCATCGCCTTTGGGATGCCCGCCGCAACCGCCGACTTCGATTTCGACAAGCACTTGGCGGCGGCCGTCGCCGGCAACCGTTTGAAACGAACACACATAGCTGACGCCGTAGTAAGCGGCGGGAATGCGATCCGGCACCGCTTGCGATAGCGCGCCAAACAACACGTTCAACATCAGGTGCGAGGGCGCCATGCGATGCGCGACAGGGGCCGGATGCCTTGCGTTCACGATCGTGCCTTCAGGCGCGATGATGCGGATCGGCCGATAGCAACCGGCGTTCGCGGTGATCGGCTTGTCGCTCGCCGCCATGATCGCGAAATTGACCGCCGAACTGGTCGAGCCGAGCGTCGCATTGATCGGACCCGACACTTGCGGGCTGCACCCGGACAGATCGACCGTCAGACCGTCGCCCGCAATCGTCACGCTGGCATGGATACGTACCGGGCGATCAGGGTCGACGCCATCGTCGTCGAGGAAATCCTCGAACTCGTAAGTGCCATCCGGCATCGCGCGGATTACTTCACGCATCTGAACTTCGGCGCGGTCGAGGAGTTGCGCACAAGCCGAGGTCAGGGTCGCTGGCCCGTACTTCTCCGCGAGCTTCATCACACTCGCGACGCCGACACCGAGCGAGGCGATCTCCGACTGCAAATCGCCGAGCACAGTTGCCGGCTGGCGCACGTTTTGTCCGATGATCGCCCAAACGGCGTCGTTGCGAATGCCCCGCTCATAGAGCTTCACCGGCGGTAGCCGCAGGCCCTCCTGATAAATCTCCGTCGCGTTCGCGTTGTAGCTGCCGGGCGACATGCCGCCGACATCGAGATGGTGACAAAGCGTGCCGACGATCGCGACGCGGCGACCCTCAAAAAATACCGGGCGGAACGAAACGATGTCGGGCAGGTGCTGGCCGCCACAGTAGGGATCGTTGGTGATGATCACATCGCCCTCGGCCCAACTTTCTAGGGGAATGAACCGTTCGACGATTTCGCGCAGACAGAAGCTCATCGAATTCAGATGCTGCGGTATGCGCGCTGACTGGGCAACGTTGAAGCCTTGCCCGTCGAAGATCGCCGTCGAGTAGTCGAGCATCTCGCGCACGATCGTCGATCGGCTGGTGCGCCACATGGTGACGTCCATCTCGGCCGCCGAAGCGGTCAGCGCGTTCTGCAGGATTTCGAGTTCGATGGGGTTGAGTGCGGTGGCGGCGGTGCTCATGCGACGACTCCCTTCTTCGCGACAATCGCGCCACTTGCGCCGAGTGCGGCAGACCAACCGATGCCGACCAGCGAGGTCGTATATTCTTCTTCGATGATCGCCGGGCCGTCGATGGTTAGATCGTGGCCGATTGCGTCCCGCCGCCATACCGGCACGTCGTGCCAGCGGCCGGACAACCAGACGCGACGGTGACTGATGGCCGTTGTCGTTGGCATGGCATCGTCTCCCGCAAATGCCATGCTTCGCGCCAACCGCCCGATGCCGGTTAGACGAATGGTCACTAGCTCTACCGCATCGTTCGGATTGGCGTAGGAAAAGCGCTGCTGGTGCATCGCGTGGAAGGCTGCGGCGACAGTTTCGACCGTAGCGCCACTCTCCCATTGCACCGTCAGCTCGAAAGCTTGGCCGCGATAGCGCAGGTCGGCGGCGAACTTGAAATGCCGGCCGGCCGCAGCGATACCGTCGCTGGCCAAGCGGGCGTCGGCCTCTTCATGCAATTCCTTGATCGTGGCTTCAACGTAGACCGCAGCATTCGCGTCGAACGCCAGGACGCGGGAGCGAGCAAAGTCGTGGCCGATATCTGAGTGGAGAATTCCCCAGGCCGAGAACGTGCTGGCATTGAGCGGGAAGATCACGCGGGTAATGCTAAGTTCATCGGCAACGGCGCAGGCGTGGATCGAGCCAGCGCCACCAAATGACGCCATGGCAAAATCGCGCGGGTCGAGACCTTTTTCAAACAGGCTCACGCGGATGGCTGCCGCGAGGTTCGTATTGGTGAGCTTGAGGAGACCCTCAGCGGCGGCCTCCGTTTGCAACCCCAACAGCAGGGCGAATTTCTCATCGAGTGCGGCGCGCGCCAGATCGAGATCAAGCGGCATGCGGCCGCCAAGAAAGAATGCCGGGTCGAGCCGGCCGAGCAGCAGATTGGCATCCGTTACCGTCGGTTCGGTGCCGCCCCGAGCGTAGCAAACCGGACCTGGCCGCGCCCCGGCACTTTGCGGCCCGACGCTTGCCCGGCCGGTCGAATCGACGCGGGCGATCGAGCCGCCACCGGCACCAATCGTGCGAATTTCAATCATTGGCACGCGCACCGGCAGTCGATCAATTTCACCCTGCGAGACCACCTCGATGCGATTGCCGGAAACCACGCAAACGTCGAAACTTGTGCCGCCCATGTCGACGCCGACGAGGTTCGGTTCAGCGAGAGATTTCGCCAACGCCAACGCACCGAGCGCGCCGCCACTTGGACCCGACAGCAGCAATCGCACTGGCTCCGCACCAGCGGTGCCCGCACTGCACACGCCGCCGTTCGATTGCACGATCAGCAACCGGCAATCGAGCCCCTCAGCCGCCATGCGCTTCTCAAGTCGCGTTAGATAGACCTGCACCACCGGCATCAACAACGCGTTGAGAACGGTCGTGCTGGTGCGCTCGTACTCGCGCAATTCGGGACTGACCGTCGTGGACAACGACACGGTAACGCCGGGCAAGTCACGGGCCAATCTTTCGCCGATGACCTCCTCGTGCGCGGAATTCACATACGCATTGAGCAGGCAGACCGCGACCGTCTCGACCTTAAGCGCCGCCACACGCCGGACCAGATCACTGAGCGCTGATGCGGTGATCGCAGTCTCAATCTCGCCGCGCCCGGTGATGCGCTCGACGATGCCGAGCCGGCGACGACGCTCAATCAATGCAGGAACCGGCACCGGCTTGACTGTGTAGATGTCGCGGCGGTTGTGGCGGCCAATCTCAAGAACGTCCTCAAAGCCAGCGGTCGTGATCAATGCGCCAGCCGGAAATTTCCGCTCCAACACCGCATTGGTCGCAATCGTGGTGCCGTGCAGCAGATAACCGACGTCTTGGAAGGTGAAGCCGTAACGCTCGCCCGCCTCCTTCAATCCGGCGATGAGACCGATTGAGGGATCTTCCGGCGTCGTCGGCACCTTGTGCGCGACCGTGGTGCCGAGGCGGGCGTCCAAGATCTGCAAATCGGTGAACGTACCACCGATGTCGATGCCGACCCGAACCGGTCTTTGATCAGTACTCAATGTATGCCCCTCTCGACTTCGCGGATACCGTCTATAGCACCGCCGCTTCGGCCCGGCGACCGCTCCCAATGCTGCGAACATAGGCAACAAATGCATACAGATCGATCAAGCAAACCGTAGAACGCCGATTGACGAGAGAACGGTCTCGTTTAGGCTGATGCTGGAATTCGGGGATATAGCTGGGAAGGATTGCGGACATGGCACTTATGAACTTGAGCGCGGGAGCGCTGGTGAAATTGAGCGCTGTAGCGCTGCTGAGACTAGGCGCCGCTGTGCTGGCAATGGCCATAGTCCTCGCACCCGCTCATGCTCAGGAAAAACTCAAACTCCGCATCATGGGCATGCCACTGGCGACCGGCGCGATCCAGAAGAATAAAGAGCAGCCCTTCTTCGAGGGACTTGCCGCCAAGACTGGCTTGCCGATCGAGGTCGAATACAAGCCGCTCGACACCACGGGCGTGAAGGAGTTCGAACAGCTTCGCGTTCTGAAATCCGGGTTGTTCGACATCATCGGGCTACGCTTGGGCCAAGTGTCGCGCGACGAGCCGACGATCCTCGGGCTCGATCTTGTCGGGCTGAACACGGACTTTGCCACGGCGAAAAAAGTGGTCACCGCCTACCAGGGTGAAGTCGCCAAGCGTCTCGAAACCCAGTTCAACGCAAAACTGCTCGGCATCTGGCCCTTCGGCCCGCAGATCATATTCTGCAAGCCGCCGATCAAGGGGCTCGCCGACCTCAAGGGATTGAAGGTTCGCATTCTCGACGGTGTGATGGCGAAATTCATGGAGAAAGTCGGCGCGACGCCGGTGACGATGGCATTCGGCGAAGTTAGCCAGGGCTTGTCGCTCGGCACCATCGATTGCGCCGTGACGGGTCCGAGTTCGGCAAACTCCGCCGGTTGGCCGGAGACGGCAACGCACGTCTATGCGCTTGGTCTGCAGGTTGCTGTGCAAGGTCACGCGATCAGCTTGGCTGCCTGGAACAAAATAAAGCCGGAGGATCAAAAGAAGCTACAAGCTGCGTTTGACGGCCTAACTGCCGACATCTGGTCCTACTCGGAAGAGCTTTGGACCGACGGCATGAATTGCAACGCCGGCAAGGACCCTTGCACCACCGGCAAGAAATACAAGCTGACCACGATCGAGCCCTCAGACGCCGACAAGCAGATTGTACGCGATGCGATCCGTGAGATCTCGTTGCCGGCCTGGGCCGATGGCTGCGATAAGGTCAATCCCACCTGCTCGGCCACCTGGAAGCAGTTGGTAGGCCCGATCGTCGGGGTGAAGTGAGGACTTTTGAACTTCGAGTTCTGCTGCCTAGGTCATCGACTTCGACCCGTGTGCCGCCTCCCACCATTGTCATCCCTGGACTAGTTCCCGGGCGGGTCAGCGGCGCTGACGCGTGGATTTTTGCAGAAAGGGCCGGTCATTGAAACGCCTTGAAGCGATTGCTGCCACCTTGTTTGGGCTCGCATTCCTGCTGCTGTCGTTCGCGGTGGCAGTGGAGACGGTCGGGCGGAAAGTATTCAACGTCTCGTTGCAAGGCGTTGACGAACTTGGTGGCTACGTGCTGGCGATTGGCAGTGCGATGGCGATGCTCGTCGCGCTCGCTGGCCGCGCCCACGTCCGCATCGATCTGCTGCATGACATGATGCCACGCTTCGCACGCGTCACCCTCAACACGATCTCGATCCTGGCCATTGCGCTCTCGGCACTGGTGTTGGTGCGAATGGCGCATATCGCCTGGGCCGATTCCGTCTCCTACAATTCCACCGCACAAACACCGTGGGCGACACCGCTTAAATATCCGCAAGCATTATGGTTGGCGTCGCTCGTGCTCTTTGCCGTGTTCGCCTGCGTGCTGGCGGGCAAGCTGGTCGTCAGCCTGGTGCGCGGCGACATTGACGCAGTGGACCGCGACTTCTCGCCGAAAGGCACCAAGGACGAAGTGGCCGAGGAGTTGGAAGACATTCATGCCCGCGGCGCGGTCGCATCGGCAATGCTTGGTGACGGAGACAAACGATGAGCTCCGTTGCAGCCGGCATCGTCGGCTTTCTTCTCATGGTCATTCTGATGCTGTTTGGTCTGCCGATCGCGGCGGTCATGCTGCTGCTCGGCATGATCGGCGGCATGGCGGCGTTCGGCGACGCTTTTCTGATCTCGGCAGCCTCCGTCGCCTGGGGCACGATGAGCGAGAACGGACTGACCTCCATTCCGTTGTTCGTGCTTCTTGGCGAACTCCTGCTGCGCAGCGGCATGGCAGATCGCATGTACATGGTATTTGCAGCCTGGCTCGGCCGGCTACCCGGTGGGCTATTGCACACCAACATCGGCTGTTGCGCGCTGTTCGCCGCGACCTCGGGATCATCGGTTGCGACCGCGGCGACGATCGGCACAGTTGCGCTGCCATCGCTAAAGAAGCGCGGCTACCCGATGCGCGAGTCATTGGGCTCGATTGCGGCCGGCGGCACGCTCGGCATCCTCATTCCGCCGAGTATCAACTTCATCATCTACGGCAGCATGACGAATACGTCGGTGGGCAAACTGTTCATCGCCGGTATCGTGCCGGGGTTGCTGCTCGCGGGCCTATTCATGGTGTGGATCTACGTGTCGAGCGTGATCCGCAAACTCGATGTCGCCTACGACGAAGTGCCATTTGCCGAGCGCGTGCGATTGCTCCGCTATCTCGTCGAGCCGCTGATCGTGTTCGGCATCGTCATCGGATCGCTTTACACGGGCGTGGCGACGGCAACCGAATCTGCGTCACTCGGCGTCGTGGCTGGCCTCATCTTCATTATCGCCGGTGGCCGCTTTTCGCTCGGCCTGATGCAGAACTGTTTCCTGTCGAGCGCGCGGACCAGCGGCATCATTCTATTCATCGTCGTTGGCGCATTCGTGCTCAACTTGGCGCTGAGCCTCACCGGCATCGGCGAAGCACTGACCAAGTGGGCGACCAGCTTTGGCCTCGGCCGGGTATCGCTCCTGCTGCTGCTTATTGTGTTCTACCTGATCCTGGGCATGTTCATGGACACGCTGTCGATGATGGTGGCGACGATCCCCCTGACGTTCCCCGTCGTGACGGCGGCTGGCGTCGACCCGATCTGGTTTGGCGTGTTTATCGTCATCATGTGCGAACTGGGGCTGATCACACCGCCGGTCGGCATGAACTTGTATGTCGTGCAAGGCATTCGCTCGGATGGCGGGCCGATCAGCGACGTGATCATGGGCTCCATCCCTTATGCGATCATCATGATCCTGTTCACGATTGTACTCATCGTGTTTCCGCAGTTAGCGACTTGGCTGCCGCACTTGATGCGCGGCGTTTGAGCCTTCGCCCGTCTGTCGGGTAGAACGACGTACTTGACGGATCGCCTACCGGCAGATCCATTTGTCGAAAGAGGTTGATCAGAGGCATCCCATGAGCAAGTTCGACACGGTCATTCACGGCGGCACGGTTGCAACAGCGAGCGATACCGTCGTGTGCGACGTCGGCATCCGCAATGGCCGGATCGCGACGCTGGGACTCAACCTGGGCACTGCCGGCGAAGTGATCGATGCGACGGGCAAACTCGTGCTGCCCGGCGGTATCGACAGCCACGTCCACTTTGCGCAAGCCTCCGGCCCCGGCATCGTCATGGCGGATGATTTCGAGAGCGGCACGCGGTCGGCCGCGTTCGGCGGCAACACGCTGGTCATGCCGTTCTGCGTGCAGGAAAAGGGCCAATCGCTGCGCGCGGCGCTCAACGACTATCACGAACAAGCCGCAGGCAAATCGTACATCGACACCAGCTTCCACTTGGTGATTTGCGATCCGACCCCACAGGTGCTCGGCCAGGAACTGCCGGCCCTCGTCGACGACGGCTACACCTCGTTCAAGGTGTTTATGACCTACGAGGGCATGGCGCTCAATGACATGCAGTTGTTGGAGGTATTCTCGGTCGCACGTGAAACTGGCGCACTGGTCATGGTGCATGCCGAGAACTACGACGCGATCCGCTTTCTCACCACCCGATTGGAGGCCGCCCAAAAGATCGCGCCGCAGTATCACGCGACCTCGCGACCGATCCCGGTGGAACGCGAAGCAACGCATCGTGCCATCTCGCTGGCCCAAATGATCGACGTGCCGGTGATGATCGTCCACGTTTCGAACGGCGAAGCGATGGAGCAAATCCGCTGGGCACAATCGAAGGGCTTGAAGGTGTTCGGTGAGACCTGCCCGCAATATCTGGTGCTGACCGAACGCGATCTCGAAGGCCTCAACATGGAGGGGGCGAAGTACGTGTGCTCGCCCCCGCCACGCGACAAGCAATCGCAACAAGACTGCTGGCGCGGCATCGAGACCGGCGTGTTCCAGGTGTTTTCGTCCGATCACTGCCCGTTCCGTTACGATGACCCGCAAGGCAAATTGATCGCAAAGGGCCGCACCAGTTTTCGTTGGGTGCCGAACGGCATTCCGGGCGTTGAAACCCGGTTGCCAATTTTATTCTCGGAAGGCGTCGTGAAGGGGCGGATTACGCTCAATCAGTTCGTCGCGCTGTCATCGACCAACCACGCGAAGATGTACGGATTGCATCCGCGAAAGGGCACGATCGCGGTTGGTTCCGATGCCGATATTGCAATCTGGGATCCAACGCGGAAAGTGACAATCACCGCCGGCGATTTGCATCACGGCGCCGACTACACGCCGTATGAAGGCATCGAAGTGACCGGTTGGCCAATGACGACCATCGTGCGCGGCCGGACCGTCGTGCGTGATGGCAAACTTGTTGGCGACATGGCACACGGTGAGCATCTGGCGCGCGATCGATCGGCATTTGCGGTGCCAACGGGCAAGTCGGTTTCCGGGTTCGAACCAGCGGGTAGGTTTGGCGGGTGACGGGCCAGTCACCGATTTCGAAAGGTCGCTGCAAATCGCCAGCTATTTAAATCGATCGGTGACTGTCCCCTTACTTCCTATTGCTTACTTCGCGGCAATGACTGCGATCTCGACGAGCATGCGCGGATCGGCGAGCTTGGCTTCGATGCAGGCGCGGCCGGGAAGGTTTTCGCCGCCCGTCCAGGCGTTCCAGGCTTCGTTCATCGAGTCGCGCAGGCGGATGTCGGTAAGCCAGATGGTCGCCGAAATGACCTTTGATTTATCGGCCCCGGCAAGCTTCAGCAGTCTGTCGATTTCCTTGAGGATCTGGGCGGTCTGCCCCTTGGCATCCTGGCTGATGTCGTCGGCAACGACGCCGGCGGTGTACACCATGCGGTTAGCCTCGACGACCTTGGACAAAATCTTGGACGGCTCGTGGCGAGTGATTGCCATATGCATGATCTCCATTGTGGGGTGAAAATAGCCGCCCCTACCTTATGCGATCACCTGCCCATCCCGCTAGAGGTTAGGTGCCCCTGCTCGCGCCGCCGGCCGGGCCCGCGGCCGGGGCTAACAAGCAAGGCGCCATCAGAGTAACGGCTCCTCGTATTGCAGCTTGCCATCGATCATCAGGCCTTTGATGGCGCTGTTGCCGCGAGCATCGACGGCGATGACAGCGGCGAGTTTCTTCTCGCGTGCAAGTGCTTCGAGTGCGAGGCCTTTGCCCTCGGGCACAAAGTAACTCTCGATGCCGTAACGCACGTTGTAGACGAGATCTGGCGGCGTGACTGGTGTGGCGGTCGCAGGGCCAGCGGCAGTACCAGCGGCCGCAACCGGACGCCGCCGCGTGCTTTCCGACCAACTGTAGCGCATGCGGGCCTTAAGCGTAATCTGATTTGCATCACTCGCCGGCGGCTTTTCAGAAAATGCCATCGGCTCCCATCCGCCGTCCGTATTCTTCAGCGTCACATAGAAGATCGCCGGTTTTGCTGCTTTCATAGCAGGCGACATCAGGTGCGCGGCCACAGCCGTTACCGGATAATCGAGGATCACGTAGTCGCCACGAAACAGCGAACGCGGATCGACCGGAATGATCGGCAGCACGATCTCGCGCCCGTTTTTGAGAAGTGAGATCCGGTCCCATACGATCCAACCGATGGCGGCGGTTTGGAGCGCTGCGGCAGCAATCCCAGCGACCAGCCATTTACGATCGATATTGATCATGATGCGGCTCCTTCGATGTGGGGTTTGTGCTTCATCAGGCGGAAAGCGACCGAGGCAAGTGCGATGATCAACAAACCACCGATGCCGAATATCAGCGACGTGTCGAGCAACGTGCCGAAGGTCTTGAAGTAGAGCGCCAGGATCTCAGCCGAAAAAGCGGCATAGCCGACCATCAGCGCTGACCGATTGTCGGTGTGCATCGCCCAGTAGATGGTGGCGGTGACGAGCGCTAACGTAAGTACCGCGCCGCCGAGCAAGGTTCCAAATGGCGTTGCCGGATACATCCGCTCGAACTGGCCCAAAAGCAGGCCAGCGAAACCGAGCGCCAAGCCGTATGTCGTTGTAGTGGGCGCAATGGCGCCAACACGGCCATCGAGCGCTTTCGCATAGTGCCAAGTCCCGATCACCGACAGCGCGGCGATCGCAAAACCGATCGAGGCAACCAGCCAGTGGTGCGGGCCATGCGGCAACTTCCAACCGAGAGCGATGATCCAGCCGGCCATCGTCATTGCTGCCAGATGCAGTCCCGGTCGCCAACGGAGCCAAAGGTAAGCCCCGGCGACCACGGCCCAACCGGCCAAGAAAGCCCAATGCACACCGGTGGTCAATTGCATCTCCCAGGCGCTCCACACGCCGATCGCCAGCATCGATAATCCGAGCGCTGGACCCGACCGGAACAGCACGCCGGAAGCGAGTGCGCCGATGGCCCAGAGCAGCACGGCATCGGGCGGATTGCCCTCGATGTGGTACATCTGAGAGACGAGCATGATGGCTGCGCCAAATATGGCGGCTCCGGCAAGGACCGCCGCATCGCCGAATGCATTGAGACGGCGCGTAAAGAGAACGGCGGCTCCCCCATAAGCGGCCCAAAGCCCGATCATCAAAACCAATAGCCGCGCGAGCTTCGACATAGCCTGCCAATTGGCCGCGACGAACGTCATCGCGGAAAAGCCGACCAAGGTCGCGCCCAGGATCGCCAAGACACCCGGTTGACTGATGATCGCCTTGCGAGATTGCACATCGGCCAAGATGCCGGTGCGTCCGCGCGCATCGATCCACCCGGCGTCATGCCATCGATCGACGTCTTTACTCAGCCGGTTGGTGTAGGACAAAGGTAGCGCCATGAATTTGTCCTTTCGAGATGAGCCGTCAGTTTGCTTAGTTCAGGATCGGCGTCAAAAAACAATTATATGAACTTAGTTCATAAGTATATGATCATTGTTCACGCGTCAAGTCCAATTCGCTGGGTATGCCTTGATATGGATTGATGGAGCTTGATATTGCAGCAGTACTTCCACAATCCATGCCCTGCGCGTATACCTCGGCCATGAGCGACATCCTCGACAAGATCACAATCTACAAGCGTGCTGAAATTGCTGCCGCAAAGGAACTGCGCCCGCTCTCCGTGGTCACGAGGGAGGCGCTAGCGGCCTCGCCCGTCCGACCCTTCGCCGCGGCGATCCGCGCCAAACTCGATGCCGGCAAACCAGCACTAATCGCCGAGATCAAGAAAGCGTCGCCGTCGAAAGGGCTCATCCGCGCTGACTTCGATCCGCCAACCCTTGCCAAGGCGTATGCTGCGGGAGGCGCCGCGTGCCTTTCGGTGCTAACCGATACGCCGTCGTTTCAAGGAGCGCCGGAGTTTTTGACGCAAGCTCGTGCCGCCTGCGATTTGCCGGCGCTGCGCAAGGATTTCATGCTCGACACTTATCAGGTCGCCGAAGCACGCGCCTGGGGCGCCGATTGCATATTGATCATCCTCGCGCAAATCGACGATCCGACGGCCCGCGATCTCGCGCGTGCCGCCCGCGATTGGGGCATGGACGCCATCGCCGAGGTCCATGACGCAGCCGAACTCGACCGCGCTCTCAAACTCGATTGCGCAATGATCGGCATCAACAATCGCAACTTAAAGACGTTTGAAGTGACGCTCGCGACCACCGAGGCATTGGCGCCCAAAATACCGAAGGATCGCATCATGATCGGCGAGAGCGGGATCTTTACGCCAGCCGACATTGCGCGACTGGCCAAGGTTGGCGTTGGCACGTTCCTGGTTGGCGAAAGCTTGATGCGGCAAGAAGATGTCGCCGCCGCCACGCAGAGATTGCTCGGAGGATCGGCGTGATCAAGCTTTCGCACATCAACGAACGCGGCGAAGCACGTATGGTCGACGTGTCGGACAAAGCCACGACGTCGCGCACGGCGATTGCCGAGGGCTTTGTGTCGATGACTGCCGGGACACTCGCGCTCGTCGAAGGCGGTACCGCGAAGAAGGGCGATGTTCTCGCCACCGCCCGGATCGCTGGCATCATGGCCGCGAAAAAGACGCACGAGTTGATCCCACTATGTCATCCATTGGCGATCACCAAAGCGACCGTCGACTTCGAATTGTCACACACGCCACCTGGCATCCACATCACGGCCGAGGTTCGCGTTACCGGACAAACCGGCGTTGAAATGGAAGCATTGACGGCGGTCTCTGTAGCGTGCCTAACGATTTACGATATGCTGAAAGCCGCCGAAAAAGGGATGGTGATCGCCAACGTCCGGCTGATCGAAAAGACCGGCGGCCGCTCTGGCACGTACCGGGCAGGAACTTGACACATGGCGTTGCTGCCCGTTGCCGATGCGCTCGAAAGGTTGCTCGCCGGCGCGATGCCGCTTTCGCCGGAGCCGGTCGATTTGTTGTCAGCATCAGGGCGCACACTGGCCGAGCCTTTGGCGGCCAAGCTCACGGCGCCGCCGTTCGACGCATCTGCGATGGACGGCTACGCGGTTCGATTGACGGACCTCACAACGCTGCCAGCACGGCTGCGCGTCATCGGCGAAGCGGCAGCTGGCCAGGGTTTTCGCGGCAAGGTGGCGACGGGAGAAGCGGTGCGCATTTTTACCGGCGCGCCAATGCCGGACGGTGCCGACGCGGTGCACATCCAAGAAAATTGTACGCGCGAAGATGATGCAGTCATCGTGCGCGAGGGTAACCCGGATGCAGCCCACGTGCGCCCACGCGGCGGCGACTTCACCACCGGCGCAGAACTCCTGAATGCAGGCACACGCCTCGGTGCGCGGCAGATCACGCTCGCAGCTGCCATGGGTCATGCGACGTTGCCCGTCCATCGCAAACCGAAAGTTGCGATTTTGGCCTCCGGCGACGAATTGGTTTTGCCAGGAGTTACACCCGGCACGGACCAAATCGTCTGCTCCAATCCCTACGGCGTCGCAGCGTTGGTCGCAGCGGCAGGTGGCGATCCGCACTTTTTGGGGATCGCGGCCGACACGCGCGAAGCCCTCAATGCGCATATCGATCGTGCCCGCGGATACGATTTGTTGATCACCATCGGCGGCGCGAGCGTTGGCGATCACGATCTCATCGCGCCGGTGCTGGAAGCGCGCGGTCTATCGCTCGATTTCTGGAAGATCGCGATGCGCCCCGGCAAGCCGATGTTATTCGGCCGCCTCGGCGACATGCGCGTCGTCGGCTTGCCTGGAAATCCGGTTTCCGCGTTGATCTGCACACGCGTCTTTTTGGTGCCATTGATCGAGCGCTTGTGCGGGCGCACGCAGAGCAATGCCCGCATGGTGGACGCAATCGCTGCCGTGGATATCGAGGCGAACGGCCCGCGAACGCACTACATGCGCGCAACCTTGCAGAGAGGCGACGATGGCCGCTTGCTCGCCCGCCCGGTCCGCTCCCAGGATTCCTCGCTGCTGTCGCCGCTGGCTGCGGCCGATTGCTTGCTCGTCAGGGAGGTGGGTGCACCGGTGTTGAAAGCTGGCGAGACCGTCCAAGTGCTGCCACTCGATTTTTGAGATACCGAAGGGATCAAGACAATGCGTGCCTACTGGTATGAAAAAGCCGGCACTGCCGAGAACGTCTTGAAGTTTGGCACGATGGCGGATCCAACGCCCGGTGCCGGTGAAGTGCGGATCAAAGTCACGCATTCGACAATCAATCCGACTGATGGAAAACGGCGAACGCTTGGCCGCGAGCTCAATCAGTTCAGCCGCATCATTCCCAACAACGATGGTTCGGGTGTGATTGATCAAGTGGGCGCAGGCGTCTCGACCACACGCGTTGGCGAGTTCGTCTGGATATTCGGCGCCCAAGCAGGCCGGGCCCATGGCACGGCGGCCGAGTTCGTCACGTTGCCGTCGCGGCAGGCGATCGCCTTGCCCAGTCAGGCTAGTCTCGCCGAAGGCGCCTGCCTAGGTGTGCCGGCGGTGACCGCCCATCGCGGACTATTCGCCGATGGGTCGATCGCCGGGCAAACAGTCCTGGTCACCGGCGCTGCCGGCCGCGTTGGCAGCTACGCCGTTCAACTTGCGAAATGGGCAGGCGCACGGGTTATCGGCACCGTAGGCTCGGAGCAAAAATCAGCCGCCGTCCGCGCACTCGGCGCCGATCTCGTGATCAACTATTCGAGCGATGACGTTGTCAGACAAGTCACCGCGTTCACCGAAGGGGTCGGCATTGATCGGATCATCGACACCGCTTTTTCAGAAACGATCCAACTTGCGCCGCAACTCGTGCGCCCCAACGGCGTGATCGCTACTTACTCGTCAGATGCCGACGCCACGCCGAAAATTCCGTTCCAGGCGCTGATGTACAAAAACATCACGATCCGCCCCTTCGCGATTTTCGGCATGCCGGCCACGGCGCAGGATCGGGCATTTTCCGACACCACCGCAGCACTTAGTGCCAACAAACTGCAGCACCGGATCGGCCGCCGATTGGAGTTCGACGAAATGATCGAGGGCCATGCGTTGATCGATGGACGAGGCGTTTGGGGCTGCCTCGTCGTCGACGTCGCCGCCAGCTGACCCAGCGCCGGCTATCGCTATCACTCTTTGTAATCGGGTTCGGTCTTGTCGAGGAGCCGCTTCAACGCACGGAAGTGGTAGTCGTGCGGTTTGCCGTGCAGGAAGGTATGACCGGCGCCCACGTTCATCGTCTTGTGCAGGATTGGAGCTGGCATCGATAGCAGCTTTTGACCGGTCCACATGGCGTAGATCTGCACCTGTGCCGCACGCTCCGTATAATAGAGCAAGTCGAACGCCTCGGCGACCGACTCGGCGACGGTTGCCACGCCGTGATTACCCATGAACAAAACTTTACTGTCACCGATGATATCCGCGAGACGTTCGCCTTCTTCCGGATCGAATGCTGGGCCGGCATAGTCCATGTCGTAGCCGGTTTTACGCATCATGATCGCTTCCGTCTGCCCGATCGGCTTGAACTTCGGGTCTTCCAGCCGGGTCAGCGCACTGGCAAATGGCATGTGCGTATGGAACACCGCCTTGGCGCGCGGCAGCTTGCGATGGATGGGGGCATGGATCGCATAGCACGATGGCTCGACCTCGCCTTCGCCACGCAGAACTTTCCCATCCCAACCAACTTCCATGAACGTCGAAGCGCAGACCTCCGACCAATGCGTGCCAAACGGGATTTGGTAATAGCGGTCCGTCGTACCGGGTACGGTCAGCGTCAAATGGTTGAAAATGCCCTCGTGGAAGCCATTCGCCACGCAAATGCGGTGCGCGGCCGCCAGATCAACCCGCGCCTGCCATTCTAGTTCGGCAGCGCTGCCAGACGCCGGCAATGTAGACGTTGTATCGACTTTCTGCTGCATGCGGTCGTTCCTCCAATTGGTGGAATTTTGCAGGCCGGCTAATCCGGCTGAAAACTTTCAGCCCGCCAAGCGGACACCGCGACAAAGTGGCAGAGTTTGCCCACTGTCGTCCAGCGATACGCAATGCATGACTGTTGTGTGAATTATCGAAGCCAACTCCGGTTGCCAGTCCTTGGTCACAAGGTGTGATATGAACTCAATTGTTCTCACGCGATTCACGCGATTTTGCCTCAAGCCGGAGCTGAACGATGGACCTCTCGAGACTTCGGCTGGGCATGAAGGGAACGGCTGATCTGATCGTAGGTCCAGAGCACACGGCGCCCCGCGTTGGCAGCGGCAGAGTGTCGGTTTTGGCAACACCCATCATGATCAACGTCATCGAAGCGGCGGCCTTGGCCGCCGTCGAAGATCTACTGCCGGCAGGCTTTCAAAGTTTGGGCATACATCTCGACGTCCGCCATTTTGCAGCGACCCCTGTGGGCATGCGCATCGACGCCACCGCAGAGCTCACGGCGATCGAAGGGCGCACCCTCACTTACAGGGTCGAAGTTCGCGACGAGAAAGAAGCCATCGGCGACGGTACGCACCAACGCGTTATTGTGAATGTGGCCCGCTTCGATGAGCGTGTGCAGAAGAAACTTCCAGTTACAAAAAAAGATTGACCGCGCTCGGGAGCGATAACGTGAGCAGCGAAGCACATAAGATAACTGGAGCGAACTTCGTCGCGGTATTCGCGACCATCGCGCTGCCGATGTTTCTGGCGGTCGTCGACCAGACCATCGTGTCAACGGCACTGCCATCGATCGCTTCAAATCTTGGAGGTGCCGAACGGGTTTCCTGGGTTGTCGTCGCCTATCTCGTCGCCACCAGCATCGCGGCACCGGTCTACGGGCAACTGCGCGACGCCCACGGCAGTAGGCGAATGATGCTAATTGCACTTGCAATATTCATCGCTGCGTCGGTTCTGTGCGCCGCATCGCAAAGCATCGAAATGCTGGTTTGTGCCCGCGTATTGCAGGGATTGGGCGGCGGCGGACTGATGACGCTGTCGCAAGCACGCATCGGTGAGGCGATCCCACCGCGTGATCGGGCCCGCTACCAAGGTTATTTGGCAGCCTTGATTGTCACTTCCAGTACTTTCGGCCCGGTAGCAGGTGGTTACTTGACGCAGCATTTCGGCTGGCAAAGTGTCTTCCTGATCAATCTCCCGTTGGGGATCGTTGCAGCATTGCAAGCTTGGCGAATTCCGGCCACCGCGACAATCGGAGTGCAAACGCGCTTCGATTATCAGGGCCTCGTTTGGTTCATAATGTTCATAGTGCCGCTGCTCAGCGCCTTGGAACTGGTTCAACGCAGCTCCGGCGCGAACGCGGCATGGGCGATTATATTGCTGGTCATCTCGATTGGCGCTGTATGTTTACTGGTACTTCAAGAGCGCCGCGCGACGCGGCCGATTTTTCCGATCGCGCTATTGGGACGTCCGGTGATCTGGCGTAGCGATCTGTTAGCGGCTTGTCATGGTGCAACACTCGTTTCACTTGTTACGATGCTGCCGCTCTTTACCCACTCCATCATGGGATCGTCCGCCGCGCAGTCCGGTCTGTTCCTGTTACCGTTGATGGTAGGCTTGGCAATTGGATCGACAACCACCGGCCGGTTCATATCGAAAACTGGCCTGACGACGATCTTTCCAACGATCGGGCTGAGCGTCGCGAGCACCATCCTACTTCTGCTTACGTTCCTACTGAGCACGCTTGGAACGTACCATTTTGCGGCACTGCTTCTGTGCCTTGGATTATCGATGGGCACGGTGATGGGGGTTGTACAAATTACCGTGCAGAATGCTGCCGGCACCGCACTTCTCGGTTCGGCGGCAGCCTCGGTCCAACTGTCACGATCCCTGGGTGCGGCGATCGGCACCGCCATTGTGAGTGCAGTACTTTTCTACGCACTTGCCCGGAGTAACTTTGATGCGGCCAGACTTTTCGCGTCGACGGTCCAGCCGGCCACTTCAGAAGCCGGAATAGCGATGACATCAGCGGACCGCGGGGCGTTGATGACGGCCTTCAGATCGGCATTCCTAACGATCACCGTCTATGCCGTGCTCGGCATCGCAGTTGCCCGATCGATCCCGGCGAAGCGCCTCTAATCAATAATACTTTACGGCATTGCGAATCAGCCTGGACAGCTTTGTGTTCCTGGCATACCAGACTCTTGGCCTGTGCTCGCCGGAACAAAAATGGGCCAAACCAAACTCACAAAAAGTAGTGTTCAAGCGCTCGCAACATCGCCAAGGATGGAAAAGAACATGCAGATTAAAAACGGAATTCTCGCGACCGCATTTTGTGCATTACTGAGCACAACTGCTCATGCGCAACAGACCGTAAAAATTGGACTGAGCGGCCCCTTCACAGGCGGTTCAGCCGCGATGGGCGTGAGCATGCGCGACGGCGTCAAGCTCGCCGTGCAGGAAATCAACAAGGCTGGCGGCGTTCTGGGTAAGCAGATCCAGCTGATCGAACGCGATGACGAGGCCAAGAACGAGCTCGGCGTTCAGATCGCTCAAGAGCTGATCAATAAAGAGCAGGTCGTCGCAACCGTCGGCTTTATCAATACCGGTGTTTCGCTCGCCTCGCAGCGCTTCTATCAAGAAGCCGAAATCCCGGTCATGAATAACGTGTCGACCGGCTCGCTGGTGACGAAGCAATTTCTGCCGCCGGATCACAAGGCCAACTACATTTTCCGCAACTCGGCCAATGACACCATCCAGAGCAACATGATCGCAGATGCGGTGAAGAAGGGCGGCTATTCGAAGCCAGCCATCATTGCCGACTCGACCAACTACGGCCAGCTCGGCCGCGCCGATCTCGAAAAAGCACTTGCCGATCGCGGTCTGAAAGCGGTCGCCGTCGAGAAGTTCAACATCGGCGACACCGATATGACGGCACAGGCGTTGCGCGCCAAGGATGCCGGCGCCGACGTCGTCCTCACGTACGCCATCGGACCTGAACTCGCGCAGACCGTGAATGCCGTCGTCAAGCTCGGCTGGAAAGTGCCCGTCATGGGATCGTGGACGTTGTCGATGGCAAGCTTCATCGACTCGGCCGGTGCCAACGGCGAAGGCGTGATGATGCCGCAGACGTTCATCCAGGCGCCTTCAACCCCGAAGCGCAAGGCCTTCATCGAAGCCTATCAGGCTGCGTATAAGGTCGATCGTATTCCTTCACCGGTTTCGGCCGCGCAGGGCTACGACTCGATGCTGCTGCTTGCCGCCGCCATCAATCAGGCGAAGTCCACCGAGGGTCGCAAGATCCGCGAAGCTCTCGAGAGCCTCGGCACCAAGGTTGAAGGCGTCGTCTCAACATACGACAAGCCGTTCAGCGCCACCGACCATGAAGCGATCACCGCCAACATTCCGGTGCTCGGCACCGTCAAGAGTGGACGCGTCGTCCCAGCCAACCCGGCTGATCTCGAAGGCGACAACGCATTGCGCATCAAGCCAAAGTCCTAAGTCGCGACAAGTCGATAGATGTGCGCCTCTCGCCAAAACGGTGAGGGGCGCACCTTTATGCCCACTTCGCATTTAGGCCCGCTTCGCATTTAGGCCCGCTTCGCATCCGAGCAATTCAACATGCAAAATTTTCTGCAAATTCTGGTCTCTGGGATCTCCGTGGGGATGATCTACGGCGTGGTGGCATTCGGCTATCAGCTGACGTTCGCGACCTCGAAGACACTCAACTTCGGCCAAGGCGAAGCGCTGACACTTGGTGCGTTGGTCGGGTTCACCGTCGTGAATTTTATGATCGGCATGTCGCTTGGGTCATTCTGGGCATATGTTCTAGCGTTGCCCTTCGTGTTCGCCTTCGGCTTGATGCAAGGCTCGGTCGTCGAATGGCTCGGCGTGCGCCAGGCAATGAAAACCAAGTCCGAAGCCGGGTGGATCATGGCCACCATCGCGCTCGGCATTATTTTCAAGAACATCGCGGAGAATGTGTGGGGCAAAGACCCGCTGAAGTTCCCCTCGCCAGTCAGTGAAGCGCCGCTCACTATTGCTGGCGTGAATGTTCGTCCGATGGAGATCATCATTGTCGCCGGCGCATTGGCGATGATGCTGGCAGTTGAGCTATTCAATCGCCGCTCGATTTACGGCAAGGCCGTGGTCGCCACCGCCAACGATCGCGACGCGGCGGGCCTGATGGGCATCAACACCTCGCGGGTAATCACCTTCTCGTACGCGCTGTCGTCGCTCAGTGCAGCGCTTGCCGGGGTACTCGTCGCACCGCTGACCTTGACTGGCGCCAACATGGGTGCGGCCCTTGGATTGAAAGCCTTCGCGGTGGCGATCATCGGCGGTCTGTCGAGTGGACTGGGCGTGGTCGTCGGCGGGCTGATCCTCGGCATCACCGAAAGCCTCACCGGCTTTTATTTCGACACCGGATACAAGGACGTGCCGGGTCTCATTCTGTTGTTGCTGGTGCTGTCGTTCAAGCCTGCCGGCCTGTTCGGCAAAACAGCGATCAAGAAGGTCTGAGATAATGAAGTCGCTCCTCAACCTTGCTGGCTTGGTGCTCCTGGCTGTCCTGCCGTTTGTCATTACGTCGTCGTATTACCTGCCGCTGATTACGACGATCATCATTTACTCGATCCTGGTTTTGGGGCTCGACGTGGTGTTCGGCTACACCGGCGAAGTTTCGATCGGCCACGCGGCGTTGTTCGGCGTCGGCGCCTATACCGCCGGAATGCTGTCGATGCACTTCGGGCTCGGTTTCTGGTGGGCGCTGCCAGCAGCGATGGTCATCACGGCCTTGTTCGGCGCGCTGCTTGCGTTGCCGGCGCTCAAGGTCACCGGCCCCTACCTCGCGATGGTGACGCTGGCGTTCGGCACCATCGTGATCACGCTGATCAACGAGATGACCGACCTGGGTCCATTCTTCAATCACTTCAATCTGACCAACGGTCCGCTCGGCATCGAGCTGCGCACACCCGCCTTCATCGACATCCGCGACTGGGTCGACCTATCCTTGAAGCGGATGAAGGAGGTTGAATATTATTATGTATCGGCGATCGCACTCGTATTGACGATCGTGGTCATCAATCGCCTGATTGCCTCGCGCTATGGACGTGCCTTTGAAGCATTGCGTGATAGTCCGATCGCCTCCGACTGCACGGGTGTCAGCGTCTATAAGCACAAGGTGTTGGCGTTCGTTGTCAGTGCAGGCTTCGCTGGGCTGGCCGGTGTTTTGTACGCTTATTTCCGCCAGTACATCGCACCCGAGGCGTTCGGCTTCAGCCAGTCGATCGAGTTCCTATTGGCGGTCGCGATGGGCGGTCGCAAGTCGCGATTGGGGCCGATCATCGGGTCGGCAATCATCGTATTCCTTCCGAATATCCTGTCAGATCTCGAACTCTTCCGCATGACGGCGGGTGGCATCGCCGCTGTGGCCGTCATCGCTGGCGTCGTTGCCTACCGCCGCGATCGAACGCAAGCGGTGAGCATTGCCGTGGCCGCCGGCCTCTGCGTCGCACTGTTCGTGTTCTCGTTATTCCTCGATCGCATCGTCGATTGGAAGTTGACCATCTACGGCCTGATGATCTTGTTCGTCGTGTACTACCTGCCCGACGGCATCATGGGCTTCGTGCGCCAAATTGTCGGTTGGTTCGCGCCAAGCCTCGTCGCCAAACACGAAACCATTCATGCCAAGGCGGATCTGGACAAGGTTTGGGGCGACACTGCTGTCGATGGGGCGGCCGGCGCGGTACTGCTCGATACCCGCAAGGTCCTGATGCAGTTCGGTGGCCTGAAGGCGCTCAACGATGTCGATCTTTCGGTCAGTCGCGGGACGATCCACGGTCTGATTGGCCCGAACGGGTCCGGCAAGAGCACGATGATGAATGTGCTCACCGGCATTTACACGCCAACCGGCGGCGACATCGTCTTCGAGGGCAAGACATTGGCCGGCCGCACCTCGCCAGAGATTGCACAAGCCGGCATCGCCCGCACATTCCAGAACGTGCAACTATTTGTCGAGCTGACGTGCATCGAGAACGTCATGGTTGGTTTGCACAATTCCTACACCAGCGGCGTCTTTGCAGTGGCGCTCGGCATGCCCAATGCGAAGCGCGAAGAGCGTGCCGCCCGTGAACGCGCGATGAGCATTCTCAAGTTCGTCGGCCTCGAAGGTCTGGCCAACGAGGAGGCGCGCAACCTGCCCTACGGCAAGATGCGATTGCTTGAGATTGGCCGCGCCCTGGCGCTTGATCCAAAGTTGCTGTTGCTCGATGAACCGGCCGCCGGCCTCACCGCACCCGACATCCGCGAGTTGATCGAGATCATCCGCAAGATCAAAGCGCACGGCATCACGGTGATCTTGATCGAGCATCACATGGACGTCGTGATGAGCATCAGCGACACCGTGACGGTGCTGGATTTCGGCCAGAAGATCGCCGAAGGCAAACCGGCTGCGGTGCAAGCCGATCCCAAGGTCATCGAAGCGTATCTCGGCGGCAGCGTAGCAGCGCATTAGGCAGATCAGGCACATGCTTCAAATCAAAAATCTGATCGCCGGTTACGGCAAGGTCCGCGTCCTCCACGAGATCTCGATCTCGGTGCCGAAAGGCCAGCTCGTCACGTTGATCGGTTCGAACGGCGCCGGCAAGACGACAACATTGCGCGCCGTCTCGGGAATGATCCAGCCGGATTCTGGCGAGATCTTGCTCAACGGTGTGAACATAGCCGGCAAGCCGTCGCATGAGATCACGCGACTGGGTCTGGCGCATTCGCCGGAAGGACGTCGCGTTTTCGGCACCCTGAATGTCACCGATAACCTGCTGCTCGGCGCATTTCCACGGCTGACGAACATGCGCCCCAAAGGCGACATTGATGCCGATCTTGGCCGTATGTTCGAGCTGTTTCCGCGCCTGAAGGAGCGTCGCGACCAGCTCGCTGGCACACTCTCGGGTGGCGAGCAACAGATGCTGGCGATGGCGCGCGCGCTGATGCTCAATCCCGAAGTGCTGTTGCTCGACGAGCCTTCGATGGGCCTCGCGCCGCGCCTCGTCGAAGAGGTGTTTGCGACCATCACACGGCTCAAGGCTGCAAAAATCACGATGCTGCTGGTTGAACAATTCGCGGCCGCAGCACTCGAAGTCGCGGACTTCGGCTACGTGCTGGAGAATGGCCGGATGGCTGGTTCAGGCCCGGCCGGCAAACTCAAGAACGATCCGGCCGTGCGGGCCGCATATCTTGGCGGTGGGCACTAGGAGCGGGTGTCGACACGGCCGTTTTCACGGTCGCGTGCTCATGCTTTGACGCGCAGGTGATAACCACCGAGCGGACGATATCCGAGGCTCCGGTAAAGTGCCTGTGCCGGAGCATTGTTGACGAGCGCCTGCAGTGCAGAACTCTTGCAGCCCTGCGCCGAACCCCAACTTTCCAAACCGCGCATGACAGCCGTTGCAGCGCCCGTTCCGCGGGCATCAGCCAAGGTTGCGACGCACTCGGCTATGACAACATCCTTGTGTGCGACGGCCAGCGCGGTTGCAACAATGCGGCCGTCCCGTCGCACCCCACAGAACGCACTGCCCGGTGGAATGCGGTTCAAGATTTGCGGTGCCACGCGCCGTCGCTCCGGCGTGATGACGCTAGCGTAGCAGTCAAACCACTCGGGCGTGGCGATGGCGAAGTATTCGATGCCGACTGGCGGGTCGACGGTGATATCAATTGGACTGACCAGCGTCGAACACGGATCGTTGATATGATAGCCGCGCGCTTCCAAGCACTTGTCTAATTCCGCAGGTGCCGAGACGTCTGAAACTTGGAACATTGTGCCATTGCCACGGCTCGCGTACAGCTGCTCGGCCTCATCGATCGCGGCATCCAAATCGGAGCCCGTGAAGGTCAGGGCCGAGACCGAGTTCGCCCGTTGAGAACCGCCATCCGAATAGCGCCACAGCCAACCCTGCAGCGGTGCGGTTTCCAATGCGGGCCACGCATGGACACCTGCCTCTTCGATCCGAAGCAACAACGCGCGATCCATTCGAAGCTTACCCCTTGTCGCGCATGATGCGCGCCTTCTCGCGGTTCCAGTCGCGCTTCTTTGACGTCTCGCGCTTGTCGTGGAGTTTCTTGCCCTGGGCCACGCCGATCTTGAGCTTACAGCGGCCCTTTTCGTTAAAATACAGCTCGAGCGGGACAATGGTCATGCCCTCGCGCTCGGTCGCCAAACGCAACTTCCTGATCTCGCTCTTGTGCATGAGCAGCTTGCGCGGACGCCGTGGCGCGTGCTGGTAGAACGGACCGGCGAGCTGATACTCCGGTATATAGGCGTTGAGCAGCATCAAACCTTCCGGCTCATACGAAGCATAGCTCTCGGCGATGTTCGACTGCCCCTTGCGCAGCGACTTTACCTCCGTGCCGGTCAACATGAGGCCAGCTTCGTAGACGTCGGTTATGAAATACTCGAACCGCGCCCGGCGGTTCTCTGCCACGGTTTTGCGGCCGTCATCCTTCTTGGCGGCCATGACGCTACCTGATCCTCTTATTCGGCCGCTATTCGGCAGCCTTCAACTGTAGCACGCCTGCACTCACCATCGCAGCGTCTACCAACTTGCGAGTAGCCTCGGTGATCGGAGCCATCGGCAAACGGCATTCCGCCGAACCAAAACCGAGACGCGAGGTCGCATACTTAACCGGCGCCGGATTGGTTTCGGCGAACAACGCATCGTGCAATGGCATGAGCTGATCGTGCAGCTTCAACGCAGACTTAAAGTCCCCGTTCCGGCACGCCGTCTGGAATTGCGCGCACAGGGCCGGGGCGACGTTCGCCGTCACCGATATGATGCCAACGCCGCCATGTGCATTGAAACCGAGTGCAACCGCATCTTCGCCGGTTAGATAAGCGAACGGTTTGGTGATCAATTGCCGATGCTGCGACATCCGCGCGACATTGCCAGTCGCATCCTTGATGCCGGCGACGTTCTTCAACTCAGCGATGCGGGCCATCGTGGCCGCCTGAATATCGACCACCGTGCGACCGGGAACATTGTAGACGATGATCGGCAAATCCACGGCGTCGCTGATCGCCTTGAAATGGAGATACAGCCCCTCTTGCGTCGGCTTGTTGTAATAACCAGTCGAATGCAGGACGGCATCGGCACCAGCCTTTTTGGCGAATTGGGTAAGTTCGATCGCCTCGGCGGTCGAGTTCGAACCGGCGCCCGCGATAACCGGCACGCGCTTATTGGTGACGGCGATGCAAATTTCGACGACACGCTTGTGCTCGTCGTGACTAAGCGTCGGGCTCTCGCCGGTGGTTCCGACCGGCACCAAGCCGTTCGAGCCTTGCGAAATCTGCCAGTCGACAAAACGCTCGAAGGTTGTCTCGTCGACCTTGCCGTTCTTGAACGGTGTGACG
>JANLPY010000300.1:0-1541 GCA_031367505.1 Hyphomicrobiaceae bacterium | reverse complement strand
GCAGTTTTTGCGCGACCTCGTGCGGCTGTCATAGGGTTGGAAAACCCGGCGTACCGGGCCTTCGCCGCGAATCGCAACGGCAAATCCCAATTCCGTAATTTGATAAAATTCCGTAATTCCATTGGGTCTTACCCAGTCCAGACGTTGCCAAGGCGTTTAAGCTACTGGAGATCAATGACCAACAGATATATTCGCGATGCAAGGATTTCGGAGCGGAAATTCAAGGAGTTGGTGAAAATGTTTGGTGCCGATGTTCCGGCACTGACGGCGAGCCAGCTGACGATGGTCAATCGCAAGACCGGCCAAGGGCCAGGTGCTTTCCCAAGCCACCATTTATACCGATGGCTGGAAGGCCTATGACGGCCTCGTGCTGGGCGGTTACGAACACCATCGCATTCACCACCATGAAAATGAATTCGCCCGCGGAAAAAATCACGTCAACGGGATCGAGGGCTTCTGGAGCTACGCCAAGTTTCGCTTCATCAAACTGCGGGGCGTTCGCCAGGAATTCTTCTGTCTCCACTTCAAGGAATCCAAGGAATCCGAAGGGCGCTGGAATCATCGCCTCGATAATCTATACTTCCTTCTACTCAAAAACCTTCGCCAAAACCCGCTCTAATCTGGGCAAGACTCTCAAAGGTTAGGCCTATGACCACCGCCTTGAACAATTCTCCGCTTTATATATTCTACTTCGCGGTCGGATGGATCTTCGGATACGCGAACTCAACCATTCTCGTTGTCAGTCTCGCCGCGCTATTGATTCGCCGCCGACGCCGCGTGCTTAGCGCCTCTGTCGCTGTCCTTTCGTGGATCGTTCTCACTACCGGCCCAGTTTGCGCCCTCGCTTACTTTGCCGAGTGCGCGTTTGCGCTGTGCAATCGGAACCCGTATGAAAGGCAAGCATTCATCACGCAGGTCTTCGGTCCCTACTGCCTGCCGTTTTGGTTGGGGATTATCGGCTCTGTTATTGCCCCGCAGCTATTCTGGCTGCGTCGCAGCAGAACGAATCCTTGCATCTCTCTTTTCGTCGCGCTCGCAATCGTCATTCCGTGGGCATACGAGGCTTCGATTCGATATGTCACCGAACACGCAGAGTTTATGCCTGAATCATGGAAGCACTAAGGCCTAACTGCTGATCCTCGACACGTTGTCCGCAGAGAAAGGGAGCCTGGGGTCGTTACGCGTTTTCTATCCTTCACCCATGAACAAAGCCGAAACTACTCCTCAACAAGACGCTCTTGACGTTCAGCAGCTTGCCCGCGCCATCCGGTTCGCGCTCGTCGCCATTGTCCTCGGACTTTCCTACCTCAGCCTTCGGGGCAGTCTCGCCATCCAGGACTTCCGCCAGATATTTGCAGACATGCTCGGCGGACAACCGCTGCCAGCCCTCACAGTTTTTGTTATTAACCCGGCACACTATTAGATAGCATACCAAGGGATGGCATGCTAACTAATTGCGATGAAAGATCGAGATGCCCGAAGTTTAGGACAAGCAACCCAAGGGGAATTAAGACGACAGGCGGTCAGGATGCGAAAGGCGG
>JANLPY010000297.1:0-8288 GCA_031367505.1 Hyphomicrobiaceae bacterium | reverse complement strand
GCGGCGTCAGGAATGCGTCGAGCAGCGTTGAGCTGATCAGTCCGCCGAAGTTGGTCACCGCGACCGGATGCAGAATTTCGCTGCCGGGCTTGTCGGCGCCCAGCAACAAAGGTGTGAGCGCAAGCCCAGCCGACAACGCGGTCATCAGCACCGGCGTCAGTCGTTCGAGCGTCCCGCGTATGATCATATCGCGGCCAAAGCGTTCGCCCTCCTGCAAGACGAGATTGATATAGTGGCTTATCTTGAGAATGCCATTGCGGGCGGCGATGCCCGTCAGCGTAATGAAGCCGATCATACTGGCGACTGACAATGGTTGTCCCGCAAGCGTCAGCGCGATGACGCTGCCTATCAGCGCCAGCGGGATGTTGGCCATAATGATCAGCGCCAGCGCCGCCGACTGATAGCGTGTGTAAAGCACGACGAAAATCAGCGACAGCGAGACGAGCGACAATCCGCCGATGACGAGCGTCGCTTCCTCTTGCGCTTGGAACGTGCCTTCGAGGCTGGCGCGATAGCCAACCGGCAACGCTGTCGTAGCCATTGTTTTACGGATATCCGCCACGATTTGAGCCATATCGTGTTTGCCGTCGGAATTGCCGAGCACGACGATACGGCGCTGCGCGTTCTCACGCAGAATCTGGTTGGGGCCATCCTCCTCGGTCACGGTCGCGACAAGGCTCAGCGGGATATGACCGCCGGGCGTTGCAATGAGAAGATTGCTAAGTCCCTCAGACGTCCGGTCGGCGTCTTTGAGACGCACGACGACATCGAAACGTTTGTTGCCCTGCAGGATCTGCGACACGACGCGACCATTCGAAAGGCCATCGAGTGCCTCGGTGATGGATGAGGGCGAGATGCCATAGAGCGCGATGCGTTCGAAATTGACGGCGACGCGGAGCTGCGGAATACGCACCTGTTTTTCGACTTGCAAATCGACGAGTCCGCCGATACCAGCCAACTTTTCGCGGAACTGCTCGGCGAGCGTTCGCAACGTATCGATATCGTCACCGTAGACCTTGAGCGCGATCTCAGCCCTGACGCCGGACAGCAGATGATCGAGGCGATGCGAGATGGGTTGGCCGATGTTGACCGACATCGGCAGAACAGAAAGCCGCGTGCGCAAATCCGCGAGCACCTCGGCCTTGGCGCGCGACGATGGCATGAGATCGACGTCGATCTCGCTGGAGTGCACCCCCTCGGCATGTTCGTCGAGCTCGGCACGGCCCGTGCGGCGCCCAACAGACACGACCTCCGGCACGTCGCGGATCAGGCGCTCTGCGATAAGGCCCAGCCGATTGGATTCGGCGAGAGAAATTCCTGGTGTGAAGAGGGAGCTGATCGTAAGCGTGCCCTCGTTGAACGGGGGCAAGAACGCGCGCGGCAGGTTCGTAGCCGCAAACACTGCGATGAGCACTGCGCCGACCACGGCACTGATGAGCACGCCGCCATGACCGAAGGCCCACCGTAGGGCTGCGGAATTGGCACGCTTGAGGACGCGCACGACGATACCGTCGCCGGAATGGGTGGTGGCACCGGAAAGGAGGTAGTAGGCCAATACAGGCGTGACCGTGATCGACACGACGAGGCTGGCCAGGATTGAGACGATGTAGGCGACGCCGAGTGGCGCGAACAGTTTGCCCTCGATGCCGGACAGCGCGAACAGCGGTACGAACACCAGAATGATGATCATAGTCGCGTAGACGATGCCAGAGCGCACTTCCTGTGAAGCCGCCGCGATGACTTTGAGAACCGCTTGGGGGGTAGCGACGGCGCGGTTTTCCTTCAGACGTCGCAGGATATTTTCGACATCCACTACGGCATCATCGACCAATTCACCGATGGCGATGGCGAGGCCGCCGAGTGTCATCGTGTTGATGCTGAACCCGAACATCTGAAACACAATGGCGGTCACCAGGATCGATATCGGGATAGCGGTCAATGAAATGACCGTCGCGCGCCAGTTCATCAGGAACAGGATCAGCACAATCGAGACGACAATCGCTGCCTCGACTAGTACGCGCTCGACGTTGTGGATCGACGTCTCGATGAAGGTGGCTTGCCGGAACTGGATGTTCGTGGCCGTCACGCCCTTCGGCAACGACTTCTGCAACTCTGCCAGGGTAGTTTCGATCTGGCGTGTCAGGCGCACGGTATCGGCCCCCGGCTGCTTCTGCACGGAGACGATCACGGCGGGCGTACCCATGAAGCCCGCGTCGCCGCGCTTGACGCGGGCTGCAAAATCGACGTCCGCCACCTGCCGCAGGAGAATCGGTTGCGTCCCGCTCGCCTGCGAGCCCCGCATGCCCACAACGACGTTGCGCAGGTCATCGAGCCGAAGTGTCGTGCCGACATTGCGGATCAGATATTCACGTGCGTACTGATCGACAAACCCGCCGCCCGTGTTGGAGCCGAAGCGGCGGATGGCGGTCTCGATCTGGTCCGGCGTGATCTCGAGCGTCTGCATTGCAATGAGGTTTGGCGTTACGCGATACTGACGGACTTCACCGCCTATCGGGATGACCTGGGCGACGCCGGGAATAGTCAGCAGTTGCGGCCGCACCACGTAGTCGGCGATCTCGCGCACGTCCATGGCTGAAACCGGCGTGCCGGAAACCGCGTTGCCCGCGATGGCCACCAGCATGATCTCGCCCATGATCGACGTGACCGGGCCCATCTGCGGGCGGACAGTCGTTGGCAATTGTCCCTGGATCACAGCAAGCCGTTCGGCGACCTGCTGGCGGTTGCGGTAGATGTCGGTGCCCCAGTCGAACTCGACATAGACGATCGAAAGCCCGACTCCGGACACCGAGCGCACTCGCGTCACGCCCGGCATGCCGTTCATGGTGGTTTCGATGGGGTAGGTAACGATCTGCTCGACTTCTTGCGGGCTCAGGCCCTCGGCTTCGGTCAACAGCGTGACGAGCGGTTTGTTGAGGTCGGGAAAAACATCGACAGGCAGGCGCGGCACCAGTGCCACGCCGAAGCCGACCAGCAGCAACGCGAATGCAAGCACGAACAAGCGGTTCTTGAGGCTGGCGGAGACGAGAAAATTAAACATGGTTGCTCACCTCATCTGACTGATGAGTTCGGCGCTTTGCACGACAATACGCTGGCCGGCGCTGAGCCCGGCCTGCACAAGAACGCGCGCGCCATCGAACGGCGTAATCTTCACCGGCGTCGGGACAAAGCGTTCCGGCTCTGTATGGCGCCAGACCACATCCTCGCCGTTGGCTGAGCGGACCACGGCAGCTCTTGGCAAGACAATCGCTGTGATGGGTTCGCCAGCCTGTGCGTGGACCGTAACGGGCGTGCCGACGTCGAGCGCGGCAGCAGGCGACGTGATCTCGAACTGCAGGATTGCGGATTGCTGACGCAAAGATCGACTTCGGCCGACGAAGGTCAGGGAAAAAGTGCGCCCATCCTGGCTGCTGGCAGTGGGCTGCTCGAATTTCTGTCCGCTGGCGGTGTCGAACACCAACGCCTCCACCCACAAGCTGGCGGGATCGATGATCTCGAACAGAACGTCCTGCGGAGCGACGACCTGACCGGGAACGGCGCGGGTCGAGGAGATCACGCCATCGACTGGGGCGACCAAAGGTTCGGATCGCACTTGGCTGGTATTCAGCGCGGCCCGACGGCGTTCGAGCCCTCGGAGCGTTAGTTCTGCCTCTTCGGCTTGAACGCGCGGGCCGGCGTTCAGGGCGGCCAAACGTTTCGCTCGTTCAAGCCTCGTCCGTGCCAATTCGATCTGTTGTTCGAGATCCCCGGCTGTCTGGCTGACGTTGGCGCTGTCGATCGCCAGGAATGCTGGTGTTACAATCGCAAGTATATCGCCCGCCTTGACGGCTTGGCCGAGTTTCGGCAGTCCCGCGCCTGTCGGCGTTATGCGACCGCCGGTGCTGCTTTGCACGAGGCCGCTTCGATTGGGATTGGCGATGACCCGCCCAATGAACGTCTGGCTCGGCTGTTGCGGTGCTTCCTTGGCCAGCACGGTGCGCACGTCAAGTAGCCGCTGCGTCGGCTTGGGCACGAAAACGCTCCCGTCGGGCAGGCGGCGCGGTGCCTCTCCTGTTGCGGCCGCGGCGACAGGCGGTTCGTCGCCGTGGTCCTCTCCGCCATGCGCATGAGCGGACCGATCCGATAGGATTGAAACTCCGAGAACGAGTAGGGCGACCAGCGTACGAGGAGCGGATATCTTGGATCTCTGGGCGGCCGTGACCGGTTCGGGGGGGTGGTTACGCTTTGTTACTATCCGTCCACGCACAAGGAATGTCGCCAGAGCCATGAGCGACAGCGCCACCAGACCGAAAACAATTGGCGATCCGCCGAACCAGTGTTGGACGCGCGCGCGGAGACCAGCAGCCGGTTCAACAGCAAGCGAGGCGGCCGCTAGCGGTATCTCTATCGTTGCGATCAAGAGGTCCGCTGTCGCGCCATCTTGGATATTCATGACGACATCGTGCCGCCCTGATTTGGCGGCTGGCGGCCAAGCGATACGATAGATGCCGTTCGGAGCCGGCAGCGCTTTGATTTCGCGGTTGCCAACGGTCACCAATACGGCGGCATTCGTCACGGGACTGTTGTCGGCGAAACGGTCGACGAAAATCAACAACTCGCCGCTCTTGAGGACGGCGACGGCCTCGAACTCGTCGCCGGTGGCTACGGCGCGCGGACTTATCGTCATCGGAAGCGTTGTGGCAGCTGGCTCGTGATCATGGCCGTCATGCGCGAACGTCAACTGAGGCGACGCCAACGTCGATAGCGCGAGCACCATTGCGAATAAGGCAACGGCGTACGAGCGGACTCGAAAGTCCGCCGAAGGGGGCAGAAGCATGGGCAAGCCTTAACTGTCACGTTGGGATAGCCGTCTAGGCGCAGCGTTGAGCTGCGCCGAACGGCACCGGAAAGACTACGACAGAAGGCGGGACGGGGGGCGCTGTGGCTGATCAGCGTCGACCGATGGGAGTTTTACCCAGTTCGCCCAATTAAAAATTGCGCGGGTGTTTCGCGCCGCTACAACTGAAGCGCCAGTCAAGCAGAAGGCGGAATGACAGAAATTGCCGCAGCAACTCGCGTCGCCACCGCCGCTGTGATCATGGTGATCAGCCGCATCCTGCGATGTATTCACAACCACACCATCTTCATCGTGATGATGCGCTGGATCCCCACCGCCGTCATGATGATGACTATGCCCCGCTACAGCGGAATGTGAATGTCCGACGGCCTGATTGACGGCCTGATTTGTGTGCGCCTCATGGAAATGACTCGCGCCGACCTCGTGCCCGCTCGCATGGGCCTGCGAGGCCATCACAACCTGAGCAGCAAGCGGGGCAATAGCGAGCACCAGCGTTACCAGCGCCGAAAGCGCCGCCCGCCACGTCCACTGCATTTGCCGCCTTGACCGCATGTCTTCTGGTTCACACCATCTAGGTTTTGAAAAAATATTATATCACGATTGAACCCGAAAGGCCATCGGATCGTCGCGTGTCAAAATTGTGGCGGACCCATACAATCGGCGTCAGCTCGAGCAAGAGCCTTACGCCATCTGCCGCCGATAATACCGGCGATACACAGCACCCTCGCAACTGTGTCTTGACCGCAATGCCCTACTGTTCAACGTGATTTCTGGAGGATTGCGCCGTTTGAATCCGTTTCGCTGCATCATCGATCTTCTGATCGGGGTGGCGACGCCGGTGTCAAAGGCTTGGTGTGAACGGACGAAGCGATCGACAAATATCTGAGCGATCCGCGCGCATTTATCCCCGGCAACAAGATGGCCTTTGCGGGTTTGAATGACGATGCCGATCGGATGGATGTCATCGCTTATCTCAGGTCGGTGAACCCATAGTCCAGCATCAACGACGACGCGTCGACACTACTTTATGCCGTTAGCTCGTTGCAGCTCGCGAACGTAATCAGCGCCGGAAAATCCACTTCCTTGCCTGGAACGAAGAGCCGTTTGTCGGTGACACTCGATTGAGTGCTGATTTCAACCGCTATTTCATAGAGGTAAAGTAAAATCAAACGATATTCTTTTGCCTCGCTTGGCGCAGGTGTCGGTATGCGAACAGTGCGACACAATTGAAGCGCGTCATTTCGGATCTGTAGGCGGCTCGTGCAGGCATCAACGTTCTGGATTTGAAACCTTTCGTAGCATTGCTCGCTGCGATCGAAAGCGCGGGTTAGATATCCAAAAATTAATCTATCGGTGTTGAAGTAACGCTAGTGGACGGGTGGCTGAGCGGCTGAAGGCACCGAGCTGCGCTGCAACGCGTGGATTGGCAGACGAGCAATCGTTTCGAAGGTTCAAATCCTTCTCCGTCCTCCAGTCGAACGTGCAGCAGGCAGCACGTCATCAGCCCTTTCCTCTTTCCGAAGCATGCGATGCGGCGGCGCTTTGGGGTTGACTGAGGTATTTCCGCATCTAATGTATGATATCGGAACCAACGAGCGACCTCTCGCATAGACTCTTGGTGGCGACGCACCTTATAGCGCCTGCCATGGGGGATGCCATGCAGGCCGCGCTGAAGCTGATGCACCGGCTCCGACGCCTTACGGCTTCGGTTGCTATGTTCGCGGTCGTTGCAACAGCACAGCCCGCCCGCGCTTCGTCGCTCAGCGCGGCCTTCGAGGGTGCCTGCGAGCGAACCCCGGAAATCCAGGCTCTGATAGCGCGTCGTGCCGTCCCCGATGCCAAACGCGCAGCTGCCGGTGCTCACCTGCCGGGCGGTCCCTGGGCTACGTTGACACACCGCACCGACGCTTTGACCCATGATCGCGGCACGCGTGAATATGTAGCCGAATTGACATTACCAATCTGGCTGCGCGGTGAGCGCGGCGCAGCTTTGACGGCTGCATTGACGGAAGGCGAGCGGATCGAGGCCGAGATTACGTTCCGGCGATTGGAAGTGGCGCGCCGGGTCCGCGAGGGATACTGGATGGTTGTCGAGGGCCGTGAAAAGGTCGCCATCGCCGAGCGGCGGCGCGCTACTGCAGCGACGCTGCTGCAGGACGTTCGCGGCCAAGCGCAAAGTGGCCAATCTGGACTATTGGAGCCTAAGCTGTCGGAGGCCGACGTTCGCGATGCCGACGCGGCATTGGCAGGCCAGAGAGCCGAACTCAAGCAGGCCGGCATCGCCTTTCGGGTGCTGACTGGACGCGAGCCACCCGCAATGTTCGGTGAAAAAAATGCTGGTCGCACTACTGGCACAAGTCATCCGCGCATCGCGCTGCGCGGCAGCGTCGTCCAGAAGGCCGAAGCAGACCAGACCCTTGTGTTGACGATGGATCGGGAACGGCCGGAGGTAGGAGCATTCGCCAGCAATGCGCGGGACACGTCGGCCGAACCCAATGTGACATCGCTCGGCGTGCGCATGAAAATCCCATTCGCGTACGATGCCATCAATCGGCCGAAGCGTGCGGCAGCGGCCGCAGATGTCGTTGCTGCAAAAGAGGAATTGGCGCTGGCCGAGCGCGAAGTTGCGGGTGACGTTGCCCAAGCACGCGCGAAGCTCGAAGGTGCGAGGCAGCAGCTCACCGCACTGGAAGGCCGCCGTGCAGGACTTGCCGAGGTGGTGCAATTGACGCAAGCGGGACAGCGCGCTGGCCAAATGCCGTTGAATGATTTGATCCGCTCGCGATTGCAGCTCTTTGAGGCGGATCTGGCAAGGACAACTGCGCGGGTGGCCGTCGAACGGGCGCGCTCGGATCTCAATCAAGCCTTTGGATTGGAGCCTTGATGAGGGCCGAACCAGCATGACTGTTGGCTCACAGGGCGATTGAGGAACGCGCCTAAAACTGTGCTATGCACGAACTTCGGTATCCGTCGAATGCCATCGTCGAACACGCATCCTGAGATACGATGCACTGGCGTAGTCTTCGTTGTCTGAGGATCGCCTCAAAATTTGTAGCCAGGAGGACCACTTTGAAAGCGCACTTTTATGCTGCGGCTATCGCTGCCGTGATGCAAGTCTCAAGTCTTTCTTCGGTTCTTGCGGATATTCCGAAAGCACCTTTTGGGGGAATTGGCACTCTACACGAAGTCGATGGACGGCGTGCGAGGGAGTTGGTTGAGGCAGGACAGCGCTACTTTTTGGCAAATGAACTCGATGACGCACTGCGTTGCTTCCAGGAAGCGTCGCTCTTGGTGCCACAAATGGCGACGCCTCATCTACTTTTAGGAGATGTTTATTTTTATAAACGCCAGATGGACAAAGCCGTGGAGGAATACACCGAGGCCATTCGACGCGATCCCACACAATACTTGGCCTATGTAAATAGAGGCAGTT
>JANLPY010000258.1:0-3287 GCA_031367505.1 Hyphomicrobiaceae bacterium | reverse complement strand
GGCGTAGTGCCCTGTTGCACGATGGCGGCGGGCCAGTCCGCAGGCAGGCCATGGGCGATGAGGTTTTCGCAGAGCACCGGCAGGCCGGTCGAACCCATGTAGATCACCACCGTCTGGCCGCGACGGGCGAGGCCGGTCCAGTCCAGATTCATGGTGCCATCCTTGAGATGGCCGGTGACAAAGACGCAGGCCTGCGCGTAATCACGATGGGTCAGCGGAATGCCGGCGTAGCAGGCAACGCCGGCGGCAGCGGTGATGCCGGGTACGACTTCGAAAGGAATGCCGTGCTCGAACAGGGTTTCCACTTCTTCGCCGCCGCGGCCGAAGATGTAGGGGTCACCGCCCTTGAGCCGCACCACGCGTTTCTGCTGTCGCGCCAGTGTCACCAGCAGCAGATTGAGTTCGCCTTGGGGCAGGGCGTGGTCGCCCTTGCGTTTGCCGGCGAAAATGCGCTCCGCCGCAGGGCTGGCGAGATCGAGAATGGACGCTGCGACCAAATAGTCATACACGATCACGTCGGCTTCGCCGATCAGTCGGGCGGCACGCACGGTGAGCAGTTGCGGATCGCCGGGGCCGGCCCCGACCAGATAGACCGTGCCGGGCATGGCCTCGGCACGCTGCAGCAGCAATTCTGCAAGTGGCTTGTTCACAGATCAGTCACGGATCAGCGAACGGTCCATTGGTCGCCGGACTCGACAACGCGATGCTCCACCTTCAGTTTGATCAGATGCGCCAGCAACGAACGTTTCGCTGCATCATGAATCTGGAGCGGCACGTCGTCGTAAACCGCCGGCAGCAGGCTGTCCAGCGTTGCCGCGGGCTGGCTCTGCAGCACGCGCAGAATCTTGTCTTCACGGCCTTGGCGGTGGACCAGCAAGTGTTCCACCACCTGGCGTGGCTGACCGACGAGATAGCCGTGGCCGGGAGCAAAGTAGTCCACCTCCAGATCCAGCAGGGCGCGCAGTGAGGTCAAATAAGCAGTCATGTCGCCGTCGGGCGGACTGATGACTACGGTCGAGCCCTGCATGATGTGATCGCCGGTGAACAGCAGACGTTCTTGTTCCAGCAGATAGCAGATGTGATTCGATGCATGACCCGGCGTATGGATCGCGCGCAGTGTGATGCCATCGACGGTGAAACGATCGCCGTGCGCCACCTGCCGGTCAGGCACATAACTTCGGTCCTGGGGTCCTTCGGCGGGCGCCGCCATGCCCAGCACCGTTGCGCCGGTTCTGGCTTTGAGCAGGGCCGCGCCGGGCGAGTGGTCCGGATGGGTGTGGGTCGTGAATATCCAGCGTATCGGGCCGCTGGCGGCCTGTATCAATGCCTCCATATGCGATTCATCGGCCGGACCGGGATCGATTACGGCGACCTCATGGTTGCCGACCAGATAAGCGTTGGTGCCGGGGCCGGTCATGATGCCGGGATTGGGCGCGACGATGCGGCGCACGCGCGATGACAACGCTGTCGCCACGCCGGCGATGAGTTCGCAGTTGAGAGTCCCGCTGTGTTCGGTATCGCGCTTGGCGATTTCGGCATAGGCGTAATCGCCCGGCAACAGCACGCGCTTGCCTTTGTTGTCGCGCGCGATGTACGGCAGGGTCGGCCGAATCGTGCGCGGTCGCGAGAAATGCGCCACGATTTCGGCAACGCTGTGATGCGCCGCAAGCGCCTCCAGTGTCTTTACGGTCGGCGTGACCAGTAGAATTTCGCCGGCCTTGAAACGTTGCAGCGCATCGGCGGGTTTGAGCCAGGCGTGGGCAACGGTTTCACTGTTGTCGTGGGAGGCGATTTGTTGCGCCGGTGCGGCGGCGAGGAAAAAGCGCACATCGAAGCGACGTTTTTCCGCAAACGGCGTGATCCAGTGGTCGATGTAGATCAACTGATCCACCGCCGGGCGCAATTGGTGTTCCAGGCAGAATTCGACAAAATTTATTTCTCCTGCCGCCAGCGTCTTGCGCAGGCCTTCATGGTCAGCCGCGTTGCCGATTGCAGCGAGCCGGACCGGTGCGCCTTTCGCGTCGTAGGCGAGCAACAGGCCGGCCTCCTCGAAACACTCGCGAATCGCCGCGAGTGCGTAGGCCGCACCGCCGCGTTCCAGATCGAGTCGCCGGCTTGCGGCGGCGTCGTCGATGCCCAATGACTGCCAGTGCTCGGCGTGATCGTGCGGATCCACGGCGCCGCCGGGAAAGACGTAAGCACCGCTGAATGAGGCTGCCTGATCGGTACGCCGCATCAGGAACACTTCAACGCCTGCGTCGCTATCGCGCAGCAGGACTAGGGTTGCAGAAGGTTTGGGTGCGACGGATGGGGTCGGCATGATTTTCAGTCGAATGAGCTGGTCGTCAGTGATATCAACGAAGCGCTAAAGCGGCAGTTCCGAATCGCCTGCTGCCAGTCGTGCCTTCTGCCGCAATAATACGACAGCTGCCCACGCCAGGCCGGCGATCATGATGACGATGCCGATCTTGTGCGCGACGCTGCCGTAGTCCTGCGCGCGCGCAACCTTGCCGAATCTGTCGAGCAGATAGATCCAGTCATGCGGGCCGTCCTCTCCGGTGTGCCCGCCCAGCATGATCAGTTGCGGTTCTGCCGCATCGTAAATATACGGCGCCAGATCGATCATGCTGGCGCCACACCACCACAGCCCGAGCGCTGCTCCGAACGGGTCACGGTTCTGGATCAGCAGCACGCCGCCTGCAATCAGCGGCATCAGCAACTGCAACAGGCTGCCGCCAGCGATGGTCATGAACTCGCCGAGCGGAATGAACAGGATGTGCCCTGCCTCGTGGATGGGAAGCACGATGGCGTGAATGAATGAGGTGAACATCTCTCCGTCGCGAAAATCCAGTGTAGCCATTCGATAACCCCAAATCGCCAGCAACCCGAGGGTAATCGCACGGCCCCATAACTCCAGGGGCGTGATCTTTCGCGGTACTTCGAGCAGACGCGTGGCAATGATTGAGGGCAGTGAAGGCGATGCGTCGCCCCCATCGTGCTGCCTGAGCGCCAGGGGCACATAGCTGGCATGGGTTACCCATTTGGCAAACACCAGGCCGCATGCCGGGCAAACGTCAGTGTTTGCGGTTTCCCCCGGCTGGCGCTGGTAACGGCATTTGGGGCAGATTTTGAAGCTGATATCCATGTTTGGAGGTTAGGTCCACAAACCCAACTGCTGGCACTAGTGTACAAGACCTTGGAGCGGCAGTCTTTGGCCGCTTTTCCCGCTAACAGGGCAGGCGGCTTCGGGTACATTACTGCCCAATAATTGTGCTTCGGAGCCGCCA
>JANLPY010000234.1:0-5230 GCA_031367505.1 Hyphomicrobiaceae bacterium | reverse complement strand
GTTGTTGCTGTGTGGCGTAACATATTTATTCGGCCGCATGACGCATTCCCCACTGCGTCGAAAGACCTGTGTTGGATTGCGTGCCAACGGCTAGGATTCGACGTTACCAAATGATGCTAATGAAGAGATGTTGCCAAAGCGACCTGCGGTCGTGATCCATGCGTTTTCAATTGAATCTCGGTAAACCTAGAATTAAGCCGCCGAACCATCTACAACTTCGCCCAACAATTAAGGCTTGTTTTGACGGGTGCGGAAGGCTTTACTAACAGCGGTCGTGTGAGCAGCGCCAGAACGGCTCGTGCGACGTGAACCATGTGAAGTCAACCGGCGCTGATGAGCGGATCGGTGGGCGCGAGCAGAGCCGAGAACTGGACACCCATGCGCGTGCCGTCGGTCCATTTAACGGTTCCGTTGAGTGCGCGTCCGGTATCGAGGACGATGGCTACGCAGACCGCATGTTCCAAGTTTGGGGCGCGCGCCAGTCCACACCCGCCTTGCGAAATATCCGCAACGAGTACTCTGGTTTTTTCTGTCGACGTACAAAGGGCTGCCCGGATGTTGGCGACACGTCGAGGATATTGACGAATCCCGATACATTCGGGAATGCTGGGAATCCCAGCGGCCACGCAGGGCGAATGGCCATCGCGGACCTCCGCAAGCAGTATATCGATCTTGGCGGAAAGTGTCGCCTCTGGGGGCAACGGCGGCGCGTGTGCATCAGCCTCCACCAATGCATGGCACGCTGCGTCAGCGGTCGCCCGCCAGAGTTCGGTCAGCTTGGCCAGGTCCGACCGCTGCATCATCTGGCCGCGAACGCTGCCAGGACTGCTGAGAGTACCGGTCGTTTCTTGCTTGGCTCGAGTTAGCATTCGGTAGAAGCTATCGACGGAGTTCCAATTGCCAATGTCGAGCCCGTCGAAGAGGCGCCGCCGAATATTCGGGAAGACGACCGGATCCGCTGGCATGTATGCCCTGAGATGCGGCAATAGAGGGCGCCCGGCCAGCACCGCATTGAGAGTGCTCGTGGTGACGGCGACCAATGTTGCCGTGATACGGAGTTCATTGCTTATGGCGTTGACGACCCGCAGGTCGGTGGGAACGGCGCGGCGCAGTCCAACGTTGTCCTCATGTGCACCAAACAATCGTTTACTGAAGATCATTGCGCCCTCTCCCCGTCCCTAAAGCGTGTCAGAAGCGAATCATTGTTTTGAAGCAGTCGATCCAAGAACAGGCCGGTGCGATCGTTGCGGATGTTGGTCACTGTCCCCTTGATGTGACGACCATCGGCCAATGCGACAACCAGACGTTGACCCTTGCAGGAACCTACTAGACCCGCCACTCCGAAGCCTGCCTCAGACACATCGCGAAGAACCGCTGGCATGGGCCCCAAGGAGCCATACACTGTGACATGCTCTTTGCCCTCATACCGGGGACACCGACGACGGTCGACCCAACCAGGACTATTAACAAGCCCACCGGCGGCGACACAGGGCGTTTGACCGAGGCTAACGCCCCGGAGCGTCGCCAGCACGGCAGCATATCCATCCACACTCGTGGATCGGAGGCACGCACCCGCGTCGAATACGATCTGCTCAATAAGATCTTGCCATCTCGAAGCGACGCTGCGCCAACGGCCAGCAATTTCCGAGGCCTGTGTAAGATCGATGTCTGCTGCATCCGATTTGATCCAATCCGACGTCATTGTAATGAGTGCGACAAGTTCCACCCGCGTGCTCTGCAGAAGTCCGCACCAGGGAACGTCGCCGATACGAGCAAGCTGGCTGGTCGCAACCGTTGAAAGAAAAAGCCCAGACGGCATGCACGCTGTAAGTTCAGTTCGCCGGCGTGCCGGCATCATTCCGAGAGCTATTGCATTCGTAACACTGCCGGTCATCGCAACCCTTGCGCCGAGTTGCTTCGCTTCCCCCAACAGCGCGGCTGTCATTGCCGACCGGTACTGCTGTACGTCGATCGCAATCGGTCGATTGCGCACGTCCCGCTCGGTGCATGTCCTCATTTTATCGTCGACGATCTTGAACTGGGACTTCATTGCGCGGCCTCAATATCCCGCCGCCGGCGTATCTGCTCGGATAAGCCATGCGATGCATCGACAGCACAGTCCGCGACAAACGTGATGACCGTCGCATCGTTCCTTGCCGATTGCGAAACGGACCAGTATGCCACCCAATCCGCAATGGCGCGCAGGTCACCCGCCTCTTCGGTCGTCAGATCGCCGCAGATCGCGCGCAACTCGAGCCAGTCTGCGACGATATCAATATTGTTGCGAATGTTGTTCGACACCAGGTTATCTCCGTGTTGCGGATTAATCGACGACGATGTTCGATCGTGCATGGAACGCCTCCTCCGAGATTGTCTGCAGCGTCGATCGGGCTTTGGCGTCGATCGCATCGAGTTGCGCGAGAATTTGGCTCACGGGACGCGGCGGGCTGAAAAAATATCCCTGTACCGATCCGAAGCCCTCTTCGACCGCGACCTGGAGTTGCGCGGCTGTCTCCACGCCCTCGGCAACTGTATGCATGCCGAGCGATTTACCCAGACGAGCGATGGTACGCAGCACCGCCAGGGCCCCCTTGTCGACAGGCAGACCCTTTACAAACGACCGATCGATCTTGAGTTTGTCGAAGGGAATGCGGCTAAGACAACTAAGCGACGAATACCCAGTACCAAAGTCGTCCATCGAGATCTGCACGCCCAACTTCTTTAGGTCATGAATAATCGCAAGCGTTGCGCCGACATCATGGATCACGACGGATTCCGTGATCTCGAGTTGGAGACGGGAGGGTGATAATCCGGTCTCGGCGAGAACTCGTGCGATGGTATCTGTCGGTCCGCCATCGACAAACTGGGCCGCTGAAAGATTGACTGCGACGGCCTGACCGGCCGGCCAGTTCATTGCGTCCTGGCACGCCGTCCGCAACACCAGTTCTCCGATTGGAACAATGAGACCGGTTTCTTCCGCCGTAGGAATGAAGTCGAGAGGACTGATCGACCCGCGCTTCGGATGATTCCAACGCACTAGGGCTTCGAAGGCGCCGACCCGGCGCGTCGTGAGATCGACGATCGGTTGATAGTGGACCGCCAACTCGCCCTGAACTATAGCGCGCGCCAAGTCGCTCTTGGTCTGGCTGCGCCGCCGTGCGTCTTGCTCGAGCGATTCGTCGAAAAACCTGTAGATGTGGCGGCCGTCCCGCTTTGCTTGGTAGAGTGCGAGGTCCGCCTTGAGCATCAAAGATGCAGCGGATACCGCTTCGTCGGCCACGGTCGCAACCCCAATGCTGGCTCCGACCATAAACCGCCGCCCCCCGACCCAAAACGGTCGGTCAATCACGTCGACGAGACGAGACGCGAGGACCTCTGACGCCGCGGCATTTGGAGCCGGCGTCTGCAGGATGGCAAACTCGTCGCCACCCATGCGGGCGACGAGATCTGTACTCCGAATAGTCGATTTGAGGCGGCTCGCGACCTGCTTCAAAATCTCGTCACCGATCGCGTGTCCCGCTGAATCGTTGACTGCCTTGAAATGATCAAGGTCAATCCAGTGAAGCGCTAAGGACTCGCCATTCCGCACACGCGCGAGCGTGTCATCGAGTTGTCTTGTAAAGCGATGTCGGTTCGCAATATTTGTAAGTGGATCGTGGGTGGCGAGATGACTGATCCGTTCCTCGTTGCGGCAACGTGCGGTGATATCCTCATGCGTTGTCACCCAGCCGCCGCCCTCCATCGGGCAGCGGCGAACGGCGATGCTGCGGCCATCGCTCAGGACTTCAATCGACTCAGCCGGCAGCGCTCGCGGGTTTGAGCGCCCTTGGCGGTCGTCCTCAGCCGAGGCGCCGACGTATTGGCCTCGCGCGCGCCTCAGGGCAACGATCTCAGCGAGAGTAACACCGGGGCTCACCTCGTCCATGGTCAGGCCATAAAGTGCAGCATATTGCCGATTGCAAACGATGACGCGCTCGTCAGCACTGAACATGCAAACGCCCTGGGAAATGTGGTCGAGCAATGTCTCACACGTCTGGAGTGGCGACAGCGACGTCGTCCGGTTTGACGCCACGTCGGCCAGCTTGATTGCTGCACTGCGATAAGCCAATTGTTGCATTGTTGTCTTGTGCCTCCGCGTCCGCGCCTTCGTTGTAATGAGATGCGGACGTCAGGCCTTTGGTCACCGGTCCGCAGGGAATTCGATTGCGCATGGTTTGGGACAGGTGAAGGGTGTCTCAAAATGAGACGGCTGCTCGTCTTTAATACGTAGTCAACAGCTAACATGTATTGTTCTATATACGACGATGCCGGATGAACGTTGAATATGGACAAAGTTGAATATGGGCAAATCTGGGTTTTCGGATAACGTCGCGCGCCCAGCCCAACAAGACGACGCGCTGGTATGCGAGTTCGATTTCGACAGTCGCATCGAGGCAATGCTGCGTGAGCATTACTTGCATGTGTTGACCGAACCAATCCCTGATCGATTCCAGGCTCTGCTGGCCGCTCTTGGAGAGGAAGACGAGCAATGACCGATGGCGTCGGATTTCGTCCAGACCACTTGGTGGCACACATCCCATATCTTCGGGCCTACGCACGCGCACTATGTCGCGATCGGGATCGAGCGGATGATCTCGTTCAGGACGCGCTGCTTGCCGCATGGGACAAACGTACGATGCTGCGCAATCCAGAGCGGCTTCGGTCATGGTTGTTTCAGATCCTGCGCAATGCCCATCTGATGGCAATTAGACGGTCTGCCCGGGAGGTGTCCCTCCGTGGTGACTGCGACATCGAAACTTTGACGACAATGACAGAATCATCGTCGCTGGCGATGTGGGGAGATATCGATATCGCCCTTGCGCACTTGGATCCGTCGGCGCGCGACGCCATCATCCTCGTTGGCGTGCAAGAGCTGACCTATGAGGAGGCTGCCGTTATCGCCAAATGCTCGGTGGGTGCAATAAAAAATCGAGTTAGTCGTGCGCGAAAATGCCTCAGGAACTTGTTGGGCCATTCCGGCCCCACACAAGGCGCGCCCGTTGCGCCTGGGCGCCACGACGCCATCCGTCTGCCCAACGAATGGACATCTGCCGGACCAGTTCCAGGGGTTTTGGCTGCCAGCTAATGCCGTCTAGTCGGCAAAGGTCGCGGTGCGCGCGCACGCCGGTCTGGACATCTTGTCAGCGTGCCGCCGTTTGATTGAGTTCGGACACGTCGGCGTACCGAATAG
>JANLPY010000224.1:0-1654 GCA_031367505.1 Hyphomicrobiaceae bacterium | reverse complement strand
CGTCGGACTGATCGGACCGAACGGCGCGGGCAAGACCACGGCGTTCTCGGTCATTTCCGGTTTCCAGAAGCCGACGTCCGGCAAGGTCATGTTCAACGGCGAACAAATCACGGGATTGTCGCCAGATGTCATTTGCCGCCGCGGGCTAACCCGCACATTCCAGATCGTGCAGTCCTTCCCGAAATTGACGGCGCTTCAAAACGTGATGATCGGCGCCTACGTCCGACATCCCAAGGTAGCGGATGCCCGCCACCACGCAATGAGGATCATGCGCCAGCTTGGGATGGAGGGCAGAGAAGCTGAACTGGCCCGCAATCTCACGCTTGCGGATCTAAAGCGTCTCGAAATCGCCAAGGCTTTCGCGACCAGTCCCAAATTGCTGCTGCTGGATGAGGTCGTTTCGGGATTGACACCGACCGAGGTCGGGGAACTTGTCGGACTGATCCGGCAGATTCGCGCCGCCGGCACGACCATCATCATGATTGAACATGTCATGCAGGCCGTCATGGCACTGTCGGACATCATTGTCGTGCTCAACCACGGCGAGAAGATCTTCGAAGGCGCACCCGCTGAGGCGGTACGCAATAGGCAGGTCGTCGAGGCTTACCTCGGAGAGGAGATGATCCTTGCTTAGCGTCAGCGGCCTATTCGCCCAATACGGACACGCGCGCGTCCTCCACGACGTGTCCTTCGACGTCGCTCGCGGACAACTGGTGTCCGTCGTAGGCGCCAACGGAGCGGGCAAGAGCACGCTGGTAAAGGCGATCTCGGGAATGCTCGGAACGACTGCGGGACGGATTGTTTTCGACGGCGAAGACTTGACCGGCCTACGCGTAGATCAGATCGTTCTCAAGGGCATCGTGCATGTTCCGGAGGGACGGCGGTTGTTCGGCGATATGACGGTCCTTGAGAATCTTCATCTTGGCTCCACGCATGCGGCCGCTCGCGCCCATCGCGGCGATACCCTGGCGCAGGTATACAAGCTGTTCCCGGTACTGCAAGAACGCCGGAAGCAGATTGTACGGACGATGTCCGGCGGGCAACAGCAGATGGTCGCGATCGCCCGCGGGCTCATGGCACGTCCGCGCCTTCTCATGCTGGATGAACCCTCGCTAGGCCTGGCCCCGATCGTCGTAAACGAAATACTTCAGGTGATCCGCGACCTCAATCAGGCCGGCCTTAGCGTTCTTCTGATCGAACAAAACCTCAAGCAAGCGCTTTCCATCGCGCATCGGGGCGTGGTCCTGGAAAACGGCAGGGTCGTCCTGGCCGATACCGGCGCCGCCCTGTTGGCCAACGAGCACACGCGCCGCGCCTACCTGGGACTCTGAAAGCACTCGACATGCAGCCAAACAAGATCGCCTATGAGCGAATGATCGCGAGCCATCCATGGTTGGTGGGTGTCAAGCGCGCCGCCGACGTCGTGCCTGATATGCGCGCGAACCTGATTCTTCACGCATCACCCCCGACAACCTGGGGCCAGATGGGCGACAGCATGCGTGGCGGCATGATCGGCGCCGCGCTTTACGAGGGGCTTGCCACGAGCGTCGATGAGGCGGTGGCAAAAGCGGAATCCGGGAAAATTCAGTTTGCCGCGGCCCAGGATCACCATGCCCTTACAGGCGGGGTGGGGTCGATCACTGCCAGCACACCG
>JANLPY010000213.1:0-4003 GCA_031367505.1 Hyphomicrobiaceae bacterium | reverse complement strand
TGCTTGGAGGTCAGGACTTCATATAAGTTCCGTTATTTATGATGCACTACACTAGCTAGCAAGAAGGAAGAAAATAAATGGTCGGAAGTTTTCTCTCGCAGAACAACATAGGACAGACTCAAGGTCACTTAACCTTGAGTCGGGCAGCATTAAACATTGCCTTTAAACCAAATGGATTGGCACCGCAATCATGGCAGACCTCTACCCGACCCGCACGACCGAACAAAGAACAGCAAAATTGGCAAGATTTCTGCAGTTGCAGAAAGCAGCCAGGATCGAGATCTTTGGTAAAGATGATTTGGAACTTTGGATCGAGGGGTAACGCGTTCAGACATCGACTGATGTTTGCGATGGAATAGGAATGAATACGCCATACGGTGAAACGACAATGAGAGACAGGCAACGTAACCCGGGTGAAGGGCGATGGGATCCGAGGGAAATGAAAATAGAGAGAGGCCTCATTAAATTTGGCCTGTCACATGAGTGATGGCGTTGTTTTCGCGAACGCGAGGCTCGCATGAGTTCCTTCCCAGGTAGCCCCAAACTCATCAAAGGCGGCCTCGTCATCCTCGACGCCGCCAGTGGCGTCGTCAAGCGCACGATCGCGCTGCAATACAACCCCGACACGCTCTCGCGCAGCTATCAGGTGCAGGGCGCGGGCGGCGACGGCGGCGGCGCGCGTGCGCAGCCCTTTCGCCTCAAGGGGCCGGCCATCGAGTCGATCAAGCTCGACGCCGAGATCGACGCGACCGATGCGCTGGAGCATCCGGATCAGAACGCGAATGCCGTTGCCTTCGGCATCGCGCCGCAACTGGCGGCGCTGGAAAGCCTCGTCAATCCGAGCAGCGCCGAATTGCTGGCGCTGAACGCGCTGTCGCAGTCGGGCACGCTGGAGATCCTGCCGCCCGAGGCGCCGCTGGTGCTGTTCATCTGGAGCAAGAGCCGCGTGGTGCCGGTGCGTGTGACCGACTTCTCGATCACGGAAGAAGCGTTCGATGTGGCGCTGAATCCGATACGCGCGAAAGTCAGTCTGGGCCTGCGCGTGATGACCACGGACGATCTCGGCTTCGACCATCGCGGTGGTGGCGTCTTCATCAACCACCTGCGCACGCGCGAGGCGTTGGCTGGCAAGACCGGTGCGGCGGCCTTGCAATCGCTTGGCCTGACCAGTCTTCCGCTTTGAACGGGCAATGAACAACGGAGTACGCAAATGAACGATCCTGTCCAACTTCTCATCAATGCCGGCGCGATTCCGAGCACGCCGTTCCTGCCACAAAGCCGCTACAACGGCGTTGCGCTAGCGGTGCTGCAACGCCGTCCCGATGAGCCCCGTGTGGTGTATGTGCGCCGGCGCTTTGTTCCGGCGCCAAGCGCTTTGACCCTGGCTGCGCGGCATGTGGTTTCCGCACTGGACCGACCCGACCTGCTAGGCGCGAAATACCTCGGCGACCCGTTGTTGTACTGGCGCATTGCAGATGCGAACGCCGTGGTCGATCCGAACGAACTGACCGACACGCTGGGACGGCGCGTCGACATTGCGCTACCACCGGGGATGTGATGGCCACCCAAAGCGGCATCAAACTCTCGCTGCTCATCGGCCCGGTGCCGGTGCCGGCGCCGGTCGAGGTGGTGGAAGCGTTGAGTTCCGCGACGGTCGACTCCGGATCGGGCGATGCGCAGTCGGGGTTCGAGTTGACTTTCGATCTCTCAGCGCGTTCGCCATTGCGCACGCTGTTCCTGCTCGCCGGCGGCTTGGGAGTGATTCCGCTGATGCGCGTCGTGCTGGTAGTGCGCATGGGCGGCAATGCCGAGCCGCTGATCGACGGCATGGTGACCAACGTTGAGACGCTGCCGGGTGAAGGGGGAGTCGGCAAGCTCGTGGTCAAAGGCAAGGATATGAGCGCGCTGATGAACTACCTCAGTTTCTCCGGAATCCCTTTCCCCGCGATGCCACCCGCTGTGCGCGTGTTGACGGTTCTCGCGAAATACGCGGCATTGGGCGTGATCCCGATGGTGATTCCGAGCATCGTCGAAGACCTGCCGATTCCGGTGCAGCGCATTCCACAGCAGCGGGGTACCGACTACGCCTACGTGACACGGCTCGCGTACGAGGCGGGTTACGTGTTCTACCTCGAGCCCGGCCCGCTACCGGGTACATCGAAGGCCTATTGGGGGCCGGAGATCCGCATTGGTCAACCGCAACCCGCACTGTCGGTAAACATGGACGCGGTCACCAATGTCGAGGATCTGACGTTCACGTTCGACAACGAGATCAAGGAGCTGCCGCTCGTCTATTTCCAGGAGCCGATAACCAAGTTGCCGATCGGCATTCCGATTCCCGCCATCTCGCCGCTGAACCCGCCTCTGGGTTTGATTCCGCCGCTGCTGGCGAAGATCGAGGCCCTTCAAGACACCGCGCATCTGTCGCCGCTCGCGGCGCTGATGGCCGGTCTAGCACACGCGGGTCGGCACAGTGACTCCGTGACCGGCACGGGCCGGCTCGACGTGGCCCGCTATGGCCGATTGCTGAAGTCTCGGCAACTGGTCGGTGTGCGCGGTGCCGGCTTGCCCTTCGATGGGCTTTATTACGTTAAGAGCGTGTCGCACAACATCAAGCGAGGCGAATATAAGCAAAGCTTTTCGCTGGCCCGCAACGGGCTGATCTCGACCTTCCCGACGGTGCCCGTATGAAAGATGGTCCCTTTTACGGCAAGTATCGCAGCACGGTCGTCAACAACATCGATCCAATGCAAATCGGCCGCATCCAGGCCATCGTGCCGGACGTGCTGGGGCTCATTCCGTCGACCTGGGCGATGCCGTGCGTGCCGGTAGCTGGCATCAACATGGGCATGTTCACCGTGCCGCCGATTGGTTCTGGCGTGTGGATCGAGTTCGAGCGCGGCGACCCGGACTACCCGATCTGGGTCGGCGGCTACTGGGGCAGCGCGGCCGAGACACCGGCGCTAGCCCATGCCGTGCCGCCGGGCTTCGCCGGAATCACGCTGCAGACGACGCTTAAGAATGGCATCGTGGTTAGTGACGGCCCGACCGGCGGCATCCTAATCCAGACCACCTTGGGTGCGATGATTTCGGTGAGTGAGTTAGGCATCGTCATTTCCAACGGCAAAGGCGCGATCATCAACATGACCGAACAGACGACCGACGTGAATCTCGGCGCACTCACGGTGATTTGAGATGCCTAGCCCTGTCCTCAATCTCGGCGCGCTGGTGCGTTGCGCCCACGGTGGAACGGCAACGCCGACCGCTCCCAATCCGCGCGTGCTCGTCGGCGGCCAGACTACTGCGACTATGGCAGCACCGTACATGATTGCTGGCTGCCCGTTCAATGTCGCCGGCGGCCCGGTGCCGTGCGTCACCGGGCAATGGGTCGTGGCCGCCTTACGCGTGTTATCCAATGGTCAACCGGTAGTGCTAATGGACAGTCAGGCAGTCTGTGTCCCGAACGGCACGCCGCTGCTACCGTCTGGAGCGCAGATTCGAGTCACGGGAAGCTGATGATGGCCCTGAACCTTGACTTTCCCTACCATTTCGACAGCCGCGGCCGCACCGCCACCACCGGCGAGTTGGACCATATTCGCGACTTGATCGAGCAGGTGCTATTCACATCGCCCGGCGAGCGTGTAATGCGTCCGGATTTCGGTGCGGGTTTGTTGGCCTTAGTGTTCGAGCCCAACAGCAGCACACTCGCAACTACCACGCAGTTCCTAGTGCAGAGTGCGTTGCAGCAACACCTCTCGCACCTCATTGCCGTTAACGCGGTAACGGTGGAAAACATCGACTCTGCTTTGCAAGTAAGCGTGCAATACGTAGTCCTCGCTGATGGCGGCGCACAACAGGCTAGTTTCGCGATGCCCGGAAGCGGCCCATGAAGTACTTCTGCTGCGACCCGCACCGGCTCGAGGTCATCAAGGTCTCTGGAACCGTTAACGGCATCGAATTCCTGGAGGTACGGGACCACCTCGAACCCGACCACGCGCTGAGG
>JANLPY010000025.1:0-2041 GCA_031367505.1 Hyphomicrobiaceae bacterium | reverse complement strand
CGCGGCTGGTTCGGCTACTTCAAGCAGGCCCACCCAACGACCTTCAGCGATCTCGACGGGTTCATCCGCCGAAGGCTGCGTTCGCTGCTTGCGAAGCAGAACAAGCGGACACACGTTGGGTTCGGCATCGACATCCATCGGCTCTGGCCAAATGCCTTCTTCGCGAATGCCGGGCTGTTCGCACTTCAAGCAGCTTGGGTCACAGCGAGACGGTCCCGATGAGGAAACTCGCCGCACTGGAGAGCCGTGTGCGGGAAAACCGCCTGCACGGTTCGGAGGGCGGGGTGGCGAAAGCCATCCCGACCCCTATCATGGACGAACTTGTCGAAGGTGATCTCGGCCTCGGTTAAACGCGGCGCAGATCTGTGAGATCGAGACGCGCCAACGCAGCTTCGACGTAGTGGATGATGACGCGCCAGAGCCGTGTGTCGTGTTCGCCGACGAGGCGGGCGACGGCGGCGACCGGCATGTGCCATCCGCGCTCGACGAAATTCTCGAACAGTCGCGAAGGAACAATCCGACGCGCGGCATAACAGGACTGCTTTGCCATACGCACGACAACTTCGTTCAGGTGGTCGAAGGCGGGCGCGAGCCGATCTCCGATTTGCTCAGATCGATCTATCGCGACGACCGGCATCAGAAAATGACCATTCTGTCGTTTGAGGAGATTGCCGAGCGGCGGTTCGGCAACTGGACAATGGGCCGTGTGAATGTCGAGAGTATCAATGCTGCCGTGCTGCTGAAACACTCCGAGAAGGTCGCGCTCGATCCGTTCAATTCCTCAAGTCAAACAATGATGTTGCTCCTCTTGGAGCTGATCGCGACGGGTTCGATCGTGAACCGCGGCACTACTTAGCTGGTGGGGCATCGCGCGCCCAGCTGTGAAGAATACGGGCCATTGCCTCAGTGGATTGCAAGGCTTGGGGTGGTCGCTGATGGGCGGCGGGCCAGCCATGAAGATACTTCAGGACTGACTGCCGGAAGCGCCAGAGACGAGAATTAGGCTGTATAGGCCGCCACGCAAGCGTACACGCTTGTAACAAGCATGCAACCATGAAGCGCTCTCTGGGAGACTATGCCGTTGAGGCCATCGCCTATAGACTTGGGGGAAACCCGGCCACTCCAGGCCGCCGCCGCCCATCGGAGGTTGATCATGTCGCGCAACGAACTCGATCGGGGCTTTCTGCGGTCGCTGCTCGAAACTGACGAACAGGAAATGAGCGTCGTCTTCAGCGACCCGTCGTTGCCCGACAATCCCATGGTCTACGTCAGCGAGGAGTTCGAGCGGCAGACTGGCTACAGCGAGGGCGAGGCCATCGGGCGTAACTGTCGTTTTCTCCAAGGGCCCGGTACCAATCCCGAGGCTGTCGAGGCAATTCGGCATGCCCTCCGCGCGCGCACACGTCTCACCATCGACATCCTCAATTACCGAAAGGACGGCACACTATTTCTGAACCGGTTGCGCATCCGACCGATCTTGGACCAGCGCGGCAACCTACTGTTCTTTGCTGGAGCGCAGAATCCCGTGCGACCTTAAGGCGGCATGGTGACTGGCCTTTTGATGCCGGCCTTGTAAGGCGTGCATCACCGTTCAGTGGCTGCGTCCCAATCACGGCCGCGGACTGCGGGGCGGATTCGATAGTCGACCTGAGCGTCAGGTCGGGAGACAATCCGGCGGTCGGTTAGGTCTTTTCTGTTTCGGTCGCTCGCTGGTCGGGAGCAACCTGGCAAGAGCGTGAGCCAGTGACGCGCTTGATACATGCGCTGTTTCCGCGCTCTTTTTCCCCGGATCGGGGATCGGAGGACCTGCCATGCCCTGTCGCAGCACGATCGAGTTGCGGAACATGAAGATCGAGACGCAAATCGGAACCTACGGTCCGGCCGATGTCGTCCCGGAAGCGCATGTCCTGGACCTCACCCTTGCCATCGATCCACATCTTGTCCTGATCGCGGGAGATGCGATGGAACACTTCTTCGATTACGACCCACTGTTTGCAGAGATCGACCGGCTAGCCCGCGACTGTCAGTTCGCAACCCATGA
>JANLPY010000143.1:0-1513 GCA_031367505.1 Hyphomicrobiaceae bacterium | reverse complement strand
CGCCATCCCCGGCACGAGGCGGCCTCCGCCGGATGCTTACGGAAAAATCGTTCCGCCAGTCGGACAATTTCACGGGCATCGCAGAGGTTGTGACCTCGCTGAAACGACTCTTGCGCATCTCGATCTCTCCACTGAGAGATTCAACTATCAGCTGGATGGAATTCCGGGGAGCAGGTCAGTTGCAGCACCGATTTTAGCGTAGACCCTAATTTGCCGTTTTTTGAGTCGTAGTGCACGATCCCATGGAGAGCGCGAAGAGAATGTATTCATCCATCGCTGCCTGCTTCAATTATTTGCTACTGGTGGGCAATATTCTTGCCTCGGCCTGCGTACCTTTTGGTGGGCGGCACTAACCAACCTTTTTCGAGCGTCACCTTTCTGATAGTTTTTAAACTGATCATCAGTTAACGCGAGCGTACTCGATCCGGTGTGCCATTGTGCTGCATCCAAGTTGTCACAATTGGCAATGACAGTGACGCCATTTGTAACACAACCAAGAAATCAGCTCTGATGTGACGCAATAACCTTTGCGCTTAGATTGTCATCTCAGGGTATTCATCGATCTGACGATACTCGCCTTCCGTGACACTCGGGTTCGGACGTTAGGCGCCGGTTCTCCGCTGGCCAGCTTGGGCATCTGCCCCGAATCACTGACGGTACAGGCTGGCCTCCCGTCTGCGTCCCTCGATGAGAACTCGACCGTGAAACACCTCGACACACTGAATGCCGATCAGCAGCGCGCCGTCGAGCACGGCATTGTGGCTGGCGACACATCAGGTTGCGGCCCCTTGCCGATTATCGCCGGCGCTGGATCGGGCAAGACGACAACGCTGGCGAGCCGGGTGGCTCATTTGATCGTCAACGGGGCCGATCCCAGTCGCATCCTATTGCTCACCTTCTCGCGCCGTCCTGCCGCAGAGATGACACGCCGCGCCGAGCCCATTGTTGGCGAGGCGCTGGGCGGACGGCATGGTCGTGTGGCGGGCTCGATCGGCAGGTCCGGAACGTTCCATGGCGTCGGCGCGCGGCTGCTGCGCCAATTCGTGCTGCGCATCGGCCTTTCATCGGGGTTCACGATTCATGACCGAGAGGATGCGGCGGACTTGCTCAACCTTGTGCGGCATGATCTCGGGCTATCGGACAAGACAACGCGCTTCCCGCTTAAGGCGACCTGCCTTGGAATCTATTCTCACGCCGTCAACTCGGGCCTCAAACTCGATGACGTCCTCGCCCGCCATTTTCCATGGTGCGCAAACTTCGAGAAGGAGTTGCGCGGGCTGTTCGATGGCTATGTTGCCGCCAAGCAGAGCCAGGGTGTGCTCGATTACGACGATCTCTTGCTCTACTGGTCCGAGATGATGCGCGCCGACGAGGTTGTCGGCGATGTTCGTAATCTCTTCGATCACGTTCTGGTCGACGAGTGCCAGGATACCAACCCGCTGCTGGCAGGCATCCTGCTGGGTCTCAAACCCGACGGCCGTGGTTTGACTGCAGTTGGCGATGACGCGCAGTC
>JANLPY010000110.1:0-2899 GCA_031367505.1 Hyphomicrobiaceae bacterium | reverse complement strand
CGTGGATCGGCACAACGGTGAGTCTTGGCGTTGTTGTTGGGCTCGCGCTTGGGGGGCTCCTGTCGCGGCAAGACTGGCATTTTAACTGGAGTACCGGACACTTCAGGGTTGATAGCTTCTCGATTCCGTTCTTCATGGCGGCGTTTCTGGGATTGCTGACGCTGTTTGCGGCATTGCGCTGGCTACAGGAATCAATGCCGAAAACTTCTGTGCAGAATACGAACCCGGCAAGAGAGTCGAATGAAGACCCGACGTCTGACTGGGTATCGCTCGTTAAAACTCTGACTCCGCTGCTCGTCCTGACACTCGCCGGGCAAGTTGCGCTAACGATCTTCGAGGGAACGTTCGCGCTATTTGCTCAATCGAAGTTCGAATTCGGTCCTGCCGAGGTGGGTTACGTCTTTGTGATGTGCGGACTGGTAATGACGGTTTTTCAGGCAGGAGCAGTAGGATTTCTGGCCGGAAAGATCAGCGAGATGACTCAGATCGGCGCCGGCTTTGCCTTGATGGGATCGGGGATCGCGCTGCTGGCGACGGCGCAGACGAAGTTCTTTGTCTTTGCCTTTGTCGCGCAGCTTTCCCTGGGAATGGCCTTTATCGCTCCCAACCTTGCGGCTCTTATTTCAAAGCTCGGGGGAGAGCGGCAGGCGGGTGCATCGCTCGGCATTCAGAATGCTGCTAACAGCCTCGGTCAGGCGGGCGGACCGCTTCTAGGCGGTGCATTGTTCATCTGGCAGATTAACGCACCATATCTGTTTAGTGGAGCAGTATTGCTTTTGCTTGCACTCTATATCGGGTGGAAAGTGGTGGTTAGGAAGAGCGATGTCGGAATTGCCTGAGGACGACCTGGACAAAAAGGCCGCGAAGGAATTAAGGAGAGTGTACTAATGAAAGTGAACCCGTTAGCGGGAAAGCCAGCCGAACCAGCCCTGCTGGTCAACATACCCAAATTGATCACCGCCTACTACACCGAAGTTCCCGATCCCCACGTGCCTGCGCAGCGTGTTTTGTTTGGCACATCGGGGCATCGCGGTTCCGCATTCGAAAAGGCGTTCAATGAATGGCATATTCTAGCCATCAGTCAGGCCATTTGCTTGTACCGAAAGCAGCAGAGGATCGATGGCCCCCTATTTCTCGGCATTGACACGCATGCTCTCTCCGTACCGGCCTTTGCCAGCGCCATGGAGGTGCTGGCGGCCAACGGAGTTGAAGTCATGATCGCGGAAAATGATGAATATACTCCGACCCCGGCGGTTTCCCACGCTATTCTCACGTACACCCGTGGGCGCAAGAAAGGGCTCGCTGACGGCATTGTCATCACACCCTCGCACAATCCGCCCCGTGACGGAGGATTTAAGTACAACCCGCCAAACGGCGGGCCTGCGGACGGCGTCGTCACGAATTGGATCGAGGCGAAAGCAAACGAGTTTCTTGGAAATGGGTTAACAGACGTAAAAAGGATGCGTTACGAGAAGGCTCTTCGTGCCTCTACGACGCACCGGCACGATTACATCAGCGACTACACTAACGATCTTTGTAACGTGGTTGACATGGACGCAATTCGCGGCGCGAATCTCAGTCTTGGGGTAGACCCGCTTGGTGGCGCCGGAGTCCACTATTGGGGCCGAATTGCCGAGATTTACAAGTTGAACTTAACCGTCGTTAACGAAGCTGTCGATCCGACTTTTCGTTTCATGAGCTTGGATTGGGACGGTCAGATACGCATGGATCCGTCTTCGCCATACACCGTGCGGAATTTGATCGGGCTAAAAGATCGATTCGATATCGCATTCGCCTGTGATGCAGATCATGACCGGCACGGGATTGTGACCAGGAGCGTGGGGTTGCTTCCGCCCAATCACTATTTATCGGTCGCCATCAACTACCTTTTTGAACACCGGCCGAAGTGGAGCACTTCCGCGGCCGTTGGCAAGACGGTGGTAAGTAGCCAGATGATCGATCGCGTTACGGCGAAACTGGGCCGCAAGCTCTACGAAGTGCCAGTCGGTTTCAAATGGTTCGTCGACGGCCTAATGGATGGCTCGCTGGGCTTCGGAGGCGAGGAGAGCGCCGGAGCATCGTTCTCGCGTCTGGATGGCAGTGCGTGGACCACCGATAAAGACGGTATTGTCCCGGCTTTGCTAGCGGCGGAGATCACCGCACGCATGGGACACGATCCCGGCGAGATCTATCGCGAGCTCACGAGTGAGTTCGGCAATCCGGTCTATGAGCGAATCGACGCGCCCGCGACGTCTGAGCAGAAAGCGATCCTGAGCCAACTCTCGCCGAATCAAGTCAAAAGCTCCGAACTCGCGGGAGAAAAAATCACGGCGAAACTTACGACCGCGCCTGGCAACGGAGCGGCGCTTGGCGGGCTGAAGGTAACGACCCTTAACGGCTTGTTCGCGGCACGGCCGTCGGGCACGGAGAATGTGTACAAAATTTACGCCGAGAGTTTCCGCGACGCCGCTCACTTGCAGCGTATTCAGCACGAAGCTCAAACAATCGTCAACGAGGCAATTGGGGCGGCAACCCCTTCCGGGAGGTTGAAATGATGAGCGATAAAAAACTATCCGTGGATGGCGAGTTCGAAAAGCTTCAGCACGATTCATTCAATTACTTTTTGCATGAGACTAACCCATCCAACGGGTTGGTGAAGGATAAGACCAAAGCAGATTGGCCTGCCAGTATTGCCGCCACCGGCCTTGCCTTGGCTTCCTACCCGGTTGCTGTCGAGCGCGGGTTTATGTCCCGGGCCGCAGCGGTAGAGCGAACGCTCGCGACGCTGCGTTTTTTCCGGGACAGCCCGCACGGCCCCGAACCCGACGCGACCGGGTACAAGGGTTTTTATTACCATTTTCTTGACATGCAGACTGGCCGGCGCGCCTGGCAATGTGAG
>JANLPY010000031.1:0-3619 GCA_031367505.1 Hyphomicrobiaceae bacterium | reverse complement strand
GTAGGCCAGGCAAGCCTGGATGTCGGCCGCAGTGAGGTCCGGAAAGTCATCCAGGATGTCGGCGCTGGTCATGCCGGAGGCGAGGTATTCGAGCACTTCGTACACGGTGATGCGCAGGCCGCGAATGCAGGGCTTGCCACCACGCTTGCCGGCTTCGATGGTGATGATGTCGCGGTAATTGATGGCAACTCCGGCAAGTTCACGCGCAAGATAAGCTTGGGACGGGGTAGCTGGTTTCTCATTCGCGCAGTCGCCAGCCACTGGCTTCAGTATACGGATTTTCAGCCTCTCGGCGTATTGGCGAGAATCAGCCGACGGGTCGTCCAAAGCGCCCGCCAAACAGTGCAGTGGCACCCGATGCCATGCGTATCCAACAGCCACCGCGGCGCGCGGACCAGGTGATTCAATGAACCGACGCGATGCCTCCCTTTTGATCGGCGGCGCCCCGCTCGCATGGCAGCTTGTTGCGCGCGCGCAGCAGAGCGCGAAAATCCCCCAGATCGGCATCCTCACCGTGTCGGTGGCGTCCTCGATGCCAGCCTTTGAAGGTTTCCGGCAGGGGCTGCGAGACCTCGGTTATGTGGAGGGCCAGAACATCGTGCTCGAGTTGCGCTTCGCGCAGGGAAGACCCGAGCGGCTTGCGGCGATGGCCATCGAACTGGCGCAGATGAAGGTGGACGTGATCGTCATTGAGAGCGCCCAGGCGGCCCGGGCGGCCAACGATGCGTCCAAAGCAATTCCCATTGTGATGGCGGTCGTCGGCGATCCGGTCAGGGCAGGTTTGGTGACAAGCCTCGCGCGGCCCGGTGGAAACATCACCGGCTTGTCGACGCTCGCGCCCGAGTTGAGCGGCAAACGGCTGCAACTTCTGAAAGAGGTCGTTCCCCACGCGATGCGGGTAGCCGTCATTTGGAATAATTCCAACGCGGCTTCGGCGGGCTATTTGGCAGAGACCCGAACGGCGGCTCGATCGATGGGTGTCGACCTTCAATCCGTTGAGGTGCGCAACGCGTCCGATCTCGACCTCGCATTGGAGGCCGTGGCTGCCGCTCGGCCCAGTGCTTTCCTGACCCTGGTCAGCGGCATATTCCTGGCCAATCGGACGCGCATCGTCGAATTCACGGCACGGAGCCGACTCCCCGCAATCTTTCCCGACCGCGAATTTGTGCAGGCCGGTGGCCTGATGGCCTATGGTCCGAGTCTCACTGCGACCTTTCGGCGCGCGGCAGGTTACGTCGACAAGATATTGAAAGGGGCCAAGCCGGCCGACCTGCCGGTGGAGCAACCCACCCAGTTCGAACTGATCATCAACCTGAAAACCGCCCGCGCGCTGGGCATAACGATCCCGCAGTCGCTGCTGCTGCGCGCGGACGAGGTGATTCAATGATCGATCGTCGAGCCTTCGTTCATGGCGCGACCGGGAGCCTGTTACTGGCTGCGGTGGCCAGCCGCGCGCAGCCGGCGCCGCGGGTCTACCGGCTGGGCTGGTTGCGCTCGATCACGTCCTCGGCATCCGATCCGGTGCTCACATTGCTGCCGCGTGCGCTGGCCCAGCTTGGCTGGATCGAAGGGCAGAACCTCAAGCTCGATGTGCGCCACGCCGAGGGCCAGATGGAGCGCTTGCCGGCGCTGGCGCGCGAACTGGTGGCGTTGCGCTGCGACGCCATCGTGGCCGGCGGCACGGGTGCAACCCGGGCGGCGCGCGAAGCCACCACCGCGATTCCGATCGTCATGGTCGGCAATTTTGACCCGGTGGCGCTGGGTTTCGTGGCGAGCCTGGCCCGGCCGGGCGGCAACGTCACCGGTGTGTTGGCGGCCGCTGAAGGCTCTCTGGCCGGCAAGAAACTCGAGTTGCTGCGGCAAGTCGTGCCGGGCGCCAGGCGCATCGCTTTTCTGGCGTCAGACGACCCCAACATCCGGTCGCAGGGGATGGAAACCCAGAGGGCGGCAAATGCGCTGGGCATCGACCTATTGGTGGTGGCTGCGCGTGGAAACGATTACGCAAGTGCCTTCGCGACGATGGTGGCCGAGCGCTGCAGTGCGTTGCTGGTCGCTGCAGCCCCGTTCTCATTGCGTGATCGCAAGCCGATCATTGAGCTTGCCGCAAAACATAAGTTGCCGACAATCTGGGAGTGGCCCGAGCAGGCGCAAGACGGGGGACTGATGTCTTACGGCGCCAACCTGGCCGTGTTCTGGCAGCGCATCGCGCTCTATGTGGACCGAGTCCTGAGGGGTGTGTTGCCGGCCGACCTGCCGGTCGAGCAGCCGACCACGGTCGCACTGGTGATCAACCTGCGAGTGGCGAACGCGCTGGGGCTTACGCTCCCGCAGTCGCTGCTGCGGCGCGCCGACCAGGTGATTCAATGAACCGACGCGATGCCTCCCTTTTGATCGGCGGCGCCCCGCTTGCATGGCAGCTCGTTGCGCGCGCGCAGCAGAGCGCGAAAATCCCCCGCATAGGGTTCCTGACGACCGTCCCTCTTGCGGTGATCCGCAGGCGCACCGAGGCGTTCCAGCAGGCCCTGCGCGAGCTTGGGTACGTGGAGGGGAAAAACATCGTCATCGAGTTGCGATCCGCAGACGGCCAACAAGACCGCCTGCCGGCGCTGGTGGCCGAACTGGTGCGCCTCAAGGTCGACGTCATCGTCTCGGGCGGTGCGGCGGCGACCCGTGCCGCCAAGGACGCCACCGCGACGATTCCGATTGTGATGACGCAGGAAAACGATCCGGTTGCGAGCGGGTTTGTCGCCAGTCTTGCGCGACCGGGCGGCAATATCACCGGCTTTTCGACGCTCTCCGCGGAGCTGCACGGAAAGCAACTCGAACTTCTCAAGCAGACCGTTCCCGGGCTCGCGCGTGTGGCAGTGCTCGGCTCTTCGACCGACCCGGGCAACGCACGTTCGCTAAGAGAAATGGAGGCAGCGGCGCCGGCGCTCGGTGTGCAGATGCAATATCTGGACGTACTCGGCCGCGGTGATCTCGAGGCCGCGTTTCTGGCCATCGGCAAGGGGCGCGCCGGGGCAGTGCTGGCGCTGCCGACCTTCGTTCTGGGAACCCAGGGAAAACAACTCGCAGACCTGGGGCTAAAGAGCCGGCTCCCGGTGATGGTTTTTTCGCCGCAGTTCGTAACAGAGGGATCGCTGATGTTCTACGGCGCAAGCACCATCGATTTGACCAGGCGCGCGGCCTTCTATGTAGACAAGATCCTGAAAGGAGCCAAACCCGCCGATCTTCCGGTCGAGCAGCCGACGAAGTTCGAGCTGGTCATCAACCTGAAAACCGCCCGGGCGCTGGGCCTGACGATTCCACAAAGCGTGCTGTTGCGCGCGGACGAGGTGATTCAATGAAGCGCCGCGACGCCTGCATTCTGATCGGCAGCGCCCCGCTCGCATGGCAACTCGTAGCGCGCGCGCAGCAGAGCGCGAAAATTCCCCAGATCGGCATCCTCACCTTGTCGGTGGCGTCCTCGATGCCAGCATTTGAAGGTTTCCGGCAGGGGCTGCGAGACCTCGGTTATGTGGAGGGCCAGAACATCGTGCTCGAATTGCGCTTCGCGCAGGGAAGGCCCGAGCGACTTGCGGCGATGGCCATCGAACTGGCGCAGATGAAGGTGGACGTG
>JANLPY010000020.1:0-9680 GCA_031367505.1 Hyphomicrobiaceae bacterium | reverse complement strand
CGTGGATGGCCGCCTCCGCGGCCAGGACGAGAAGGGGGAGTATTCGTGCGTGTATTGCGCACGGCCGCGACAGGGTTTGGCGAGCGATTGAACAAAACAATTGACTCGTCCGGGTAAGCTCGTGCGAGACCTGACGTCTTGGCCGAACGAGCCGCGTCCGAAATAGTAAAATTCCACCCCCCACTACCCCAGCTCAATTTCTCCATCGACGACGTGATTGAGTTTGGTGCCTTCCGCCGTCAGCACCATTTTAACTTTGAGCTTGCCGCCGCCGCTCAACGATTGTTCGCGCACGATGCGTTCGATCTCTTGTTGCGATGTTACGCCGACCTGCTTCAGGAACTTGCGCATCGACATGTTGAACTTTTCGTCTTGCATCGGTCTCATCCTTTTTGCGATCGGTTAATAACTGACTATCCCGCGACTGCCCGGATCAGTTTCTTGGCGTCGTCCGAGTCCCAAACCGCCTCGCCGATCAAACGGCCGACCTCGCGGCCTTCGGCATTTATCAACAACGTCGTCGGCATGCCGATGATCTTGAGCGGCGAGCTCATTTTGGCGGTCGGATCGACATAAAGTTTCAGGTTCGAAATGTTGATTGTGTCGAGAAACTTGCGCGACGCGTCCACCCCGCCGCGATCGACGCTCAGCGCCACCACTTCGAACTTATCCGAGCCGAGTTCCTTCTGCAGACGATCGAGCGCCGGCATCTCCTTGCGGCACGGCACGCACCACGTCGCCCAGACGTTCAACAGCACGACGCGCCCCTTGAAGCCGGCCAAGGTTTTCGCAGCCCCCGTCCCATCGACGAACGCAATATCGGCCAGCGCCTCGGGCTCGCGCTTGAATACGAATTTGATCATGTCGCCTTGCGACAGCGGGTTCGCGGCCGACGCCGATGCCGGTGGCGGTGGCGTTGCCTGCGCCATCAGAGTGCGCTCGTCAACGGCATCGTTGTCAGCCCCGCGCGCAATGACGTATACCGCGCCAAAGCCCGCAATCGCCGGCACAGTTGCCGCCAACACGAGTGCTACCGTCCACCACCGCTTCGACATCGCTATTCGATTCCCTTAAGTCTTCCACCGCGCCGACGCATACGCCCCGGAGAGTACCATGACCGACAATCAAGCCAACAAGATGTGGGGAGGCCGGTTTGCGGTATCCAATGCCGACATCATGCAGGAGATCAACGCCTCGATCGGCTTCGATAAGGTCTTGGCGCCACAAGATATTCGGGGATCGAAGGCGCACGCAGCGATGCTCGCCGCGCAAGGCATCATCACCCAGGAAGACGCCGAAAGCATCATCGCCGGTCTCGATAAAGTGATGGCCGAAATCGACGGTGGCCAGATGAAATGGTCGCGCGAACTCGAGGACGTGCACATGAACGTCGAAAGCCGCCTGCGCGAGATCATCGGCACGTCGGCTGGACGATTGCACACCGCACGCTCACGCAACGATCAGGTGGCGCTCGACTTCAAGTTGTACGTGCGCGACCGGATCGACGGGTTGGACCACGCACTAATCCGGCTGATGCGAGCGCTGGCGACCAAGGCACTGACGCATGCGGGCACGGTGATGCCAGGGTTCACTCACCTGCAGCCGGCGCAACCGGTGACGTTCGGGCATCATCTGATGGCCTATGTCGAAATGATCGGACGCGATCGCAGTCGCTTCGCCGATGCCCGTGCCCGCCTCAACGAGTGCCCGCTTGGTGCGGCAGCACTTGCCGGCACGTCGTTCCCGATCGACCGTCACATGACCGCGAAAGCGCTCGATTTCGACCGGCCGGCCGCCAACTCGCTCGATGCCGTCGCCGACCGGGATTTCGCGCTGGAAGCACTGGCCGCCGCCTCGATTTGCTCGATGCATCTGACGCGGCTGGCCGAGGAAATCATCATTTGGATGACACCGCAGTTCGGTTTCATCAAGATGTCGGACCGGTTCACAACCGGGTCGTCGATCATGCCGCAGAAGCGCAAACCGGATGCCGCCGAGCTGGTCAAGGGCAAGATCGGGCGGATCGCCGGCGCGTTTCAAAGCCTGCTGCTGGTGATGAAGGGGTTGCCGCTGACCTACGGCAAGGACATGCAGGAGGATAAGGAAGTCACCTTCGATGCGTTCGACGCGCTCGGATTGTCGCTCGACGCCATGACCGGCATGATCGACGACCTCGAGCCGCGCGCCGACGTGATGAAAGCCGCCGCCGGGCGTGGCTTTTCAACGGCAACCGATCTCGCCGACTGGCTGGTGCGGATCCTGGGCATTCCGTTCCGCGATTCGCATCACATCACCGGCCGCATCGTGTCGGCTGCCGAGCAGAAAGGCGTGGAACTCGATGGACTTACCCTCGCCGAGATGCAGACGGTCGAACCACGTATCTCAGCCGCGATCTTCGATGTGCTCACACCAGAGAATTCAGTGAAAAGCCGGGTGAGTTATGGTGGAACTGCGCCACAGAACGTCACAGAAATGGCTAACCGGTGGATTAAGCAGTTGGAGAAGGCCGGCTAACCGGTCTAAGTCTCGCTGACGGGAAATTAATGAGGCCGGAACCACGTTTCATGGGATATGCCGCTAAAATCAGCGTAGCAATCGCTGCAACTTCATTGTTGCTAGCTGGTTGTGGCGTGAAAGGTCCCCTTGAAACGCCGCCGGAAGCCAAGGCGCAGAACCAGACATCGGCATCTGCGACCTCCGGGCAAGGAAAATCGGAAGATGCGGCTCCAAAACCGCACAAGGGCTTCATTCTCGATGGGCTTTTGCGCTAGGACGAGCATAGTGCTCCTGATCCCGCGCCAAAGGCCAAGCCTTCCATGCACCATTTCAACTATCGCCACGGTGTGCTTCACGCCGAAGACGTGAGCCTAGCCGCAATCGCCGCCGAAGTTGGCACGCCGGTGTACGTCTATTCGACGGCGACGATCGAGCGGCACTATGAGCTGTTTGCCAAGGCCTTGGGGCCCAAGGCACACGTGTTCTACGCCATGAAGGCGAATAGCAATCTTGCGGTCCTCAAGACCCTCGCCAAACTGGGAGCGGGCGCCGATACGGTGTCGGAAGGCGAGATCCGGCGCGCGCTGGCGGCAGGCATTCCGCCCGGCAAGATCGTATTCTCGGGCGTCGGCAAGTCGGACCAGGAGTTGGCATTTGCTGTCGATGCCGGGATCTTCCAGATCAACATCGAGACCGAGGGCGAGCTGCACGCGTTGTCGCGGATCGCCGCCGCCAAGAACAAGCGGCAGGCTGCGGTGTTCCGCATCAATCCGGATGTCGGCGCCGGCGGCCACGCCAAGATCACGACAGGTTCGGCGGAAAACAAATTCGGCGTCGGCATCGAAGAGGCCGAGCGGCTTTATGATACCGCCGCCAACATGCCCGGCGTCCGCATGCTGGGCTTGGCCGTCCATATCGGCAGCCAGATCCGCGAGTTGGACGACCTCGAAGCGGCTTTCGCGCGCATGGGCGCGTTGGTAGTGACGTTGCGAGGCCGTGGCCACCGGGTCGAACGGCTCGATCTCGGCGGTGGCCTGGGCATCCCCTACGAAATGGGCGAAGCAGTCGGTCATGGCCCCGATTTGATTCAGGCCTACGCTGCGATGATACAGAAGCGCCTGGGCTCGCACGACGTCGAGCTTGGCTTCGAGCCTGGCCGCTTGATCGTCGGTAATGCGGGAGTGCTTGTCACGCGCGCGCTGCGCCTCAATCCACGCCCGCAAAAGACGTTCATTGTGGTCGATGCCGCAATGAATGACCTCATCCGGCCGGCGATGTACGACGCGTTCCACGACATCTGGCCGGTCACCGAGCCGGCGCCTGAAGCGAAGATTGTGCCTTACGACGTGGCCGGTCCGATCTGCGAAACGAGCGATCAGTTCGCCAGTGCGCGACCGCTACCCGAAACCAAACCGGGCGATCTCCTCGCTTTCATGACCGCCGGTGCGTATGGCGCCACGATGTCGTCGACTTACAATACCCGCCTCTTGGTGCCGGAGGTTCTGGTCAAGGGCGACCGGTTCGCCGTGGTGCGGCCGCGTCCGACATTCGAGGAACTGCTGGCTCAGGAGCGGATCGCCGACTGGCTTTAAATTGCCCACGATCTTCCGTGGATTGCTCAACGTCTAGGCGGCGAGCGGGGTTGTAAGGGCTGCCCTGATCGCGTATCGCGTAGCGGTATGACAGACACCGTACTTATCATCGACTTCGGCAGCCAGGTCACACAGCTGATCGCACGCCGCGTGCGCGAGCAGGGCGTCCATTCTGAAATCGTGCCCTTCAACAAGGCCGACGAAGCGCTGGAGCGCCTAGCGCCGAAAGCCATCATCCTGTCGGGCGGCCCGAGCAGCGTCTACTGGGACAAGGCGCCGACCGCACCGCAAGCTATCTTCTCGTCCGGATTGCCGATCTTGGGTATCTGCTACGGCAACCAGACGATGGTGGTCCAACTCGGCGGCAAAGTCGAAGGCGGCCATGCGGCGGAATTCGGACGTGCAGACATCGAAGTCATCGACGATTGCCCGTTGTTCGAAGGCTTCTGGCCAAAAGGCACGCGTGACCACGTTTGGATGAGCCACGGCGACAAGATCACACAACTGCCGGAAGGGTTTCGCGCGGTCGCGGTCTCCGATAACGCACCTTACGCCGTAATCGCCAACGACGAAGCACGACACTACGGCGTGCTGTTCCACCCCGAAGTGGTGCACTCGCCACGTGGAGCGGCACTGCTTGGCAACTTTGTGCGCAAGATCGCTGGCATCCCCGGCGACTGGACAATGCAGCACTTTCGCTCCGCTGAAATCGCCCGTATCCGCGAACGCGTTGGCAAAGGCAAAGTGATCTGCGGATTATCGGGCGGCGTCGACAGCGCGGTCGCCGCCAAGCTGATCCACGAAGCGGTCGGCGACCAACTCACCTGCATCTTCGTTGATCACGGATTGCTCCGGCTGGACGAAGCGACCGAGGTGGTCCGCCTGTTCCGGGACAGTTTCAACATTCCGTTGGTGCACGTCGATGCCGGGCAACTATTCATTGAGGCACTCGACGGCGTGTCCGATCCGGAAGCGAAGCGCAAGATCATCGGCGGCCTCTTCATTGATGTGTTCGAGCGTGAATCCCACAAGCTCGGCGATGTCGAGTTCCTGGCCCAGGGCACACTATATCCGGATGTGATCGAGAGCGTGTCGTTCACCGGCGGCCCCTCGGTTACGATCAAATCGCACCACAACGTTGGCGGCCTGCCGGCTGCCATGCGCATGAAGCTCGTCGAACCGCTGCGCGAGTTGTTCAAGGATGAAGTGCGCGCGCTCGGCCGCGAACTGGGACTTCCCGAGCACTTTGTCGGAAGGCACCCATTCCCCGGCCCTGGTCTCGCGATCCGCATCCCGGGTGCGATCACGCAAGAGAAACTCGACACGCTGCGTAAGGCCGATGCGATCTATCTCGACGAGATCCGCAAGGCTGGCCTCTACGACACCATTTGGCAGGCGTTCGCGGTGCTGTTACCCGTGCGCACGGTCGGCGTAATGGGCGACGGCCGTACCTATGACAACGTCTGCGCACTACGCGCCGTCACCTCCACCGATGGCATGACCGCCGACTACTTTCCGTTCGATCACGGGTTCCTGGGCCGTGCCGCGACCCGCATCATCAACGAGGTCAAAGGCATTAACCGGGTGGTCTACGACATCACATCCAAGCCCCCCGGAACAATCGAGTGGGAATAATTGTAGCAACGTTGCTACATTTTGTTGACTCGTTCTGATATTTGAGGCAGATGAGGGCGTGAGGAGTTCACTCATGACCATCACGACTATCTCCAGCCGGGAATTCAATCAGGACGCCGGCGGCGCTAAGAAGTCAGCGGAAAAAGGGCCTGTTATCATCACAGACCGTGGCAAGCCGGCACATGTTCTGATGAGCTTCGAGAACTACCAAAAACTCATCGGTAAGGGCCTCAGCCTAGCGGATGCGTTGGCAATGCCGGGAGGAGAAGATATTGAATTCGAGCCCCCGCGGCTCGAAGGTCCAATCGCGAAGCCCGTGGACTTCGACTAATGTTTTTGTTGGATACCAATGTCGTTTCGGAGCTTAGGAAGACCACGCGGGCAGAGCCTACCGTTCGATCGTGGGCAAGCGGGCATTCGCCTGACTTGTTTCATCTCTCGACCATGACTCTCATGGAACTCGAGATCGGCGTTTTAAGAATTGAGCGACGTGACAAACCGCAAGGCGATCGGTTGCGTCATTGGCTGCAGCAGGTCGTCGCTCAATTCGACGGGCGCATTCTCGATATTGATACTGACATCGCGCGCGCGTGCGCTAAGCTTCACGTGCCCGATCCGCGCCCAGAACGCGACGCGCTGATTGCTGCGACGGCGCTGGTGCATGGGTTGACCGTGGTCACGCGCAACACTGCCGATTTCGAACCCATGGGCGTTGTTTTGCTCAATCCATGGCTGCCACCTGAAGCATGAACGCAGGCTGCGTCGAACTGTGACGGTACGTTTGACGGCACTGACTTTATTTTTGAAGGTATTTGCCGAAATCTCAGCGGCGCCTTACGTAGTATTCCCTGATGCACTTTCCGGCGCCCACGTCAGTCCTTTGTAGTTGAACCCCTCCTCGATGGTCGGTTTGACAATCTTGAAATATGGCGACAGATCAAAGTCCGCCGGTGCGTATAGACTATGGTGTCGAATGTGCAGGATCTCCTGACGGCGGAAGCGGCTGATGCCGCGTTGCTCGGCAGTGACGCGCTCGACGTTCGGCAGGATCGGATAACGTACGCGTCCGAAAGCCTCCGCGATCAAGGTCGAGCAGATCGACCGCGTGGGCTCGCCCGAGCCGAGCGCGATCATGCGCCGGCGCCAACGTGTTGGCACGGGCGGTGCCGGCAAAAGATAACGGGCAAGATCGACAACATTGCGCATGTCGTACTGGGCGCCAAGCCGTGAGATCATGAACTGTATTACCTCCTCGCGGTCGGCATCCGTCAACCCGATAGGACGGCAAATCCGCGTATGGTAGCGCTCATACTTGGACAGAGGCGCCGATATGCAACCTTCGCCGAGAACAACTTCGATCAGAGCCAGGCGCTCGCCGCTTTGATCGCTGGCGTCCAGCATATCGCCGACATAGAGCGCGGCATGCGACCAGGTTGATTGCGTCAGGTACTTAATGGCTGTGGAAAGCTTGTTGCCACCGGCGACCAACAGCACATCGCCGGGCCGCAACGTGCGTCGTAGCGCCTCTGCGTCGGACGGGACAAACGGTTCCAGCCCCCGCTCTTCACGCTGCAGTCTATGGCCGAGCTTACGGCCGATCCAATCCAACGCCGTGTCGAATGCTGTCATCATGTTGGCCATCACATGCCGGATTTGCAGGTGTCAAATCACGCATGACGTTAGCATCAAGCAGCCAGTGAAGTTGGATGATACGCCGGAATCAATCAAAGCCCTTGAGCATAGTGCCGCGGGCGGCTTTAACCAACCCGGTTACCGCTATGACGACAAGTGTCCGGCATCAACTCGATCGTTTCGGGCAGCCGTAGTGCTCGCCCTTGATCGTCAGTAAACCGCTCGTGAGCGTTACCATGACGTCGTTCTCGTCGACGCCATGCAAATCGGCTTCGATGGTGAGCTACTTGCCATTCATGGCGGGAACGTTCGTTAGTGTGCCAGGAGAACGGGAACGGGCATGTTATGCATAAGGTGGCGCGTGGCCCCGCCGAACACGAACTCGCGCAGGCGGGCGTGTCCATAGGCCCCCATCACCAGCAAGTCGGCTCGCTCGGATGCAACTGCCTTGGCAATCGCCTCTCCAACAGACGCCTTGTCCGCACTCGCCGTCTTGATCGTGACGTTGATACCGTGCCGCGCCAACGCCGCTGCAATCGAAGTATCGGGTAACGGCGATGCAGTTCCATCGCCGTCCGTCTGCTCGATTGCGAGGACCGTCACGCGCTTTGCCGCCTTCAGCAAAGGGAGCGCATCGAATGTGGCCCGCGCCGCTTCACGCTTGCCGTTCCACGCGATCATAATGTGCTGCCCGAAATTGCTACGCTGGCCGGCGAGCGGCACCGCAAGAACCGGACGCCCACTCTCCATCACCAAGCGCTCGGGAAAGTCGAGTATCCTCGACATCTCCCAAAGCCCTTCCCGTTGGCTCGCAACGATGAGGTCGCAGCTGCGGCTATGCTGTACGACCAATGCACCCAGATCATCCGCGTGTTGGGGTCGCAGCAGCCGCAACTCGGCAACGAATTGCCGCCCCTGCGTCAAGGTCGCAAAAGTTGTCGTGACCTGCTCGGTGAGCCGGCGCTCGTACTCCTGAACACGGCTGACGACCCGGCCCGCTCCCGGCAACGGCGGCGCGTAGATCATGGCGGGCGAAGCATGCAAACCAATCAGATGAGCGCCAAATCTTGCCGCGAGTTCGACGGCTGGCTCCAGTAAATGTTCGAGGCGTGACGTATCATGCAGGTGAACGACAATTGTCTTGTAGGTCATGTGCTGGCTCCGCTCAGTCTAGTGGGACATCAGGACTGGAATCTGCATCGACTTGAGCACCGTGCGGGTCGCGCCGCCGAGGATGAATTCTCGTAGCCGCGAGTGGCCGTAGCATCCCATGACGAGCAGATCGCAATTGCGATCGATTGCAATTGCCAACAATGTCTGGCCGGCATCCGACAATTTTTCCTCACTGCCGAGCGCCGTGCATTTGACGCCATGACGCGCAAGGGTTGCGCAAATATCGGCGGTTGGCACGATGCCGGCGTCGGCTGTGTCGTGGTCCCGGCCGGGATTGACACTGACGACGATCACCTGCTCGGCCAACTTCAGAAACGGCAGTGCATCGAATGCCGCTCGTGCCGACTCTCGTGTCGAATTCCAGGCCAGCAGAACCCGGGTTCCGATTTTGTCGACGCGCCCGGTGTTGGGAATGACAAGTACCGGGCGCCCGTTCTCAGTGATCAGGCGCTCAGCAACGTCGTGGAAATGTGAGTCGAGCCAATCGTCATCCGTTTGGCTGGCGATGATCAAATCACAACTACGCGCGAGGCCACCGATGCACGCTGCAACCGAACTGTCTTTCGCATCCTCGAGACGCCACTGGGTGACCACCGCGCGTCCGGCACTCGTTTCACGAAGCCCTCTTTCGATGCGGATTGCTTCCTTTTGATAGGCCTTACGGTGCTCGTCGATGACGATCGGATCACCAAATCCAGGTGCGCCGGCTGGTAGGACATAGAGTGGCGGCAGGGCCGACGCCGCAATCACGTGTGCATTCCAACGCTCGGCCAATGCGATGGCCGGGCCAAGCAAACGCATCATCCGCCGCTCGTCATTCAGATGTAGGAGAATTGTGCGATAGGCCATGATGCGCTCCGGGTTCAATGCTGGCGATCCATCCCCGCATGATGGCCACACTTGAAACGGCCGACATTGACTTGCAACAAATGCCAGCCGCGCTCACCGCGTCGCCCCGATCAGAAAGAGAGACATGCAAGTTAACGCCCCGGCCGCCGGTATCCACAGCGACACGACAAACACGCCAGCGTGAGCCGGTTCATTGCGCCATTTGATCGCTAAGAGAGATAAGTTTACGAAACTAAAGATCACGAGGGTGATCAGCGACGTGAACGCCGCCAACCGCTCGATTGGGAACATCGTGGCGACCAC
>JANLPY010000010.1:0-2003 GCA_031367505.1 Hyphomicrobiaceae bacterium | reverse complement strand
GGCTTTTGGTCGAGAGCGTCCGCACGTTCCGGTCGGCCTCATGCTTCTCCACGCTCCGATCAAACGACTTCCAAGGAACCAGCTTCAAAACATCGTGCAACAGAGTATTGTGATGGCGCATAGTGTTGGTCCTTTTCGTGCTCGATGAAGCCGCCAAGCTCTCGAATCACAGAAGAATCAACACCGTGCCCTTTGTCCATCAGAACTGAACCGGACAGCCGTGAGGCGACCTCCGCTTTGAAGGGCCTGAGCCAGGAGTTGGATCAACCATCACCCGCCCAGCCCGACAGCAACACGGCGACATCGCAGCGTCCAAGCCCAGTGGAAATCCGCCAACCTCCGGATAGACCGCTCGAAATTTATCAGAGGATCCTCACCGCTCTGATGACGCCGCTGACCACGACGGCGATTGTGCTGATAATGGTCATCTTCATTCTGTTGCAGAAGGCCGACTTCCGGGATCGCGTTATCCGCCTGGCTGGCACCCGTGACATTCAGGTGACGACCGCCGCGTTGGACGACGCGGCTTCCCGACTGAGCCGGCTCTTTCTGGTTCAAACCGCCCTCAACGCCAGCTTTGGCGTGATCATAGCGATCGGCCTCTGGATCATTGGTGTACCAAGTCCCGTCCTCTGGGGCGTCTTTGCAGGCTTGATGCGCTACGTTCCATACGTCGGTTCAATCTTCTCGGCCGTATTTCCCATTCTTTTGGCAGCTTCCGTCGATCAGAGCTGGTCGATGGCCATTGCCACCATCGCCCTGTTCGCAATCGTCGAACCTCTGGTCGGCCAGTTCTTTGAGCCATGGGTCCAAGGGCAATCGACCGGGCTCTCGCCATTGGCGATTGTTGTCTCGGCAGTCCTGTGGACCACTTTGTGGGGACCCATTGGCCTGCTGATCGCAACACCCGTTACAATGTGCCTCGTAGTACTAGGCCGCCACATCGAGGGACTGTCCTTCCTTGAAGTTATTCTCGGCGACGAGCCGGCGCTTTCACCGGCAGAGATCTTCTACCAGCGCTTGTTGACCGGATCATCTGCCGAAGCGGCAGAGCATGCGGAGAAGCATCTAAAGTCGGCATCCTTACTCGACTACTACGGAGACGTTGCATTGCCCGGATTAAGGCTTGCCGCCGTCGACGCGGAACGCGGCGCACTCGACGAGCCAAAAATGATCGAGCTGCGCGAAGGCGTCACCATGTTGCTGGACGACCTGAGTGACCAGCCGTTTGATGGCACTGCCAAATCTAAAGATATCGAGGCATACCGAGCCTCGCGCCACCGCTCCCGACTTGCTCCGACGAGCTTGTGCCTCCGAGACACCGTCTGTCCTATGCCTCGGCGCGAAACTCCCCATCGACGTCGCCGCCGCTGATCTCTTGGCAGACCTTCTGCGGCGTCATGGCGTCAAAGCGCGCGTTGCCGCCATCAGTCGCCTCTCTGATCTGGCCCGCTTGGATTTGAGAGACATTCGATTGGTCTGGATATCGTCCACCAGCGCCTCATCAGCGCATGCGCAAATTCGTTACATCGCTCGGCACATTCATCGGTTCGACCCAACCGTTTCAATCTTCGGCTTCTGGGGGGATGCAGATCGCACCGACGATTCGAAAATATCCGGTATCACCAAGTCGGCCGACAATTTTCGCTCCGCGGTTGAGACCACGATCGAATTTGCCTCGAAATCTGACGAGCATAAGGATTCCGGCAACGGGCGTCAGAATCACAAGATTCTATTTCCCACTGTTATCGCTGCGAATGAAATTGCGAGCTGAAGTCGTGCGCAAAGGCTGGCATTGCAGCGTTACCGCGCATGGTCTCTACGCGTCGCCGACGCTTTACGTTACAGCTCGGTTCTCACGTTCGAGCGCCTTCGGGCGCTCGCGCTCATCGGTCGTGACGCCCGCCTTCCGGCCGCTGTCCACGTCGTGCCGGGCGTTCTGTTTCATGGCGCGCATTTGGGTTCTCGTTCGACGTAAGCATCCGACCAAGACCGCAGTCAGG
>JANLPY010000779.1:0-1798 GCA_031367505.1 Hyphomicrobiaceae bacterium | reverse complement strand
CTTCATCACACTGTAGGCAAAGAATTCATCCCAAATGCGCCACCGTTTCCCGGCCTCGAGCGTCTCGACACGAGCACCGATTTGAAGGGGAGGATTGAAGACGGCGGTCAACGCCGGTGTCGCAACCGTCTGAGCGAGATCGGATTCGAGCACCGGAGCGAGCGTCAGAGGTGCGAACGGCGGTGGCACCGCCACCGCATTCTCCATGACTTCATTGACCAGATCAATCAGCGGCAACGGCGTGTTGGTGTTTTCGCAGCTCAGTTCGATGTCACCCAAATCGGGGCGCCGAGCGAACAGTGGGTCCAAGGCATTCCGTTCGTCAAGGAAATGCAGGATATCGACGAAGTAGGCCGCCGGCCCGTGGACTGAGGCGCACTCTTGACAGGCACAGAGATCGAAGGTACCGAACAGCGTCTGCCAATCCGGGATGGAGGTGGCCGCCAACGCCGCTTGATGTTCGCTATCGAGCTTCGGGAGGGCCTGCAGTCCGGTGCGATTCAGAGCAGCCGCGTGCTCGGCAAATAGCGCTAGCGCAGCCGCGTGAGTTCGCTGTGCGCGATTGTAAATGGCATTGGCGCGCTCGACGGAGAAAATCTCCTTGTGCTGCTCAGCGAACCGCGTCCGATCCATCTGCACGATCTGTTGCGCAGAGTGCACCCCTTTGGCTGCGAGCGCAAGCGTCTCCGTCGTACTCCCCGTCAGTCGATGGATGCGCTGGTAAGTCCGTAGTTGCTGTCGATCACTTTGCTGCAGCGGTTGAGCGACAGCCGGATTCTGCTTGAAGAACTGCTCGGGATAGGTGGTGCGAAGATCGTACGTGGGCTGGGCCTTGAGAAAGGTCGAGACGGGCGAGGTGCTCAGCCGTTCGGCGAAGAACTGTGTGGGGAACGCCGCTTCGACTTGCGCCAGAATCTGCTGGACATAATTCCCCGTCTGTTCCTCGGAGGTTGCCCCCGGCGTCTCAACCGGCATGCTCACGCCTTGGGTCTGAACGAGCGATTTCCATTTGTCTTCAGTCAGCCGAGCCAGATCCGACGGCTGCCGCACATCGGGCAAGGCCTTGAGCGCGGTGACCAGCGGCACATGGTTATTGGTCAGCGCACCCAGTTGAACCGTGAACTTGAGATCCGCTGCCCGCGCGGCCCAGGCTGGATCTGCGACAACCTGCCGCCAAAAGGCTTCGGGGTCCTGACTGTTCTTGAGATACTGGCCGACGAAGGTGTTGAGCTCATTCGTATTGAAGACGCGGCCCAGCAGTCCTTGTAACTCTCTGGTAGGCGCCGGCGTCAACTCGGCGAGATAGTCTTCAATCTTCTTGCCGGCGATTTCCTTGGGGACCAGGCCTTGCTCGACCGAGGTCTTCAACGCCTTCACTCGCTCATCTGGATGCACCGCATGGAGGGCGGCGGCATCCACGGGCATCCCCTGACGGAGCATCCCATAGAAAACAGGCGGAGGCGTCCCCGTGCCCTTCGCGAGTTTGTGCGCAAGCACGAGCGCCGCCACCTGGTCGGTCGCATAGCCGCTTTGACTGGCCAGCACACTGACATCACGGCGAGTGCTGTCTTCCGTCAACTCTGCGAGATCGCGCGTACCGAGAAGGGGCTTGAGATCGTTGAACAGAAATTCATACTCGGCGCTCGGAAGATGCTTCTCACCGCTCAGAACGAAATTGACGACTTCCAGTGGACCGGCATTCGTGAGAATGCTGGTCCCGCTCGGTGTCGTTTCCTGGGGAACGATAATGATGCCGCCAGTGCCGATAGTGATGGCGCTGACCTGAAGTCGAAGGTCG
>JANLPY010000095.1:0-1844 GCA_031367505.1 Hyphomicrobiaceae bacterium | reverse complement strand
ACGGTCCATCGCTACTTCACGCTGTTTGGCATCCAGCCTCACCGAACTCGCACCTTCACACTATCGACCGATCCCTTTTTTCGTCGCAAAAGTACGCGACATCGTCGGCTTATATCTAAATCCTCCAGATAATGCGCTGGTCTTGTGTGTCGGGGTCAACAAACGGGCTTCCCGCCCTAAGATTCGGATCGATGAACCAGCTGTGTCCTTCCCGGGCCTCGGGTTTGGTCGCCAGCGTGAGCTTACTCCAAGTATTAGTTGGGCATGACAGTACATAAACATCATTGTCCGCAAGCGTACCCCCCGTCGTCCGGCCACCAAAGACCACCATCCGATCGTTGAGCGCGTCATAGACGGCTGCGTGGCCGTATCGGAAGCTAGGCGAGGTGCCAGTCGTAACTAACTGGTTCCAATGCCAGGATCCTTGCGGGTCGCGGGAAAGCTCCCATGCATCATTCAAAGGCTGCGAATTCCCGTCAAGGCCACCGTAGATGATCATTCGAACGTCGCTGCCAGAGATGCGGCGCATGATGGCGGTGTGACGTGTGCGGGCTAGGGGCGGGCCACCCGTAATCGTCGGCTGGGTCCATGAATAATTGTATTGGTCGGCAAGTTCGTTCACGCTGAGGAGCCAGGTCGCAGGAGGCGCCAGGTTAGTGGTGCCGCCTTCGCGTCCGCCGAAGACGATCATGTCGCTGGTGGGCGAGTACAACACCGCCGTGTGGCCTTCTCTGGGATCGGGCCAGTTCGTTGCCTGCCAAGGACGCGTGACGGCGGGATCCCATTGCCCGAGGACATTGAGCCCGAGCCGATTGATATCGTCGGTCGCGGGCGAACTCGGATTCTGGGGTGCGGCTGTACCGCCGAATACCACCATGCGCTGCTCAAACCGTGTGCCCGAGAAGGTGATAACCTTGCCGTCGGCGAGAGTTCTATTGGTTGGGTACCATCGCCCGGCGGCGAGGGTGCCCTGCTGGCTCCACTGCTGCCCGCTCGGTGCATTGCGTCGGAAAATGAAACTCGACCGGAGCCCGACGTCATTGGCATTGTCATGCCCCCCTGTAACGAGCAGGTCTCCGCTCGTCAGCATCGAGTGCCCGCCACAGAAGAAGTTGAAGCCGGGCGAATCGAGATGCAACGGAGTGAATTCCGACAGAGGATAACTTGAGCAATCGTTGTTGCTCGGGTTGCTATTGGGATTCCAACCCCAGAAGCTCCCCCTCTGAACGTTAGGAGGATTCGATGGGTCCCCAGTCCACCACTCTCCTCCGTACCACCAGGAAACAATCTTGCTGTGATAGTTCGTGTCTCCTCGCAAGAGGGCTACATGAATTTGCATCTGATGCCAAGAATTGCCAATCGGGGCCCATCTCCCCGTCACGTTGGATTGCGCCCCGGCTTCGACCGCAAAAAGTAGGCAGCAGGCGAGCACGGCGACGGTGAGGCGTCTGGGCGCTGACCACTGCGGGCGCCGAGAGCGGAAACGCGACAGCCATGTGAGAAACACGGGCGGCTCTCCTCATCACAGGATTGTTGCGGCGTGGGGCCCGGGTCGGCACGGCCATGGCCCTGGAGACGAACAACGGCCGGCATCGAATCACCGCACACCTGGCCGGTCAAGGCCCTTCTTCGAAATGCTTGCGGCCGTGGCTGGTCGCTTGCTGTAGACTTGTGGTGCATCCGGCGAGACACTGCCTACGCGCGGCCCTCAAAAAGACCCGGCCGCGCGGCAAATTGAGGAGAACATTCCTATGACGGCGCTGCCCGGGGTCGAAACGCGTAGTGTATTGCTCCTGATTTCGCTTTGGCTTGCCGCGACTCCGGCCCATGCGCAATGGCAGCCC
>JANLPY010000756.1:0-2728 GCA_031367505.1 Hyphomicrobiaceae bacterium | reverse complement strand
TACTGCTCCTTGGTGTGCGGCGGGCACGGTGCCCAGATAGGTTTGCTGCGCCGCCTCGAACTTTTCGCGACAGTCCTGCGAACAGAAATAATAGGCGTGTCCATCCCAGAAGCTCGACTTGGCGTCGGCAGTCGGTACGGTTTTTCCGCACACCGGATCCCTGGCTTCGGAGGGCGTGGACCACGGTCCGGCACCGTTTGGAGGGCCGCCGGGTGGCGCATCGCGATGACCCTGATGGTGATGGCCCATCACATGGGCGCCGCAGCCGAACCGCATCATTACAAAGAACAATACAGCCCAAAATAGAAGATATCCTATCGTGCCCATGACTCGGTCCTTCCTCTTGGTTCGACAAATCGCCAGTCATGCGCAGGATTGGATGTCCGCGATCTGCATGCCGACCGCATTTGGCGGGTCAGCGTCGGTCGCCCATGAAGCGCAGCAGAAACATGAACATATTTATGAAATCGAGATAAAGGCTGAGGGCACCCATGATGACCGTCTTGGCCATCATGTCGCTGCCAGCGATCTGGGCATACATCGATTTGATCCTCTGCGTGTCGTAGGCGGTTAGTCCCGCGAACAGCAGCACGCCGACGAAGCTTATGATCAATTGCAGACCAGTCGAGCGCACGAACATGTTGATGAGTGAAGCCACCAGCAGACCCACGACACCCATGATCAGGAATGTCCCAAATGCTGAGAGATCGCGCTTCGTCGTGTAGCCCCAAAGGCTGAGCCCCGCGAACGCTGCAGCAGTTGCGAAGAACGTCGTGGCGATCGATGAGCCGGTGTAAGCCAGAAAAATTGAGGCAAGCGACAGGCCCATAACCGCAGCGAACGCCCAGAACAACAACTGGGCGGTCAATGTCGATAATCGATTGATGCCGAAGCTCAGCACCATGACGAACGCCAGCGGCGCCAGCATGATGACGTACTTCAGAATACCGGGCCCTCCGAGGATCTGGGCGGCAGCACCTGACTGTGCGAACAGCAGAGCGACTACTCCCGTGAGCAGCACGCCCGACGCCATGTAGTTGTAAACGGACAGCATATAGGAGCGCAGACCAGCATCAAATGCAACGCCGTGCATGTCGGCCGATGGGGCGTTCACGCCCAAAATCGGTTGAGGATCAATTCGGTTCGCCATAGCCTCTAATCTCCATCAACAGCGCTCATCCGGGATCTATGCTACTAGTTTTGCTATAATCGACTTCACGACATATTAGCGGGTTCTAATTATTGATCTGTGTGAATGCATTGATCGAGGTCAACAGGGAAAAATTCCGCCTAGGGCGCATCACCGATTGCGTTGGGAAGCTGGTTGAGATTGCGCCCGTGCGCCGGAAAATGCGTCGCGAGGATTTGCCCACAATGCTCCACCGCTTCCACGAAGCCGTCGCCGGGTGCGCCTGCTTTGATGCGGCCGACCAACTTCGCGATGATTTCATCCCACGTATTGATGGGAACTTTGGCAACGACCCCGGTGTCGGCGAGCACCTCAGCGCAGCGTTCCTCCAGCGACGCATAGATCAGCACGGCAGTGTGCTCGCGCGTATTGTGGAGGTTTCTCGCGACAAACTGTTCGAGAGCACGTCGATGAACGTGTCCGCGCTTCAGAGATGCTGGCGTCAGGAACCGGCGGACAACGGGGATCGAGGCCAGCAAAGCGACAGCAATGAACAAAACTGACTGGGCCATCGCGTAGGCCGCTAAGGCTGCGTTTATGTCTGTGTGGGTCGCACCAACATGGGCCGCGCGCCATCCCCAAGCCATGACGTCGGGATGCGAAGAGAAATTGCTGAGCGCCAGAAGGAGGAGTGGCAAGGCGATCGCCACCGCAGCGGCCCAGGCAAGAGGAACCTCAAGATACGGCGAAGCCTCGTCCGCAATGACACACACGATCTCGCCGCGCGTCGTGAGTTCAGCCGCCGCAACGGCTTGTTGGATGCGTTCGTGTTCGTCGGGGCTCAACAGCATCTCACCATCTCCCCGACGCGCCGCCGCCGCCAAATGAGCCGCCTCCTCCGCTGAAGCCGCCTCCGCCCATGCCGCCACTGCCGCGGCGACCAGAGCCGCCTCCGGCCAACATCATGAAGGGCAACAGCCACAGATCCGCTCGGTGTCCCTTACGTCCGCCGATCGTTCCGATGAGCCCGATAATTACCCAAAGGACAATCATGCCAACCAAGCCAAGCGGCACGGCGTTGTCAGGCGCTGATTGCTGCTGCTTCGCCGTTTGGACGCGGGCTTTCGCCTGGTCGTCGGGCAAGGACAGTTGGGAAATCAGCTCGTCGGCGCCCGCCAGGACGCCGCCCGCCATGTCTCCCGTGCGGAATTTGGGAAGAACCTGCTCTTGAAGAATGACGCTCGAAAGCGCGTCAGTGAGGACGCCTTCCAGACCGTAGCCCACCTCGATACGAACGCGCCGCTCATTTGGCGCCACAATCAACAAGACGCCCGTGTCGCGCTTTTTTTCACCAATGCCCCAAGCTCTGCCGAGCTCATAGCCGTAATCTTCAATCTCAAGGCCCTGGAGCGACGGCACAGTGACAACGACCAGCTGCCGTGAGGTTTGGGCCTCAAGCGACTGGAGCTTCTTGTCGAGTTCTGTCGTGGCCTGTGGCGTCAGGACATTCGCTTGGTCGACAACCCGACCTGTGAGGGTCGGAAAACTTGGCGGCGTAGCGGATGCGGCAACGCTCGCAAAAAACGAGGCGACCAAGAC
>JANLPY010000802.1:0-3453 GCA_031367505.1 Hyphomicrobiaceae bacterium | reverse complement strand
CGCGGCTGTGCGTGTGTGCCAACCCGAAGTGGTGGCCAAGTTCGTGAGGCAGTACTTGCAAAGCGTTTCGGTCGAAGAAGCTCATGGCGACAAAGTCGTACGTCCACCATGAAAAGCCGCCGCCGATCGAACTCGCACCTGGCCCGAAGCGAAAGACCATCACGACGCCCCGCCGGGCGGCCGCGATCCTGTCTAGCCGGTCCCTGGCCGAGGACCACCACGAATCACCCTCACCAGTCAAGTTGTTGACCTCGGTATCGCGCATCTCGGTCAACATACCGTCGTAGGTGAACTGAATACCCGCAGCAGCATAGACGCGATTCGCCTCGTCAACCCACTGGCGGACTCCATCTGGAGATATGGAACACGGACGACTGCCGTCGTCGTCAGAGACGCGATAGGCGACGACAGGAATCGAGTAGTTCGGCGCAGCGAGGCTGGGTGCCTTCTCGACGGCGACCTGAGAAGTTTGAGTGTTGGCCTCGATCTTCCCACCCTGAAAGAGTGCGATGTCAAATGGGACTCGGTTGCGAATCTCGCTCGATGGTGCGGCGATGGGATATCCAAGCAGCCCTCGCTCCCATCGCAGTTCGGCCCACCGTTCGCGCGCCGCACCCCAGATTTCATGTGCACCCGTGGTCGGCGTCCAGAAGATCGATCCATGCTCAAAGTGGTTGTAGCGCCCGAAACCATCCGGTGCGATCGTCTCATTGGTTGTCGGGTAGCCGAGGGGGGATATCTCGGCCCCCAGATCGCGCCAGCGAGCACGAATGAGGCCGTGAACTTCAAAGGCACCCGTCGCAGGATGCCAAAGAACTGTGGCCCCTTGAAATTCGCTGAATCGACCAACGCCGTCTCGCGAAACGGTTTCATCCGAAACTGGAAAACCGAACTCCGAGCCTTCCGCTCCCAGATCTAGCCACCGCGCGCGAATCGCTCCATGCACCTCGTGCGCTCCTGTAGTCGGGTGCCAATAGATCGACCCGTGCTGGAACTCCTGCTTGAAGCCTCCGTTGGCCGCTACCTGTTCGGCGGATAGGAGACTACCGAGAAAGCCGCCGGCGCCTCCCAGTTGCGCGTACTTATCGCTTATCTGTGTCATGTGGAAAGAACCCTTCCTGGTTGCGGCTACTGTCGCTACGTTTTCGGCGCCCCGCCGCCAGTCGAAGGGACTGATGCGCTACCACCTTCGAGGATTTGAGCGATCAGTTTGTCGCGGCTCGGATCGTTGTTCCAGCCCTTCTCCTGCAAGATCTTGCTCGCGCCAGCGACAGCAGCCTTGAGCGTTTCCAGCTGAGATCCTCCAAGAAGGCGTGAGCCCGCCAGCAATGCGCTCGCAGCCTGGAATCCGATGAAGGGAGGATCCTCAACCAATCGGTCTGCAAGCCATTTGCTGTACGTCCCGTCAAATCGCAATTTCAGAATGACTACAGCAGCAAGCCGATCTCCTGGCCGGGGGCTCGCGGAAAATCGCGCCAATTGACTCTCAGCGCCGAGAGCGATCACCGTCATGCGCCCGACAACATCTGCCATCCGGCGAGTACGGTCCGCGCTGGACGGCAGCGAGCTTCGCACCTGCTCATACTCTCGCGCAAGTTCCTCCATCTTTTCGATAGCAGCACGAGGATCGCTGGCGGCGAGGCGTTCCACTTCTGTCGCAGCCTTGACCTGGGCAGGCGATGGCATTGACCCTTGGTCACCGGTAGCAGGTTGCTCGACCGGAGCACGAGCCAACACCGATTCGATGTCGGATCTCGCGATGCCCAGCAACTGGCTATCGGACCGCGCAAATGCACCCTGGAGGAACAGACGCGTGTAGATATAGCCGCCAAAGAAGCCCTCGATCGCAAATCCGACTATCAGTGCAGTGGCGATCGAGACGTCAGACGGCGCCGGCTTGGTGGAAATGGCTGCTGCGGCATTCGCCGCCGTACTCGCAACGATTCCTTGGAGGTCCTTGAGATGCACGAGACCCAGGCCAACGATGATTTTTGTCAGCCAGTCCGAGACTTCCTCCAGATTCGTGTTTGGGCGGAGCGCGGAGTCAGAGCCGCTCTTGCTGGCGGAAGCCGGCGTATCGGCGCGTACGGTGGAGGCCCCTGTCGACGCAGGGTTTGTCGGCGCCGGCTTGGCGATGGAATCTTGCCGACCCACCCTTGGAATTCCGAACAGGAATCCAGCGGCCGCGCCAGCGGCCACACTCGCAATCCCCCAGAGCAGGATGGGCCCGATAGCGTTCGCCTTCCAGCCGGTAACCAGCAGAACGAGCCCGCTCACCCCCAGGGCACAGAGCATCGCGAGGTTCACTCGCCTAATGTCAGCGTCATCGTCGGCTCTATCCGCCTTCTGTTCAGCGGAACCAGCACCGGGTTGTCGAGCGCCTATGGCTGCAACGACTGCGTTCTTGAAGCTGGCCATTCTCGTCTCCCATCTACGGGACCGCGGCAGGTCCGTCCGACACCTTCAGACACTAGCTCACACCCCGCAGAACGGGGCCTCGCCGGTGGGACCAACAACGGTCTCTGACCCATGACTCCACATCCAGGGGAAGCCCGCCCGCCGGAAGCATCGAAGCGATGAAGCCGGCAATCCGGCTCAACCACGAAGAGCGATGGTCGCCTTTGCCGTGTCTGCCTGGCTCAAACCAGGGCTCCACAGGCATACGCGGGGCGGTTGAAATACATGCGACCGCGATCGCCAGCGGTAGCCAGGCGCCGTTGCGGCCGAGCATGAAGTATTGGCGGTCGGCAGACAAGTACTCCAACGCATCAATCCAAGTCTGGCATCTCGGCGGCAGGTTAAGCGTTCTGCGCGTATGGAAATCCGGGAGCAAGCCATCGCACAGGAGGCGCATCGCGTCTGAGCCCTCACGACCCTGGCCTCCGTACCCAAAGCCTGGTGCCCACGGGTGATCGAACATCATGTGGACCAGATGCATTGCTTGGCCACCCAGCGGCAGCCGTTGGGCTGTATTGCGCAGGTCATCGACCCCGACGAGACACGAGGCAAGATAAATCAGACTCCGAGCGACAGGCACCGACGCGTACTCTGCAAGCCTCACATCCAGCGTTTGCTCCGCACTCGCCAACAGCAAGACTGCTGCTTCTTCCAGCACCTCATCACGCAGCGCATTGTTAAGTGCCTGACGAAGAACAACTCGATCGGCAGGTTTCGCTTGGCCGCTCGTTTCGAGACTCAGTTGATCGACGGCCCGAGCGAGACTTTCGCTCCACCCGTTCCCGCCATCGATCCATCTATCCGCGCGGGGCAGCGACGGACCTGAATCCGGCGGTGGCGGTCCTTCCTGGGGCGGTGCGTCCCCTTCGGGTCCGCCATCTCCGATGGCACTGGCAATGTACGCACGCCGCGCCTGTTCGCGCACCTGCGCTAGCGTGTCGAACGCGACCTCCTGAACTCCGTCGAGCGAAAACCCTTCCTGTCCGCCCCGCCGAA
>JANLPY010000626.1:0-20844 GCA_031367505.1 Hyphomicrobiaceae bacterium | reverse complement strand
TCGACCTCCCAGGCGACCTCCGTTCTGCCAACCGCGGCGGGGGCACCTCGGACTTCCGGCTCGGCACCCTCGGCTTCCGGGTTGCTCGTTCTGTTTCGCGGTAGTTTTCCTCGAGGACGCTTTCTTACCTCCTACCTCTTTACATCTTTACGACTTGTGCCTCAAACCGAACCCGGAACCGCATCGCCACGCGTGGGTCCAGGGCGAAGCCCTGGTCGCTATGGAATCAGGTCACCAACCGACGCGCGCATGCCGGCACTTGCTCCCGTCATGATCATCCTTGAAGATGCCGATCATTGCACACCATCCGTTTTCGGGGGGATCCATGGACGACAAGGAACTGGCTCGATTGGTAGCAGCTGATCTGGGCGAAGACGTTCTCAAAGCGGTTGAGAACCCCGAGGCGACACGCGCGTTCGGCCTGACGGAGGCCGGCTTCATCCTTGCAGCGGCCCAGTTGGCGATCCAGGCTTGGTCAGCCCGGCAGGACCGGGCGTTGCTGGTGCTTGCGCTTGCGGAGGGTTTGGACGAGAAGCCGGAGCTTGCCAACCAGCTCGATCCCGAGCGACGGCTTGGCATCGTCGCCCGCATGGTCAACAAGCTGATCCCGGAATGCTGGGGCGCGTCGCCGTCGATCATCGCCGATAAACGACTCGGCAAGGCAGAGCCGCGTACCAAGCAGGAGTGGCTGACCGACTGGACCGGCTACGGTGACAACACCCGAGCCATGAGCGCGCCTGTCCTCATGCCCTTCGCCGACATGGACAACTGGATAGTCTACAAACCGATCCACTGGACGCCGCCGGCCAATGCGCCGGGCAACCTTCCGCGTTCAGTCAGCGTGCCGAAGGGCTTCGTTTCCGATCTCGCGACCGTCCCGCAGTACTTTTGGTGGGCGCTGCCGCCGACTGGGCGCTACGGCCACGCGGCCATCCTGCACGACTGGCTCTACTGGGAGCAGGGCGTCTCCCGTGCCGTCGCCGACAAGGTGTTCGACGTGGCCATGGCTGAGATGCATGTCGATGCCGCACTGCGCAAGGCGATGTGGGCGGCCGTCCGTGTTGGAGGTGGCCCCAATTGGCAGGAGGCGACGAAGGAGAAGAAGCAACGCAAGAGCCGAGTCCTCAAGCGCATGCCCGAGACGCCGGTGACGTACGCCGAGTGGAAGACGAACCCGGACGTGTTCGCGTAGAATCCTGAGGCGACGGGCACTCCAAGGTTGGACCTCTATGCCATTCCATGATGCCACTCCAGGTTCGGTCGTCGCCGCTCACGAGCGGCGCGTGGCGCTGGTCATCGGAAATAGCCGCTATGCCCACGCAATGCCTCTCGCGAACCCTGCCAACGACGCGGCGGCGATGGCGGCCACGCTGGCCGGCCTTGGCTTCGACGTGGTAATTGGCATCGATCTCGATCTGCGGGCCATTGGCGACGTACAGGGCGCCTTCGAGGAAAAGTTGCGCACGAACCCAGACGTGGCGCTCCTTTTCTACGCGGGGCACGGCCTGCAGGTGGACGGCAAGAACTATCTGGTGCCGGTCGACGCGGAGATCACGCAGAAGGCGCACCTCGCATCGCGTGCGCTGCTGTTCAATGACATCCTGGAGCCGATAACGGAGCACACGGGTGCGAGCCTCATCTTCCTCGACGCCTGCCGCGACAACCCGTTTGCGCGTAATCTTCTGCGCTCGTTCGAGCCGGGCGCGGCGCGGAAGGTCACCGACGCGCTGCCAAACACCGGGCCGATCCGCGGCGGCCTTGCCCGCATCGAGAAGGTGGCCGGCACCTTCATCGCCTACGCCACGGCGCCAGATACGGTGGCCTACGACGGCAAGGGCCAAAACAGCCCATTCACGCGCGCGCTGCTGGCCAACATCCCGACCCCCGGCCTCTCTGTCGGCGACATGATGATCGACGTGCGCAACGCCGTTCTGGAAGAGACACACGGGCGACAGGAGCCGTGGGATCAGTCCAGTCTGAGGTCGCGCTTTTACTTCGTGCCAAAGCGCGCGGCGCCGCCCCCTATCCCGCAGAAGGATATCGAAGCCGCTGCAGAGTGGAACGTCATTCAATCGACGACGAGCCTTGCAACGCTCGCACTGTTCAAGGAGCGCTATCCCGATCCTCCGTGGAGCGACTACGCAGAGGCCCGCGCGGCTGAATTACGCGAGGCAGATAGGGCCCGCCAAGAGGAGGAAGAAGCTGCGAGGATCAGTGCAGTTGCCGGCGAGAAGACACTTGAGGCGACGGAACGACCACCCTCAATTCCGAGATTTCTGCAGGAAGCAGCCTCCCCAATAGAGGAGGTGTCAGAGTCGTCACCGCTCCCGAAAACGAAACGAGAAGGACACAAGTCGTGGCACAGCACGGCAACTGTTCGCGTAGGCATTCTACTCCTGGCTGGTGTGCTAATGGCTTCGTTTGTCTGGCTGCAATCCCTCGACAAGGCGCCAATTGTAGGCAGTAAAGGGGAGGAGAAAGACGCGGTCGCAGCCCGCGAAGAGGCTCGCCAACTGCGGGAGGAAAATGAGACGAGGACCGCTGAGCTTCAACGCGCCAGGGCTGAGCTGCTCTCGATGGCTGCGGAACTGCAACGTCGCAGCGATGAGACAATCGTTCCCAAACCAAATGCCACTTCCCCTTCTTACACCATCCTCCGGCCTTCGCCAGCCATATGCTCGGCGGTTGAGGTTTACGTGATGGGCGCCGGCAAGCGCTGCCTCGACCCAGCCAACCCCGGCAATCGCGAGTTCGAGGATTGCGTCATGGCTGGCGGCAGCAAAGTTTGCGGACCGCGCATGGTCGTCCTGCCGAAAGGCGAGTACGCGCAGGGAGACGAGACCAAGCCCGTCGACGATGTGAACAGGCGCAAGGTCACGATTGGCTACCAACTCGCCGTCGGCAAGTTCGAGGCGACGTTCGCCGAATGGGACGCCTGTGTCGAGGACGGTGGCTGCAAGCACAAGCCGCAGACCAATTGGGGCCGCGGCCGGCAACCCGTGCATTCTGTGTCCTGGGACGACATTACTAAGGAGTATCTGCACTGGCTCAATCGCAAGCTGGGCCTCATCGGCAACGCCGCTTACCGACTGCCAACCGAGGCCGAGTGGGAGTACGCCGCGCGTGCCGGCACGACCACGACCTACAGCTTTGGCGACACGATCGCCAAGGCGCAGGCGCAGTTCTCGGGAGGCCAATGGGGTAGCACAAAGCAAACCGCAGAGGTGGGCAAGTTCCCGTCAAACGCCTTCGGTCTGCACGACATGCACGGCAACTTGTGGGAGTGGGTGCGGGACTGCTATGCCAACGACTACAAGGATGTGCCGGCGAACGGCTCAGTCGCGCCAGAAGCATCAGGCTGTTCCCGTGTGGCCCGCGGCGGTTCCTGGTTCGACGTTGCGGGGCACCTCCGCTCGTCCGCCCGCGTCACGAACTCCTCCGTCGACCGTTACGCCAGCTACGGCTTTCGTGTGGTCCGTCCTCTCGTTCCTCCCAGGACGCTCTAACCTCCTTCCTAATGGGTCCGGGCTCAGAGCGCTTTGTGTGTTTGGCAGCTGGCGATCATCGAATAACTGCATTTGACTGGATCAGGTCATCTTTACCGTCGTTCACGTAAACAACGACACATCCGCTCAGCCATAGCGAACGTACCGATGCACAATAATCATAACGTTCAGGATTGCGACTTCTGGGAACTACGTCGGTCCAATAGTATTTTTGTCCGTTGACGAGCTTCCGTTTTGCAGCCTTTCCGGCAACACTCCGCTTCGCGGCGGCTTTCGCTTCACTCGTAACTTTATCTGCGTCAATTTTCGTTTTTTGATCGCCTTCGGCCTTGGCGCGGGCAGCCTTCTGTTTCAAAACGTCGATCTTGTTCTGCCCCAGCGCTGCATAGACTGGGTCGTTCTTGTGGCGCTGGAGATACCCCTGCAGGACTGCTAGGTTGGCCGTATCCTTGACGTCCTGCCACTCACGGGCCGCAGCACTCGTGCTCGAGTTGGGCGCAACCGGCGTCGCACTCTCCCCAGTCTGCAACACCACCGGCCCCAACAGCGACGTATGCTCCCACGGCACCTGTTTGCCATTGGTAGCCTTGACCACAGCGCCGCGCACTGCGGCCAGCGTCGTGAGTACATCACGCCCCGGAGTCTCGATCTCGTTCAACAGTGCCGTCGTGTAGGGCGAATTCCGCCCGGTGCCGTCGAGCGCCACATTGCCGGGCTGCGTCGAGAAGCTGATCAGCGTGTCAACGCCCGTCTTCACCTCCGCCAGTCCCTGGCCAATGTTGGCAGCGCGAGTGCCCAGTGTCCGAGCGAGATTGCGGGCGAGCGGGTTGTCTCGGCAGGCGTCGAGCATAACCAGCGAGGTCTTCGCCGTCCGCTCCATCCGCGACAACACGAGGCTCAGCGGCAAGCTTTCGAAATCCACGTCGCCCTCGGCAGCGAGCCGTGCATCGATCGGTACGAGATGGTTCTGGCCAGATATCTGGACTCCGTGGCCGGCGTAGAAGAACAGCGCAATATCAGCATCGGCAAGCTTCAGGTCGAATTCGCGGATCAACCGCTCCATAGCCCGCTTGTCGAGATCGATCCCGTCCAGCACGTCGAACTGCAGGCGCTTGAGGACCTCAACCATATCGGTGGCGTCGTTGCGCGTGTTCGTGAGAGGCGTCGTCTCCTTGTAGGCGGCATTGCCAATGACGAGGGCAACGCGTTTGTTCGCCAGCGCCGGAGAGGCGCAAGCCAAGAGGCATGCAAGGTACAGAACAACTCGGAACAACATCGCCGCCGCGGCCCCCGTTTCAATCACGGGAGAGTAGCTGAAGGTCAGTGAGGATAGAAGTGGTTACATACACTCCCGTGCCTTTTCCCACTTTCCCACGGCCTCAGACGCTTCGACGTGGTTGCGGTTGCCCCCAGAGTAAGCGTGAGCTTGGCTTGTCGCGTTTGCTCTGTCGTGCCGAGCAAGGCGCTGGGTCCAGCGACCGGTACAGATCAACCCTGGCCTGCTTCGATAGCGCTTATGCGAGGTGTTCCCAAGAGGGCGACAATCACGACAGAGTGCTCACGCTTGTTTTTCGTCCTTACCGTAGCGTACACCGCGAACCCACGGCTTTCTTTGTGTGATTTCGCTCATGTTCTCAAGCTGAGTGCCTGCTTTCAAGTGGCAAGGGTTGGCGCAGAGTTTGTTGTCGCACTGGTGATTTATCTGCTGATCGGTGACGCCGTACTCTGCCATGTAGGCGACGCGATGGACATACGTCGGTTTCCCGAGTGCCCTGATGACACCGTAGCCACCTGCGTTTGTCCCGCCAGTCCACACCCAGCACGGGGATCATCCCTGGCCATCGAGCGTCATCCCTTTTTCTTCGGCAATGTGGATGCGGTTGCGGATGGCGTCTGCGTACCGCGCATATGGGTTCGGGCTGTTGCGCTGCTCTTCCTCGATCTGTTGTCTGCAGCGTTCGCAGATGGCCATGGGGATGTTCCTTGGGGTAGAACTCCAGCACACTGAGAGGATAAGCGATTCGCCGTCGTTAAGGCGCAGCGACCAAACCCAAAAAAGGGGTGCAAGCAATGCCGAAAACAGAACGCTCCACAGCGACCTTCATTGTGAAGGAGGACGGAAATGGCGGAACCTCACTTGAGGTCCATCTGTATGAGGGCCTTCCGAGTTTGAAACGCGGCCATCTCTACCTCCAAATGAATGCAGCAACGACTGTTCAGCAGGCCCAAGAGATCGCCGATTTTCTGAAGGACAGCGTCGCACATGTGGCGTTCCTGCCGTAATTTGCAGCGATGTTGCCGCACCGGCAAGGATCAGCCTGAACTAGGAGTCGCGCTACGGCTGACCACCATTCAGTGAATGTCGGCTGCCTCCAGAGATGCCTCAGCGTACATCTCAGTTGCATGTGGTCATGGTCCCATAGGTATTGCATGTGATTTGCCTTGGGATAGAGGCGGTGATGGCTTGCTGCCGAGCAGCTGCCGCTTGTTGCTCGGCTGCGTTGGCTTGGTTGACTGCGGCTTGTGCCACCATGGCGTTGTTTTTCCGAGCCAATATCTGGCTGGTTGCGGCGGAACCAATTTCTGCAACTTCAGCGCTGTATTGAGCGCTCGTCGTCAGTCCGTTGTCGTAGCGTTCAGCGGCCACGAGCCGCTTGGCAGCCATCACAGACACTATATCAATTTCTGAACGGCCAATGGATCTGGCCATCGCATACTGATAGTTCAAGTCAGCGTTGTTAAGGCATTCAATACGCGCCTTGACTGGTTTTTGATTTTTATCTGGGAAGAGACGATTACATTCAGCCAAGGCAATGCTTTGCTGGGTCGTCGCATCCGCCTCGTCATTTCTGAACCTTGCTTGCTGCGCCAGACCACAGCCAGACATCAAAATTGAGCAGATGACAATGACCGACTTGTTTCGCATCGTTGCGCTTACCTTGGCGGCTGCATTTTGCAGCAACAAATTGTCCAATGATTCGACCGCCGACATCAATATCAAGCCGCAACTCGGTCCACAGGAAATAGGCAAACGCCTCGTTCGTCATTTGGGAGACCCGCCGAAACATGCTTGCGCGGCATCGACTTGGGGGAATTCGTGGAGAGTGCTGCGCCGGTAATGGCTGATGGCGTTTGCCGTATCTACGAACATCAATAAGGGTGCCCCAGCCGCACCAAGGTAGAACTGTGGATTGTGGCGGCCGATCCGTCACCGCGGTGAATGGTCATGATAACCTAGCGATCGCTGGGGATTCGCATGACGGAGAAATCACATGGCACCCAAGTCAGATCATGAACACATCCTCAACGCGCTATCCGGACGGTATGCCGAGCATAAGACACCGGCAGTCAACGCACTCATGGCCGCTGCACCGGTACCGATGGAGCCCATCACGCCGTTGCCCGCCACGCGGCAAGATATCATGAACGGTAACGCTTCGCTCGCACGCGAATTAGCTGCCATGCGGCACGATATGGCGGTACTCAAGGACAGCAACGCGCTGCTCAGTCAGGGTTTAGCCGCAGTGCAGGCTTCGGTGGCCGAAATTGCTGCAGCCATCAAGGCGCAAGTTGGCCAATCGGTCGTGGTGCCCGTTGCTCCGTCAACAATGAACGACGCCGCTAAGGGTGCACTGCTTATCTGGCTCGGCGTTGTCTTAAGCTGGGTGCAAAACAAGCTCTTCGGAAAGTAGATGGTTGCGGCGAGCGACCGCCACTCAGCCTGAGGGGATAGTCCCTGGTAAACTTGCGCAATCGCGTGGCTGGGCTCATCGGCGCGTTGACCGGCCCGCCACCCTACACCATCACGCCAACCTAACCCGGGTCCCCTTCGACCCCGCCTCCACAACGATGCGCCCGGCGCGCGCCAGATCGTCCAATACGTTGGACACATGCCCATGCGAAATACCCAATGCGCGGGCGAATGACCGGTGCCCACCGAACACTTCCCCGCCGCGGTCACTGAGCAGTTGCAACAGGCGTCCACCGGCATCGGCCGGGACGTCCAAGGATTGGACACTTCCATTGGACGCTGCATCGACCGTGTTTACTGGGGTTTGGGCACCTGAGGCGGGGACTGGACTGGACACCTTCGGCCGGGTGTCCAAAGGTAGGCGCAACACGTTGGGTGCATTGGGCACTTTATTCGTGCTCGGGCTGGACACTTGGATCGGCCTGTCCACCACGACCGGCGCGGACGTCGTATTGGTGGCGCAACTCTTGCCCTCCCGGACCCTCGGCCGCTGCGCAGCAGTTCCCGAGTTGCCGAGACCGCTCAGGCCCTGGCCGACGGCGAAGCACAAGCCGCCACCTAGCTCAAGCAGGAGCACGCTGAGCACCACCAATAGCTTGTTGATGACGTCGGTCCCGACGTTCACGCCGATGGCCGCGGCGAAGCCTTGTAGTGCGACGGCGTCGCTGTTCGCGATGGTTCCCCGGCCGCTGGTGGCCGCCAGTTCTTTTCTCGCCGCGGTGATGCGTGACTGGACCTTGTCCCGTTCATCGGCCTTGGTCCGCTCGATCTGCAGCAGGCTGATTGTCTTGCACGCTTCGCGGTGCGCTCGGCTCGGTGTCCAGTTCGGCTTGGGTGCGCAGTCACTCAATCCAGGCGTCCGCGAGAACACGGCGTTGATCTCGGCGTCGATCGTTGCAGCGGCGCGTGCAGCGCCAAGCGCAGTAAGGTCGCCTTCGGCCTTCACGATGTCCGCGGTCGCGGTGCGCCGCTTCCCGGCAATGTCGCCAGCCTCGAGTTCAGCCACAAGCCTGCCACCCGTGGCACTGCCGAGTGCCGCCGTCACCGAGTACGCCCCGAACAACACGGTGGCCGCGAGCGCCAGCGAGGACGGTCCATACTTTCGTTGACTGAGGCAGGTGACAACCGCGGCTGGTGCAAGGGCCAAGCCAACTGAGGTCGCAACCGCTACCGCACCCCATGTGATCTGCGTGGCCAGCGCGTCGGACTTGGCAACGGCGTAGGTGAGGTTCGTGGCTGCACTTGCCAAGGTGAACGTCCCGCCCGCCATGAAGGCGGAAATCGCGGGGAGATTGAGCTGCTTGGCCGGTCCCGCTTCTGTTCTGGGTGCGGCGTCGTGGGCTAAGTGACTGGGATTGAACGGGTGAGAATTTAGGCCTTGACGTTCTTCTGAACGTGGTGCAGTTACGCTGGTCATTGGGTCTCTTTCCGCTACTACGGATTGATGATCAAGAGCGGCGCGGGCCTTCGCAGGGCTTCGCGCCGTTCGCATTTGTGGCGTCGATCATACCACGATTTTCAGCGTAGGTCGAATTGGTTAACGGCCTCGGTTCCTGAGATAATGCACTGCCAAAACCCAAGACTCACGGTACCAGCACGCCGCGCTGCTGAGCCCAGCGCGTGGATATGCAACTCTTGCGAAGCCGCTTTCGCAGGTGATTCGTTTTCAGCCTGTAGAGGCGATCCCGGTGCACGAAGGTAATGGTGTCCCTAGGGACGGAGTTACTGGGTCGATACAGCACTGCAGAGGCCCCGCCAGCGGCCGGGGATAATCCAAGCCTTATCGCCAGCGCCGTTCCTGAGGACCTGGCAGTTGGCTGGATTTCGAAGCTTGCGAGCCATCGGCGCCGATACTCTCGGGCAAAGGCGGGCACGCGGTGAAACGTGCTCCGCGCTGTACCTCATGCCACAGATGACATGGCCTCCCACTTCGCCAGGAGTTCGGCATACTCTGAGCGCAGCACCCAATTGTCAACGGCCCGGAACTTCGCTTGCCACCAAGCCTCGAGCGCCGCGCGGTACTGATCTGCGTCGAGGCCGGTCAGGTTGAAATAGACCACTCGCGCATTGTAGGACAGCGGCCTGTCCGTGAACTCGACGTCGTGAATGAGGCTCTCCCCGTGCCACGTGTAGCAGTAAGGTTTGGACGGCCGCCGGTTTTCGTTCATGGCCTTGAGCCAAACACGGGGGTCGATATCTTCGGGGATTGCGCCAACGTCGGCACTGGGGTATTCATTCGGTTTCAAGGTACACAACTCCTACGTTACGGGGCCGAACTGCTGCAAACAGTTTGGCACCCACACTCGCCAACCACGGGATTGCGGTTGGCACAACCACCAGCATTTCGCTGGGATCTATTTCCCCCTCAGACGCCGTAGCGCTGCGCTCAGTTTCGGGATATCGCCGTCTGCAGCGAGGCGCCGAAGCTGATCGTGACCGCAAGCGTCCAATTGGCCGAACCCTGGTAGCCGCTGCATATCGGCAAGCCCTGCACCACGGACAAACGCAACGGATGGGAAGGGCCGGTTGTCGGGCTTCGGCTCGGGCTCCACGGGCTTCGGCACCTGCGGCTTGGGTCCGAAATTCATCTTGTAGTTGCCCACGACGATCACGCCCGGCGCTGGCGGCACAGGACGCATGTCCGGCTCCTCCTCGATCTCTTTCACCTGGGGGACGGCCACGTCGGCCGGAGCATCACCGGGTGGCGTAGCACCGCGTTCGGTTGCAAGTGCCAGTTCTGCAACCAGCCGTCGCACTGCCTCAAGTGCAGCACCCATGCCTGCGGTATCTTCGTCCGTCGCGGCGCCGTTGAGCGCTTTCCATTCGGGACTGCGTTTGAGTGCCTTGGCAGCTGGACCGGACAGAACGGCCGTCAGAACGTCGATCTCGAGTTGTGTCGTGAGTTGAACCGCCTTGGCCTTCACGGAAGCGAGCCACCCGTTTGCGCCGGTGACGTTGCGCTGGTCGATTTCGGCAACCAACATCCGACCTGCACGTGAACCGTGAAGCTCCCGCTGCGCTTCGACGGGCAACCCGGCCATGATTGCGACGGCTTCAGACTCGATCTGACGTAGTTCTTCGGTCTCGGCCTGCTGTACTGCGGCGCGGGCTTCGGCGTCTCGGCGACGTAGGGTCTCGATCTGCGCTTCGCGGTCCGCAGCGGCTTGGCGCTTTGCATCGCGCTCGCGTTCTTCGGCAATGGTCTTGCTGCGCATCATGAGATGCCGGGCGATCTCGCGTTGCTCCCGTCCAGCCGACGCGTAGCTCGCGGCGATGTTCATCTGTGCTCGCTGGCAATCACCGCCGGGGTAGTCACCTGACTTGGCCAGAGCCTCGCGGTGCAGAGCCTCAAGAACACCGGCCCCCTGCATCAGGGCGAGCGCGAACGATGCGGCAAGTTTCTGCGACGACAAGCCGAAGGCAATCAAGGTGCCGCCGGGAACGGCGATAACTACCTCGATCAAGTTGAACCGGACGGCCCGGCTGATCTGGGCAAGAATGTAGGACTCGGTTGCCGCGCATCTGCGCAGCGGTTCCGTGGTTGCCACCGCGTGTGCTTCGAGCACTTCGGGTGGTAGTGGTTCCGCCGTCGGCTCGGGCGCAATGAAATAGACCGGCGGGGTGCTGAGCTTCCGACGCTGGCCAAGGCGAGCGCCAGCCTTCATGTTTTGGGCAATGCCTTTGGTCGATGGTGCTACGCGGGCCATGGTTTGGGGTACTTTCGCAGTTCACTAATTGTGGATCGGGTGTCAGTCAGCGAGGGAGCTATGTCGGGGGGTGGCGCGGCACCTAATAAGCGGGTACTTGCAGCATCACGCGGCCCAGGCCGGCGCTCTGGGGTGGCACGCAGATCAGGCGAGCTTCGCGATAAGGGATCAGATCGGTTTTAGTTAGCATCAGATGTGACTTTCGGGTTTGAGGTAGTCGCCGGACCATCAGGACCATCAGACCATCAACTTCCTATAAGTACCCAGGAGCCCCCTATGCAGCAGTGGCGCTAGCTGCCACCACTACCCATTTACCGGTTTTCCTAAATCTCTATATTTTGATGGTCTGATGGTCCGGAGATATAAATACCTGGTTTTATTGGGTTTTTGCAGGACCACCAGGACCACCAGGACCACCAGTTGCTGTCCTGAACGTGGACTTGGGCTTAAACGTACGTGCAACGAGTACGTCGCCGGACGCTCCGAACCAGTCTCCGGCCGGGTCATTCTCGTATCCGCGGCACTTTTGGTGGTCCGAAGGCCGGGTGCGCCGGGCCGGGGTCCAACCCCCATCACGCATCACTTTAGCGATCACTCGGGCGTGCCGATCGCCACGCTTGTTGACTCCGCCGTCCGCGGCACCGAGGCCGATCAGACTGTAGAGGTCTTCGGTCGGAACGAACCCTTTGAGGCCATCGATCGCATCGGCCAGCACCGCCTCGATTGGGTCCGTCTGGCGTCGTGCCTCCTGGACCTTGGCAGCGACCGCCCAAAGGTGCGGCGGTAGGTGAAGCTCGCCGTACGTCTGCTCACGAACGACGGCCTCGGCCCAAAGCTGGTCCCGGTCACGTCGCAGGGCATCGAGGTCGAACGCCTTGACCGGCACGGGCAGGAACCGGCGATTGCCGGTCGGATCGCGAAGATACCCTGCACCGGCCTGGGGGTTCATTGTCCCGGCCATAACATACTGCCTTGGAACCTCGCTTGTCGTCCGCCCGAAGGCGAGCCGTGCACGATCCGTGACGCGGGATAGTTGGGCCTTGATCATGTCAACGTCGCTTTTGCCCGCGCCGCCGAGTTCACTGTTCTCACCTATCCACTTGCCACTCATCTGTTCGATCATTTCCTTCGCGCTTGCGCCGAGCGTGATCGAGTCGGTGAACCAGTCGTTACTGGCCAGCACGCGAAGCATTGTTGACTTGTTGCCGCCCTGCAGGCCTTCGAACACCGGCATTGCATCGCACTTGGCACCGGGCTTGAGCACGCGCCGCACTGCGGACACCAGGAACAAGACGCCTACCGCACCGGTGTAGGGGTGATTGGCGGCCCCGCCGTAGGTGTGGAGCCAAGTGTCAATGCGATTGACTCCGTCCCAAACCAGCGAACCGAGGTAGCTCCGCACCGGGTGGCGTTTGTTGCGCGCGCCCAGATCAAGCACCGTATCGATGAAGCCGTCCTTCGGCATCTTCAAGCCAAGCCGGAGCGCTGACTGGTGCAGCCACCGCATCTTTTCGTCATCTAGTTCGAAGGTCCCAATGGCAATCTCGACGTGGTAGGTCAGCGCGAACGTGTTGTGAAACACATGAACGCCAAGTGCCTTCAGCAGAACTTCAACGTTTGCCGGGTGCGCTGTGGGCTTGCTGTTGTCTGGATTTGTGAAGGCCCAATCAATCTTGCCGGGGTTGATCGTCTCATTCGCAGCTTGCAGCACGACCGAACCGCCGGTATCCGTGCTCTGCGGCGCCACGATAGCCTTCCGGGGGTCTTTCCACCCCGCTGCAACCGCCCAAGCGTGTAGGGTACCAAGCCCAAGCGGGGCGTCCGCCTCAGTCCGGCTGTTCCACTTTGCTTCAACGTCGGCACGACTGACATAGGCAGCGCCACCGAGCTTCGACCAGTCGTCGGCAAGGCCCAGCGCCACGGCCTCTTCCAACTCGCGGCTGATGTGCGCCGCATTCCAGAGGATCTGAATGACCGGCCACCATGTGCCTTCCGACAAGGCGCGATCCTTCACGGCACACAGCATGCCCCAGACACGATCAGGATCGGCTGGCGTAACGCCAAGCGTGTTGTGCACGCCGCCACGGGCTTTCTGCGCAGCAAGGATATGCGCGGGCACCTTTGCCGTCGGGCTTGCCTTCGCCTTGCCCGGCTTCGCCGTGGCGCTGGGTGTTGCCAGCAACCCAAGTTCATCGAGTGCAGCGACCGGGATTTCGAACAACTCCGCCAGCGGGTAGAACTCGGTCGACTCGTACATGCCCGCGTCAGTGAGCCCGGTGCAACCGTCATGCTCGACAACTTTCGCCCCGTGCCGCGCGGTGACTGAGCCGGGCGCCAGGACATAACCGCCGTCCCCCCGCCAATCGATACCGCTGCCGGCGCACAGCAGGTCAGTCCCCGACCCTGCACGCAGAGTGACGCCTTCCGGAAGCTTCACTCCGATATGCCGCCCGCTGTTTGACGTGCTCACGCGGTTGACCTTTGCGCTGGCGGGGATGTGCACCCTTATGGCGTTTCGGAACTTCGCTCGCGCTGCAAGCTGTTCGGCCGTGAACGGTGGCTTGCCCGGTTTCTGGGTATCTTCGTCTAATACAAAGTATCGGTCCACACCGCCGGTCGCGATTGCGACATTCAGAGTGCCACCTTGCGAGAATAGCAGCTCGATCTTCGCCGGATCGCGCGTGGCGTCCTTTAAGCCATTTTTGCATGCCGGAGCTTTATCCGCGAACTTGCCGGGTTTTTTCCAGTCTGGTGTTCCGGTAGACAAGCAGGGGAAAACTGAGTACCCGATCGATGCATCGTAGGTTGCGATCTCGATAGTATCGAGAGCCGGTTTTTCCCATGGGTGCTGTAGTGCATCGTCGATTTCGTTGGGGTTGAAGTCAGGCTCGGAACACTGTATATTGATATTGTCGATCATTCGATTTGCCCCTCCTAGGGCATGTTGGTCTGCCTTCCTCGGGCAGTTGAAAACGGGTTGGTTTCTTCCGGGCTTGGTAACCCGGCACATCTAAGGGCGCGATCCGCTGGTCACGGGTCGCGCCTTTCTCAATTCAAACGTCGTTCGGAAATGCGCTGCCATTCACACTCAGCACGTTGCCGGGCTGGCGAAGCTCTCGCAGCCGCCTCGATACCCGCCGGACTCGAAATGCCTGCCAGCGGCTTCCTGTGCGAATGCAATCGATATTCAACCCGAACGACCGGACGCATCGAAATACCCTCAAGCCGCTTTCTGACTTTGCAGCCATTCGGCTGCATCAATCCGCCGGATGAACCGGCGCTTTCCGATCTGCACCGACTTCGGTGCCCGACCAACGGCGCGCATGCGTTGATAGGTCAATCGGTGGATACCGTAGCGCTTGCACCACTGGTCAATCGTCCAAGCTTCGAGCGCCTGTTCGATCGTCTGGCCGTTCAGGATATTGTCCATCGTCATTCTCCGGTTGCGAGTTCAACGCGAAACGGTGTATCGATGATATGCCGTAGTATTATGCTGTTGACAATAGGCGCGGGTCATAACCATAGAGGTTGCAGCCACGCAGTCAGTTGCTGACTATTGTCGATTGCTCAGCGCATTCGGTATAACTAAAATTCATATAATACTCGAGTTTCCACGCCCTGCGATGACACATTTGCTTGTCTCCTCGACAACACAATTCTGGCTCAATAAATATTTTCTCGGACCCTATAATGTCCCTAGGGACGCCATGAATGCATCTGCAACTAATTGGTCACACCCGAAGATGCAATCAGCACGGAACGTTGCGAATTCTAGTTTCTCTGGGGCGAATACCCCCACTACCTGCATCAGCGCCGATGCCCAGCGCACCCTCTAATCGGTGACACCAGTGGTGTCACCATGGTGGCGGAGGCTTTTCGGGCATGTACATCAGCGTGTACATCGTCGGCGAGCACCTCACCGATCGGGCATGTACGTCGCAACGGATATGGAGACGTCCCGGCTTGCTCTCGGCTTGCGGCGCTCGCATCGCAGTGCTGGATGCTTGAGCCCGTGCGGCTTCCACAGAGACTTGAGCAAAGAAAAAGGCCCGGGATAAAACCGGGCCTCTCAGTTGTCTTGATCGCGGTGTACCTCAGTCAGGTCAACCGGCCTTCTCATGCCGGTTCCGTGGCCGCGTTCTCTTGAGGCCCTTCGTTGCTTCGTCCGATACGAACATCGCGATTGCGTGCATCACTTCATCTTCGAGCCACAGGTTGCGCTTGTTGACCAACAGCGGCTCGGGAAACCGGCCCACCTTGCGCAGGTCTCCGAGCATCGTGCTGCCGAACTTACCCTTGGCCTGCTCAAGCACCTGAGCCTCGGTCAACGTCGCCGCGCCACGCTCGATCATTGTGGCGACATACGCCACATGCGAAGCGCTCAACCGTGCAGCGGCCTTGGCGATCTCGGCTCCCCGCTCGGCCTCGCTGGCATCAGTCAAGCACTCGCAGTGCTTGATATCGATCCGTACTTGCCACGGCAGCGGATCGTCGGGGTTGAAGTCAAACGTGTGCATGAGGCCGCCAGCCTTACTGCGGTGCAGCTCGACAACGCGGACAGCCTCTTCATAGATCAGCATCGGACGTCCCCTATCGCTGCATCGTGACGACGTTGTTGGCAACCACGCCCGGCGCGCCAGTCAATACAGCCTCCAGGTGCCGCGTCCACATATCGATCATGCGCCGCTTCGTCGGGAGGTAACTGGAATGATTGTAGGCCTTGCCGGTAACGCTCTTGGTCTTGGCCGTGCGGTGGTTCAATAGGATGCCGATCTGTTCGTTGGTGAAGTCAGCGTCGCCCAGCCAAGACGCGACCGTTGTCTTGCAGTCGTACAGTTGCGCGTCCGGCATCCCGAACAGCATCACCGCCTTGTCGCGTGCCCGGCCTATGACTTTCGACAATGCGTTCGCCTTGATCGGCCCGTCACCCTTCGGACTTGGGAACACCCACTCGCTACCACCTGCCAGTTCAACCGCCCGGCGCAACAGGACAATGGCCATGCCCGGCAATGGCAGCGTGTGCGCGTCGTGATTCTTCGCTGCTTCGCCAGATACCGTCAGCATGGGATGCAGCCCGTCAAGCTCAATATCACCCCGCCGCAAACTCACAATCTCATTCGGTCGCTGGCCGGTGACAAGGCAAAGTTTCATGGCAATCCGCGTCGGCTCATCGGCCTTCGCGCTGCCAACGCCAGTCCAGAACTTGCGGATTTCTTCGGTGTCGAACCGGCGCGTCCGTACTTTCTCAGAGAAGCGTTTCTTGATCCCGGCGGACGGGTCGAAATCGATGAAGCCCTCGGATACCGACCACTTGAAGATACTGGACAGCAACCGGTGCATGGCGTTGGTTTCGGACTCGCCCCGCTCGATCACCTTGCCCAGGGCCGCCGTGATATCGACCCGTCGCACATCCTGCAGCTTCATCTCGGCAAGCCCGTCTGGAATGCGCGTGATCCGCTGGCGGCAGTCCTTCATGTAGGACGCGCGCCGACCTTGCCGGGTCTTGAACGCCAGCCACTGGCCAGCCACTGCCGCGACTGTGTCAGCCGCCCTACGGGCCTGCTTATCTGCTGCCGGGTCGATACCATCGGACACGCCGTTGATGGCCTTGCGAGCGCGCTCGCGGGCTTCCTTGAGTGCTACGCCCGGATATGGCCCGAGTGCCAAGCGCCGCTGCTTGCCGTCGCTTTGGCGCCGGAAGCGAAATGTCCAGACCTTGCGACCGTCACTCGATACCCGGAGCGCAAGCCCTGGTGAGCCGTCAACCGGAATGTCGCGCTGGACATACTCCCCAGCCGAGCCGGGCTCAATCCGCGCGTGCTCGCAGTGCTTGTCGGTGCTGATCTTCATGCCGTCCCCCAATCTGATGAAAGCTGTGACCTGCGTAGCCTATCCAGGTCACACCCAGGTCACAAGAAATCGCGGCTTGGGGCGCTCCACGGCGTACCATTGCGTGGACATACGCAGGCTCAAATCACTGACTCTGAAAGCAAATCACCCGACTGCAATGGTACGGGACAAACCGACTTGGATCAATGTATCATCTCTTTTAATCAGGTGGTCGTTGGTTCGATCCCAACCGGGCTCACCATATAAATCAAGGACTTAGCGAGCAATAACCGCACAGCGAAAGTTGCTTAGGTAGCACATAGGTAGCAGATTTCAATTGTCGCCGCGGTACGATTGGTGGATAGGAAGTAGAGCAAGCGTCCAATACCGCCGCGCGTCTATCGGGGGTGTCACTCGCAAAATGCGCGAAATTTGCGTACCTTGAGATCTATGTGGAGATGATCGCGATGAAATTCATTGGCTTCGGGTCCTAGCACGGTCCCAAATATCCCGCATGCACCCTGATGGAGCTGGTGCAAAAACCGTGACTCGTTGGTTGCTGCTGTTGAGGCGTTCGATGGAGTGGACGCTGGCAGCACGGAGGGCGCAGGCGTAACAGGGGATGCCGGACCGATTGGCCCGCCCAATTGCAGAATGGCACCGGGTGGGCTGCCTGGCACACCATTCTTCGTCGAAGCGGACCCGCTGGATTTCTGATCGCGCGCCGTCGCTCCCCAATCGTGGAGAATAGTGATTGTCCGTCCATCCTCTAGCACGAAGCCTGAAATATCGACCGCGTTGGCGACCGCATGCTCGCTGATCGGTCCCGCTGCTTGGCTGTTCCGGTTCCGGCAGGCGTAGGACGAGGCCAAGTTTACGCGCTTCACCTGCGACTTGTAAACATCCTGCGCAGTCGGCTGGACGACCCCGTCGATCCACTGTTGCAGCGCAACGACCATGCGGCACGTCGTGATTGCCGGCGCTTGCAATTCGACTTTCGACAAGCCGATAGAGCGTAGAGTAACTGGTGCCGGGGTCCCACATTGACCGAGCTTGATCGGTTGCATGACCTCGACAGTTGCTGAGATCGACGCAAGCTGGCGATCACAGTCCTGAAGTGCGGCTTTCACATCAGCCGATGGCCAGGCATCCGGCCCGGATGCCGCTGGCTCTGACGGCACGCCTTCGGACTTCTTCGCGGGGCGTAGCGATGATTCCGGGGCCTTCTGTATTTCTCCAGGTGGCACAGCCGCATTTTGAGCGGGAGGGGGCGAACCTTCGCCTCGACGCTGAGCGACAATTGCCGGTGACGTGACGTCGAAGGATTTCACGCGCTGGGCCGGAACAGGCTCAAACGTGGCCTGCGGAGGAACAGCAACGGATTTTGCGTGTCGGGAGTGGGAAACACCGAGGCCGTAAATCGTAATCCAACCTAGACCGATTAACATTGCGACGGAAAGCGATGTTGAAAGACTGGATGCACGGGTCGCGAAATTAGTTCGCAAACGCTGAACTGTTGTCACGTCGAGCACGCACCTCTGCTCCGCTGTCATTTCATCGACAACCGCCAAAGCGCTCCGGGATTTTTCATTATTCATCGCGTTTTCTGCGGCAATTGCGACGCAGGGGACGCGGGGCGCAGCAACAAACTTTGCAAGCACAACCTCGAAATCTATTGCAACCGAAGGGAAACGTCATGCAACTAGAGCCGATTCTCCTCGTTCTGCTCAACGGATACGTCGCCGACGCGCTCGCCGGCCTGATCGTCGAACGTTGAAATTACGGCGTCGCTAGAAACATCGTTGGCGGAGCGTGCCCGTCGGCTATCGGTGGATGGCCTATCCACGGCCCGGCTTCTACACGAAACGACCGGATCATCGGCCATATCGTTGCCGCAACCCTCGGCGCCATCGCGACTCACGTGATCATCGGCCTTGTGCGCCTAGTCAGATGAGCTGCACAGATGCCCGCTACTGTCGGCCATAGTATCGATGGGTCACGGTAGAACTCCTAATGCGGCAAGAATAAGATTTTTTATGAGCGATGATCTTTGATGCCATCTCAAGGACTACCGCGTCGCAGCAATACCGAGGCTGACATCTGATCCAGGGCTGCCATCGAGCACGGTCACGCTGTGATGGTCCGGAGCGATCACAAGATGGAGGCGGGGCATCGAAGTCGTGGCACCGACGGCGACGTACGAGAATGCCGTATGGGAAGTCGCGATAGTTGGAGGCAACGAGATCGTACCGCTGCAACCCGAAGCGTCGAGGGTGAGCAGGGACTCGTAATAGTCCTTGATCGGCGGCGCGGACGAAACTTGCGGAGGCTGGGCGACGAAGGCGCCAGCAGCAAGGAGAGCAGTGGCCGCGAGAGATGGTGTTTTAATATTCATACATCGTAGTATACCTGACGCTGCGGCCTATAGGCAGAGGCTGGGGACGAGACATTGCCCATTGTCGTAGAGCTGGCCTGGTCCCTTTTCGACCTCGACGACAATCGGATGCGCCAGGATAAAGGGATCATGGCGATTACCGGTGATTTGCCATGAGATCTCCCCGCCGGCCTTGCCGCCCGATATCGAGAACACGGCGGGACCGAAGAGGTCGAAGTATTTGTGATGCACTTCCTCGTCGAGATGCAGGTCGGGCATAGCGTCGCCGACCGGCGAGGCCAAGTACCGGAAGTCTTTATTGAGTGCCAGGAAGTACGCCGGAAGCTCGATCGTGATTGATCCGTCTTGTCCGAGCGTCGCGTTGCCATCGTATATATTTTTAGGCTCAGGGCTTTCAACGAACGAGTGATAGAGCAGCATGTTCTGTGGGTCGAGCGGGTGATCGATCACAAAAGTGCCGGCACCTTTTGAAAGGGAACCGAGGACTGAGGCGTTGCCGAAGAGGTTGACGCCGCTGGTAAAAGTGAGAGTCCGTGTATAGGTAATGACGATGAGGCCTTGGGCCCCGTTACCTCCAGTCGCCGCACCAGCCAAACCGTCGCCGCCACCGCCTGCGCCGCCACCGCCGTATAATCCGCCTGCGCCGCCCGTAGCGCCCGATTGCCAGGATGCACTCCCTCCGCCGCCACCAGAACCATGTGCTGCGTCAAAGTCCGTTCCTGCGCCACCAGCTCCCGGAGCACCGCCACCGACTGTCTGCCCGCCGCCACCGCCGCCAAGCGAACCGTTGGCGCTTGCAACACCGCCACCCACGCCAAGATAGTTATTGCCGCCGCTGCCGCCGGTACTCGAGTCAAATGAACCCCTTCCAACTCCTGCTGACCCGCCGCCACCACCGCCGCCGCCCGCGCCTCCAGAGCAGCAACCCGAGCTTCCCCCGAATGCGGTACCGCCATTGCCATTGGGCCCACCCGCACCGCCACCTGCTCCTGTATTACCACCCGTACCGCCACCCGAGCCGCCCGCATATTTCGTACTACCAATACCTCCGCTCGTAGATCCACCAGCTCCACCAACAGAGTTGAGACCTGAATGAGTGCCACCGTTACCGCTCTTAGCCCCGACAATCACCGCGGTTCCTAGTATGGAGCCGCAATTGCTGTTTGAATCACAAACATATGTGTCGCCTCCGGCTGATCCCGCCGCCGTACCAGTTCCGCCCGTACCGCCAGATCCAACTGCGATGGTGAGGGTCGCTCCGGGGATAAGTACGATGCCTGATGTTCTTGAATATGCACCACCACCTCCTCCGCCGGAATAATTTACAGCGCTTTGGAGCCCGCTCCCACCCCCGCCTCCGCCAATGACCTCGATAGTGTAGTACCTCGAGCCCAAGTCGCTTGGGACTGTCCAACTGGAACCGGATGTCAAAAAAACGGTAACTGTATCGAGAGCATATACGGGCTGTGCCGGGCTGAAAATATCGCAAGCTCCGAAAAGTACAGCAAAAAAAAATCGGCGCCCCGACGTTTCAAGTGGGTAGCCTGAGGTCCAATTTGCCGGCGACGAGGTAAGTGACCGCCTTCAAGGTCTCGCTATTTCGGTATCCGTGCGCCTTGGTTTTTGCGGCCTGGACGACGCTGTTGATCCCCTCGA
>JANLPY010000620.1:0-3188 GCA_031367505.1 Hyphomicrobiaceae bacterium | reverse complement strand
ACCTCACGCCGCTGATCCAGGGCGAGGACTACCCGAAGTACAAGAACGGACTGCCGGTCTACGTGACGCTGAAGAACATCGCCGTGCCAAAGAAGCTCGCGGCATTCGCGCTGAAGTAGCGCGCGGTCATCGGCTAGAATCGTCGTCTTTCCGGGGTGGCTCGCCATTTCGGACGGTCTGAGAAGATCACGCCGGTGTAGCTCAGTGGGTAGAGCAGCTCATTCGTAATGAGAAGGTCGAGGGTTCGACTCCTTTCTCCGGCACCAACATAAGTCACTTAGCCTGTCCCACAAGGTTCGGCTCTGTTGTTCCTGGACTTCATCTAGCCACGCTGCAGCCATCGGTACAAAGCTGCCGCCCATGCGTTCCGAACGCCGACGCAAGAGCCGCACCGTGATGTAGTCAGCGCGCACACGCGCGGTGAGGAAGGCGCTGCCGCAAGCCGTTGCCACACTACTTTTCTGTAGGAGTCCGGGCATCCCCCACGAGCAGTCTTTCCACGAACAGGTCCGGCGGGGCACCGGTTTGCGCCAGCGCGGCGGCTGTTGCGGACTGCGGGCGTGTTGACACACGGTACGCGCCGTTGCGGGGTCTCGTCGTCGTCGATTGGGGGGCTGCGTCGTCGAACGGGTCACGTGTGCCGCTCATGCCAAACCTTCTGGGGCATCAGCTCAGCGTGGCGCGGGCGGGCGGTGCGAGACGCGCTCTTGAATCCAGGCGCTGACCTCGGTCTCAAGCCAGCCGACGCTTCGTTCGGCCAGCGAGAAACTTGCCGGGAAGTCGCCTCGCAGCATGAGCTCATGGGCGGTGCGGCTCCACAGGCCGGTGCGCTCGACAGCTCGATGGGGGCGTATAACCATCGGGATCGGCGTGGTGTGTTCGTGCATGACTGCCGTTGGTTTTCGTGACCGGGAACGGGTGACGTACAGCTTCCAGCGTAGAGGCATCGGTGATGCGTAAACGCCGTGCGACATCGTGCAGCGGTGTGCTACTGCTCAAGATGCTTGCCGAAGTGCCGAAGACATAGCCTCTCCCTTTCACCGGATGCAGCCATGCAGATGAAGTTGATCGCCGCCGCAGTTCTGACTGTGGGCTTGGTTGGCAGCGCCAATCCCACGCAGCAGCACTTCGACCCCGACGCGGCGAAGTCCACCACCAGCAAGACAGCTCCGGCCAATTCAGAGCAGTCCACCGTCTACTCGATACGTGAGTGGACGCTCAGGCAAAGCTTCTTGCCGCTGGTGTATTGCACCGTTGTCGCAGTCATGGGTTCAACCAAGCCGCTCGGCGCCTATGTCCCGCTAACGCGAGAGCCTGGATCGCGAAAGAACAAGGTCAAGGGAGGCACGTTTTGACCGGCTTGTTCAAACGGGTCGTCATGGCTGTGTACCTCATCACCGGTAAAGGGACTTCGATCTATCGGGCCATATGTAAGCCCAACGGACTGGAATGGGCCAACGTACTCCGTCACCGGGGCTATCCCATCGGGGCAGGCACCTCGATCAGTCCTTTTGCGGACATGATGGACTTAGGCGGAGTGAGCATCGGGCACAACTGCTCCATCAGCAAAGTGCAGTTCGTTACCCACAGCGGCGGGGATCGAATCATTCGAAATTACTGGGGTGTCTATGTCGACAGCGCGTTACAACGTCCCATCGTCATTGGCGACAACGTAGTCATCGGAGCCAGCGTAACAATCATGTACGGGGTCACCATTGGTGACAACTGTGTGATCGGAGCTGGTTCCTACATCTCTCGAGACGTGCCGGCGAACACGGTGACTCGACCACCCGAAGCTACCCACGCAGGGAAGACCGACGATTACGTAGCTCGACTTGTCAAGCGAACGCAGGAACGACAAGGTGAACCGCCCCAGGTTCTGAGGAAGCTCAAATTCTTGGGAGATGGAGCCGGGAACAAGTCGAACAAATGTTTTCCTAAGTACTGGTCCCGTCTCTTGTGCTTTCCTTCGGTACCAGCTCAATCAAGCACTCAGCCCGACTCGCAAAGATGGGCTTCGTCGTTTCAAGCGGCCATAGGTGCCGGTTGAACATTCATCGGCACAGCCTTGAATCGTTGTGCGGCTTGCCACACGTCATAGGCGCTTTGCTCTGCGAGCCACAGACGGGCCTCACCTCCACGCTTCACGCCCAGCCAGGCCTCGATGCGCAAGGCCATTTCAGGCGAAATAGCGGCGCGGCCATTCAGCACGCGAGACAGTGTCACGCGGGACACGCCGAGCTGCTGCGCAGCCTGGGTGACGTTCAGCCCCAGAGCGGGCAAAACATCATCGCGCAGCGTCAGGCCGGGGTGCGGTGGGTTGAACATGCGTGCCATGGTTGCTTCTCCGGATTCAGTGATAGTCGAGGTAATCCACGAGCACGGCGTCCGTGACCTCGAAGGTGAAAGTCAATCGCCAATTTCCGCTCACCCACACCGAAAAATGACCCTTGAGTTCGCGCCCTTTCAACGGGTGCAATCCCCAGCCCGGCAGGTTCATTCCCTGGGCACTGGTTGTTTCGTTCAGGCGCCGCAGCATGGCAGCCAGTCTTGGCGCGTGGACGGCTTGAATGCCAGCCATGCTTCCCTTCTCGAAAAAGGCTTTCAGGCCTTTGTGCCGGAACGTCTTGATCATGCAGGAGTGTATCGCGTAACGCTACGGGATGCGCACCATCCAGTCACGCCTTCACCACGCGCAGCGGCCCTGATTCACGTCACGCCCTTTTGTTGTGCATTGACGAGATCGAGTGCTCAGACCAGCCCGATGTCGCGCCCTGAGACACCCGCAAACACCTGCTGCACTTGCCCCGGCGAGAGCCCGTACAGCCGGGCGAACAGGCCGCCGAGCACGCTGCGGTATTCGTTGAGCACGGGGTAGTCGCGGTTCTGGAACAGGCTGCCCGGCGCCACTGCGACCTGCTCGCCGAGCACGCGCCCGCCGCGCACTGCGCCGCCCAGGACCCAGTAGACGCTGCCGTGGCCGTGGTCGGTGCCGCGGTTGCCGTTTTCCTTGAAGGTGCGGCCGAATTCGCTGATGACGACGACGGTCGCGTCGCTCCAGGCCGGGCCCATCTCGTCGGCATATGCGGCCAGGCCCTTGCCGAGTTCGGCGAGCCGGTTCGCGAGGTAGCCGGTGCCCGCCCCTTGGCCGACGTGCGTGTCCCAACCGCCGACGTCGACAAAGCCGA
>JANLPY010000787.1:0-3176 GCA_031367505.1 Hyphomicrobiaceae bacterium | reverse complement strand
CGGCAAACGCGCCACTGGCGTCAACTATGTCAACAGTGCGGGCGAAGAGTTCTTCCAGCCGGCTGAGTTGGTTATCCTGTCGGCGTATGTTCTGCAAAACGTCCGGCTCTTGCTGCTGTCAAAAATCGGCAAACCCTACGACCCAAACACCGGGCAAGGCGTCGTCGGCAAGAATTACGCCTATCAGACGATGGGCTCGGTCAATGTCTTCTTCCAAGACAAGATCATGAACACCTTCATCGGGGCGGGTGCACTCGCCTCGGTGGTGGACGAGTTCAACGGCGATAATTTTGATCATACCGGACTTGGTTTCATCGGCGGCGGCTACATTGCTCAAATGGCGACCGGCGGGCGACCGATCGAGATGATCTACACCCCGACCGGGACACCCAAATGGGGCCTGGAATGGAAGCAGGCCGTGGCAAAGAACTATCTGCGTGCGGTCAACATCAGCTGCCACGGTTCGGTGATGGCGCATCGCGGTAACTATCTCGATCTTGATCCCACCTATCGCGACAGTTTCGACCGGCCGATGCTGCGCATGACATTCGACTTTACCGGCAACGAATTGAAGATGTCGCGCTATCTCGTCGACAAGGCTGCCGAGATCGGTCTGGCGATGGAGGGCGCGAGCGGTGTAAAAAAGAACTACCGCACCGGCTCTTGGAGTGTTGTCCCCTACCAGACCACACACAACACCGGCGGGACAATCATGGGCGACAATCCGGCCAATAGCGTGGTCAACAAATATCTCCAGAGCTGGGACGTACCCAACCTGTTCGTCATGGGCGCTGGCGCCTTCCCGCAAAACGCCGGCTACAATCCGACCGGTACGCTCGCGGCACTCGCCTATTTCTCGGCGGCTGCAATCAAGGACCAGTATTTGAAGGTTCCTGGTCCGATGGTCCATGCTTGAGGGAGAACGGGATGAGCCGCAAAAATCAGATCGCGGTCGCCTGCACGGTGATCGTCGTCTTAGCGGCGGTCGGAGTCGCGGCTTTGATGTTCGGCCAGTTGTCGGTGGTCTACACGCCGATGACGGCGGCCAATATACCGGCGCAATTTCTGAACCAGACGATTCCCGATAACACGGCCAATGCTACGCAGTTGCAACTGGGGCAGTATCTGGTAAGGGCCGGCGACTGCGCCTCCTGCCACACACGCGAGGGCGGCCCATTGCTTGGCGGTGGCTTTGCACTCAATTCGCCGTTCGGTGTCATCTACACTCAGAACATTACGGGTGATCGCGAGACCGGCATCGGTGCGTGGACGCCCGATGAGTTCTATGCCGCGATTCATGACGGCATCGGAAGGCACGGCGAACACCTTTATCCCGGTCTGCCCTACATCTATTTCACTCATGTCACGCGCTCTGACTCGGACGCCGTGTTGGCATTTCTGAAGACCGTTCCGGCGGTGCAATACACGCAGCCGCCGAACAGGCTGCCGTTCCCGCTCAACAACCGCATTCTATTGGCCGGCTGGAATTTGCTGTTCTTTGCTTCTGGTACGTTCGAACCGGATACCGCCAAATCGGCCGAATGGAATCGCGGAGCCTATCTCGTCACCGGGCTCGGCCATTGCGGCGCCTGCCACACGCCAAAGAATTTCCTTGCCGGGGACCGAACGCGTAACCCGCTTGAGGGCGGAAATCTCGATAATTGGGTTGCGCCGGACTTAACCGGCAACACCAGGACGGGATTGGGACGCTGGACCGTTGCCGACATCGTCGATTACTTGAAGATGGGCCGCAACGCGCACTCCAACGCCGGCGGCTCGATGGCCGAGGTGGTCACGTTCTCCACGTCGCTTTTGACCGATCAGGATCTAAACGCCATCGCCGTCTATTTGAAGGGTCGCCCTGCAAGCTCCGATGCCGCCGCCGACACCAAACCGGATGCCGAATCGATGACGCGCGGCTCAGCGATTTACTCCGATGCCTGCAGCTCCTGCCATCTGGAACAGGGGGTCGGCCAACCCGGGCTCTTCCCGCCGCTGCGCGGTAACGCCATGTCACAGCAAGCTGATCCGACGGGTCTGCTTCATGTGATCCTCGCAGGCAGCCGCACAGGGCCGACGCGCACCCGGCCCTCGCCCTTGTCGATGGCCAGCTTTGCTTGGAAGCTGACCGATCTGCAGATCGCCGACGTTGCGACGTATGTCCGTAACAGCTGGAGCAATCGCGCCCCGGCAGTGACTGCGAAGCAGGTGGCCGACATGCGAGATCGGCTTGGCCTGATGACCGAGCATCTTACTGATAATTCCGGCGACCGCTAATCGCCAGAGGAAATTCTTGGAAAGCGATCCCCGTGCCATTTCCACGTCGCATCGAAGGTTACGCCATCGTCTCCGAGGATGGCATGGTCGCGAATGCTGCTGGCATCATGCCGGATTCACTCAAGTTCGAGGCCGATCAGCGCTTCTTCGAACGCGGGCTTGATGGAGTCGAAGTCCTGGTGCATGGGCGTAACTCTCGCGAGCAACAACTGCGCTCCGATTCGCGCTGGCGGATAATCTTGACTAGGCAAATACCAGCCGTTGCGGCCGACCCTTCGAATGACAAGGCGCTGTTCTGGAACCCGGCGGGCGCTTCCCTGGATCAAGCTTTGGCTCAGCTCGGCGTCCCCGACGGCAGCGTAGGCGTCATTGGAGGTCCGGACGTGTTCGGAATGTTCCTGGACCGCTATAACGTTTTCTACCTCTCGCGAGCGCCCGGGGTGCGACTGTCCGGTGGGCGGCCAGTGTTCCCTGAGGTGCCGGCGCGTACACCAGAGGAAGTGCTTGCAAGCCACGGCCTTCACCGCGCCCTGCGGCAAATTCTTGATCCGGGAAATGGCCTGGAGATGGTTCGTTGGCAGCGTCCATCAAAATCCGAATGATACCAACGAACCAAACGAGCAACTCGTCATCGTCATCCAGCGAGCGCCGCAGGCGTGCAGCGCTCGACGCTTTGACTCGGTCACGCGGGCTCGAGAAAATCCCGGTCAAGACCTCACCGCCGCTTCGTGCGGTTCGCTGTCGAAACCTGGGCAGCGTTTATTTCAAAATCTAGACTTGTTCGTGCGAAGTCCGTATAATTGTTTGGACAATATCCTCGGGTGATAGAACAAAATCTATACACCCGCTTGCTATTGCGCTCGCAGGCATATCTGGAGTAGTTGTCCGGGGTCTTGGGC
>JANLPY010000786.1:0-24132 GCA_031367505.1 Hyphomicrobiaceae bacterium | reverse complement strand
GCCCAAGACCGCACCGCCGACGAAAATGACTGCCCCAAACGCCCAATGTAGTAACAACCCTTTCTGCCAGAGCCAGAGACTGCCCAACGGGATGAGGCTCAGCGCCGGCATTGCCAGCGATAACGAGGACGATGACGGTGGCAATCGAATGGCTGGACTTCGTCATGGCGAACGTTGCGGCGATACCGCGTGGCCCGGCGAAGGCATTTTTGGTGCGGCGCACCCTAATGCGATGTCGTGGTTGGGTGAAGCGAACGACGTTATGTTTAGCGGTCCTGCTCTATGTGGCTTTTGCACTTCTAGGACCATAAAACCGATCAGAGCCGCCGTTTCCACCTCAAGAATGGTTGCGGTATGATCTCTACTAAATTCGGTGCGTATCCCGAAAACAAGTGCTTCACTCACTTTGGCCTCTGTAATTGGCTGATACGAGCCGGCATAACGCTCGGCGCGCCTTACCGTTCCCGAACGCCGTTCCGAACCAGGCTTGCTACCTCAGCTTTTGCTTCCCGATAGGTTAGTTGCGACGGACGTGACGGCGCCGATCTGCGCGTCAAAATTCTTGAGCGCAACATCCCGCATGTCATTGATTGCTGAGAAATACCCATTGGCATCGTCGTCGAATTTCTTGCGCTCGTAAACCCCTAATCGACTTCCGCCATTGGTCGCAGCACACGACGAGCTTCAGCCGCGGCGTAGCGAACGTTTCGCGCGTGTAGCGATCGCACCAACGCGCTAAGGATGGCTGAATCCCCAGCCACCCTATCGTGTTGTTAGCCCGACGTTAAACCTAAGCTGGCTTCTGCGTTCCCTGAGGAAAACGGCTAAGCCGGCTTCTTCGTCTTGCCATCCTTTTCAAGATCGGCCTTCTTTCCAGCCATGTTGACAGGATTGTAAGGATCGCCGGCCGGCCGCTCGTCGCCATGGCTCGGCTTTTCAACCTCAATGCCCTTCCCGGCCATATTGACGGGATTGTAGGGATCGCCTTTCGGTGGTGCGCGATCGCGTTTCTCAAATTCAACTTTTTTCGTTTCTGGCGTCTTCGGTTCCGTCATAACGACCTCGTCTTGCTCAAGATTTCCAGAGTGCGCCAAGTACGAAGCCGAGGGCACCGACGATGGCGAGCGTGGCCATCGGCTGATCCTTGATCGAAGTGTCGATCGCGCCCTTCATATTGCCGGCGACCTTGTTGACGTTGTCGTAAGCGTCGTGGCCCGCCTGCGCAATGGACTCGGTCGTATCGCTGACTTTCTTCATAACGTCGTCGGAGGTCTTCGTCATGTCTTTGACATTCTTCTCTAATGACGTCGGCGGTCTGGTGTAACTCATGTTGAATCCCTCGTTTGCGGGTTGGATAAATTAAGTAACGCAGGGAATAGGGAGGGAGTTCCGTTGGCGATGATGGCCAAGCGGCGAATGCCAACTTCAAGCACGCGGTCACGCGTTGTCTCAAGGCGCGCTCGAAATCAGCAACAATGCCGCGGAAAACAAAACCAGATCAGACCAGCAGCGGTTCGAAGAAAGACTTGGTTGTCTATCGCTCGGTTGCCGGCGGCGCGCGCGTTCCACGCTCGTTCGACCTGCCCCGGCTAAACGGCGTCGAGCTTGAGGTGGCTCACTTACGTCATCACCCGCATCGGCACTCATCCGATCAAACGGTACTCAACTGCACCGGCGACGCAGAGCATCGCCGCCTCAGCGGCTTCCGTCAAACAGAACATGTCTTGAACCCTCGCTTACGTTAAGAAGCCGGTTCCCGCGGCGCCGCTACGGCGGAGAAAATGGCCGTAACGAGTTTTCCCTATCTTTTATGGAACTTCGCACGGCCACACGCGTTAGCCCGTCGCAGATGCAGCGGATGCGGCCGGCATTGATCTCGCCCGACGCCGCCGAAATCAGTACGTATCGAGAGGCAGAACGGAAGGATTTAAGATGCCCGTGAACCACGAACCTGCCAAACCTGCCCCAGCCCTGGAAATCGCGAAAGCGGTTGCCGTAATGCTCGGATTTGTGATTTTGGGAATCATGTTTCTTCCCTGGGGCACCTGAACGCCCTCGCAACGCACATGGCTACCTGTATGACAACTTTATCGTGAGGGTAATTCAATGGATAACCTAGCAGTTCACACACCGGTATTTGGCGAACCCGCTGACCCCGTCTCCAATAACGGTCCCACGTCGGATCAGGCCTCTGTTTCGTCTTCGTCTACCAGCGCTGTCTCAGATCTCATTGCACGGCACCCGCTGCTGGTGGTGACCGCTGCTGGTGCGGTTGCACTTTTGGCTATTATGGCTTTGCGAAAAAACTCGGCGTCGGATGGCCCTCAGAAACATCTAGCTTGCTACGCTCGTTTTATGGAGAAGGCAGCTCGTCGGGAGTATCGACGCAGTGACATTAGCAGCCGCATTGCAGCCATGGCGCCGTCCGCCGATCTATCGCCATTGGTAGCCCAGGCACTTGAGCACCTGCAGGGGATGCTGGCGTCAAAGAAACGTTGAGAATGCAAACGAATTCACTCCATTTAGGCGGTTCCGGAGGACATCATGAGCGACGCTCGTCAAAACGCAGGCCAGAAAATGGGGCAAAAGGGCGTGGGCAAAAAACGTGATCAACCGGGCGCAGCCGGCGACCACACCACGCAGCCGAAAAACCCAAGCCATGATCGGCAACCGGGGAAGCCAGATGCTCAAGCTGCGCCCCACGAAAAGAAAGATTAAGCGCGAGCACAGGTACCAGACCGCGGTTTTCAGCGCTTGGCTGCCGCCCCTCAACGTAAGGCGACCCCCTTCCCGCGACGGGCAAATCGTGGCGCCAGCCAGGAACGGACCGCCAATTTCCGCTCATGGATCCAGCCAGTGGTTGCGCCCTGTCGTGCGTAAGGCGCGGCGATGTCGTTCCTCTCTCGCGGGATCCCGAAGAAGCGAGATCCAGTCAATTCTCGCTAGGCGTCTCGATCGCAGCAGTCTTGCGCGCCAGTGCACTCACATTGTTCCGCAGTGTGCTGGTTGTGTAGGCCTGATCCAACAGAGGCAGCTCGATGTCCCACCTCACACCATCGCGGTCGAACGTCGATTGAGCCGTGCCGCTGGCGGTGCGCTCGATCAAGGTGTTGCCGAACCCCCGGCGTGACGGCGCCTTGACCGGCGGTCCGTTCCGTTCGATCCAGCTGAGCTTCAACCGGCGATCGTGCACCGTCCAACGGATCGCCACGGTGCCGGCGCTAACGGACAGGGCCCCGTGCTTAGCGGCATTGGTGCCGAGTTCGTGCAGCATCAATGCCATGTGCAAGGCAAGCTGGGGCGAGAGACTGACGTCAGCCCGGACACGTCGATCTGGCGGTTGTCCATGACGCCGAAGAGCAGCTGGTCGCTGACTAACGCGCGCAGATCCGCTCCCTGCCAGCTGGTTGCGGTTAAGATTGAATGCGCGCTCGCCAGTGACTGCACGCGCCCGGCGAAGGCCTTGGCGAACTCGGCAGGGTTCTTAGAATGCGTCAGGGTCATCTGCATGATCGACTGCACGACCGCGAGGGTATTTTTCACTCGATGATTGAGTTCGGCGAGCAGCAGCCGTTGCGTCTCCTCGGCTTGCCGGCGGGCGGTCGTGTCGCGCACGACGGCTTGGAAGCGTCCGTCCGCCAGCTGCCGGCCGGCCAGCTCGCCAATGAAGACAGATCCGTCTTTGCGCCTGAACCGCCATTCGTCGCGGTGCACCTGCCCATCGGCTAGCGCGGCGATCGCGGCTTCGAGCCGCGAATGTTCTTCCGGCGCCACCACGTCGGTGAATGTGCTCGCCAGCACCTCGTCACGCGTCATGCCGAGGAGGTCACAACCGGCCGGATTGACGTCGATGTAGCGTCCCTCCCGACTCGTGACCAAAATAGCGTCGGCAGCCTGCTCGATCAAACCGCGGAAGCGCGCCTCACTTTCGCGAACCGCAGCATCGGCACGGGCCAATTCGAGCAGCTGCCGCGTACGGTCGTTGACGAGTTCCGCCAGGCGCTCGGCGCTTCGCTGCTGCTCTAGGATGTGATCGCGAACTTCATACTGCCGCCGGCGCGCGCGTAGGCTCGACTGCACAGCACTCACCAGTGATATGGTTGACAGAGGTCGCGCCAGTAGGGCGACATTGCCAAGCGTTTCGACGAGGGATTGGCGCAGGATATGCGCCGGTTGGCTCGTGTAGCTGCTGGTCAGGATGAGCACCGGAAAGTCGGACCAAGCGTCTTGTTCTGCGATCCATTTTTCGAGCCGCCCCAATTTGGCTCGCGCCAAGGCTTCTTCTGCCAGGATGGCAACGCCTGCGCCGGCGGACAGATGCGACAGCAAGTCATCAAGACCAAGACACGTCACGCCCGAAAGGCCGGCTGCCCGCAGCACGCCGATGATGGCGTCGGCATCGCGGCCGACGGGTGCCTGCACCAGAACCTTTTCACTTGCTGTCTGAGCCATCCCTGACCTCTGGGTCTGGCATCAGGGGATTGCCCGGACCATCGTAGCTCGGTGTTCCCGAGAGAATGCCTCGAAATTCCTTCAGCGGCGGACCGACGATCACGCCGCCCTTGCGCAATTGAAACTCGCGAATTGTCGTCTCGTGGAAGCCACTGCGCATCTTTACGACTGAGATCGCCCGCCGCAGGACGCCGGCGACCTCGAAGTAGCGAAGTTGGATTACGTTGTCGCTGAGATAGCTGACGTCGATCGGTGCCTGGATGGGACCGACCATGCCGTGCTGGGCGAGCACGACGAGGGTGATGACGCCGAGTTGGTTGAGATAGCTCAGCAACTCGTGCATCTGCAGAACGAGAAAGCGCTCGTCCGGCATGGCATTGAGATAGCCATTCAGGCTGTCGATGACCACGACACGCGCCTTGTCACGCTCGACGGCGTCGCGGACGAGGCTCGTGAATTCCCCGGGCGACATCTCGGCAGGATCGATCTGTCGCAGGGCGATGCGGCCGCTTTCCGCGTGGCGACGGAATGGCATGTCGAGGGATTCGGTCCGGGCAAAGATCGTACCAGCGCCTTCCTCAAAGGCGAAGACGGCCACGTGCTCGCGACGCTCGGCTGCGGCGACAGCGAAGGTGAGCGCGATCGTAGACTTGCCGACACCGGCACCGCCGACCAGCAAAGTGCTGGTGCCGCGATTGATACCGCCGCCGAGAAGAGTGTCGAGGCCGGTGCTTCCGCTCGGGGTGCGATCGCCGATGAAGGGCGTGTGGTGCTCGGCAGCGACCAGCCGCGGAAACACAGCCAAGCCGCCCTGTTGAATGACGAAGTCGTGGTAACCGCCGCGGAACGCGATGCCACGCATTTTTGAAATGCGCAGTCGCCGTCGTTCCGAGCCATAGTCGAGTGCGATCTGTTCCAGCATGATCACGCCGTGCGAGATCGAGTGCAGTTGGAGATCGTCGGAGGCTTTCGAGAGATCGTCGAGGAGCAGCACCGTGCACTTGCGATTGGCAAAGAAGTGCTTAAACGCTAGGATCTGCCGCCGATAGCGCAGTGGGCTTTGTGCCAGTAGCCGCATTTCTGAGAGGCTGTCGAAGACGACACGCGCGGGCTCGTGCTCACGAACCCGATCCAGGATCAGCTTCGTGGTCTCGGTGAGCTCAATTTCTACGGGATGGAAGACCGTCAGCTCCTGGTCTGGAGCGATGTTCGCTTCCGGCGGCATCAGCTGAAAGATGATCACATTATCAAGTGACCAGCCGTGGCGGCCGGCGACGACGCGCAGCTCCCGCTCGCTTTCAGACAACGTGATATAGAGAGCCTTTTCACCGCACCGAATTCCGTCGAGCAGAAACTGCAGAGCGAGGGTAGTTTTGCCCGTTCCGGGCCGTCCCTCGACGAGATAGAGGCAATCGGGATCAAGTCCACCGCCCAAAATATCGTCGATGCCGGCAACGCCGGTCGAGATGCGCTTCCCGTGATGGTCTGTCGGCTGTGCCACGGCATTCCTTCCATCTAACTCGGCAATCTTCTCGTTACTCTCCATCCTAGCGTCAGCCAAAAGCGATTAGGAACAACGTCGCACTATTCCACGGGTTCCTCGTAAAGAACATCCCGCAGACACGATCTGGTGGGTAAGCATGGCACGATCGTTCGCGAGCGGGCGGACGACCCACGGCAGGGCGCTGATTGCACACCTCCGCACACACCCCAAATCATTTGGTCATCTGAAGGGCGGGTCGACTGATGTCGACCGGTGGTCGCGAGCGTTCGCCATTCTGGGCTTCAGTGAGCGCAAACTCGACGGCTTGCCGCAACGTGGTTGCGAGGTGGTCTGCTCCCACCGCATCTTTCAGGCGATCGAGAGACTCGCCGTCCCGTTCTTGTGCCCACAGTCCGACCAGAATTGGAATTTTTGGCAGCTGGCGTTGCAAACGGCGAAGCATGATACGCAGCCGGATGGGCCTTGGACCGCCGCTCACGTGAGAAATACACACCAGGCGGACGCCGCCGCTCCCGACAGCGAGGTCCTGCTTTCCAAATGCCACGACGCGGGCGCGGAGACCGTGTTTGCCCAGAAGCTGTGCCAGGATCGCGCCCGCGGCTTCATCGAGGGGGCTTGGGCCAGTGACGCAAAGGATGGGCGCGTCGCTGCGCCAACTCGGTGCCAGGTCTTCAGCCACGAAAACCGGTAGATCTGTTTCAGCGTTGTCAGCTGGGCCGGGGGGTGACGGCGAGGCTGGAACCGAGTCGGTCTTGAGTTCGGGCTTGCGATCTTCGCGATCGCCCAGTTCATCGATGATATCATTGACTGCGTCCACTATACGGCCAAGCTCATGGTCCTCAAGCGTGCCGCGGCTTGCGTCGGTCTGCGCAAGACGAAGTGCTTCGAGGACAACCTCGTCGTAATAAACGGAGAGAGAGTGGTCTTTTAAAAACGCTTCTGCTTGTTCGAGCACTTCCTCAGAGTCGCCGACGAGCGCGCGTTGGTAAAAGGTTTGCTCCCGGCGCAATGCGGGGGCATCGCCCATCAATAGGTCAAAAAACTCCAGAGCCTTGATGTGACGGCCCAATACCACCAAGCACACGGTCAAGGGCGTGGCCAAAATTAGTCCGACAGGGCCCCATAACAACGTCCAGAATGTTGCCGATACGACAATCGCGAGAGGCGTGATGCCCGTACTCTTGCCGAACAGAACCGGTTCTATGATGTGGCCGGCAATCGGTTCTGCCACGACAAATAGTCCGACCGTCGCCGCCATCATCGACCAGCCGGGATCAACCGCGGCCGCCAAAACCACCGGCAAAATCGCAGCCGCGATCGATCCGACGTAGGGCACGTAGCGCATGAGCATCGCAACGATGCCCCACAATCCGGACGCGGGCACGCCGATGAGCCAAAGTCCAAGCCAGATGACAACGCCGAACCCGGCGTTGATCCCCGTTTGCATAAAAAAAAGCGACTTAAGCGGGCAGCCGCGTCGTTCATTGCAGCCGTCGTTCGCTGGATATCATGGGCGCCCAGCAGGCGGATGGCCCGATCCCGAACGTCCTCCCGGCTCAATAGCAGGAAGACGACGAAGAGAAAAATCAGTCCCGTCCGTGCCAACGGGTGCAGCAATGTCACCGCAACGGTTTGAAATGTGTCGAAAATATTTGCGTCCGGCTGGCGGATTTCGACGGGCACCGGTGTCGATGAGCGGGCACTGCCGGCGGCGGGTAGATCCTTGGATTTGTCGAGTTCTTTGCCTAGGTCTTTCAAGGCATCCGAAGCGCGTTCGACAACACCGCCGCTGGCAACGTCGCGGGCTGCCGCGACTTTTTTTCGCAGTGTTTGTTGGTAGCGCGGCAAGTCCTCAGCGAGCTGTTTCATTTGCGCGGAGACCACCCAACTGAGGAGGCCCAGAACCGCCATGACGCAAGTGACCACGACGAACACAGCCGGTGGTCGTGGCAGGCCGAAACGCCGCAACTGCACAACAACTGGAGCAAGCAGGAAGGCGAGCAAGACAGCAACGGTCAGAGGTATGAAAAGGTCGCGTCCAAAATAAAGTCCGCAAATCGACAGACCGGCGATGATGAGGGCCTGCACGCCGGGCGTGCGGAGGTCATTTGGCATGACAGTCGTCTCTCTGGGGTGCGGAGCCTCGGGTGGAGATTACGAGAACCCTTGAAGCGCACCTCAGTTCCAGTGGGGAGCACCCTTTGCGGACAAGAAGGATAGCGCAGGTCTCTTCTGCGGTGAAGCAATCCGACCTCTTGCGGTCCTAATTTAGTTCCGGTGCCCAAAGGAACTTGACGGCGAGCCTTTGCGTTTAAGATGGGCGCGCCCTTCAATCCCCGGAGTACCCCATGGCTGTCAAAACGATGGAAGATCTCTTCATCGATACGCTGAAGGATATTTATTACGCTGAAAAGCAGATCCTCAAGGCGCTACCCACGATGGTCAAAAAGGCGACGGATGCCAGGTTGAAGGACGCGTTGGCGACCCACCGCGAGGAGACGGAGGGGCAGATTGCACGGCTTGAGCGCGTTTTCAAACTCATGGACGTACCTGCAAAGGGCAAGAAGTGCGATGCGATCGAGGGCATCATCGCCGAAGCGAAGCAGCACATGCAGGAAATTGAAGATGATCTCGTCCTCGATGCCGGCATGATCGGGTCGGCGCAGGCTGTTGAGCACTATGAGATCACCCGCTATGGCACTCTCATTGCGTGGGCAAAGCGGATTGGCCGCGAGAAAGCCATCCCTCTGCTGGAAGCCAATCTCGCCCAAGAGAAGAACGCGGACGCCCTGCTGAGTAAAATTGCCAAGGCCGCCGTGAACCAGAAGGCTCCGGCCTAGCCGGTCGCCTCCGAAAACCGTTCGACGCAAGACTGAGGCCTGGCGGCACCAGCTTGCTTGATCTCTTTCGAAGTCAGCGAGCTAAACCCCATGGCCAAAAAACCGAGCGGCGCGAAGCGTCAAAGTAAAAGCCTTCCGTCAACCACGACGTTATTTGAGCCGACCAACGCCGGAGATGGGCCGCAGTCCGAGGTGATCGGGCAGGGCGGCGAACTGCACCAGACGGTTGAGAGCGAAGGTTCGACGCTGACGACGCAGCAAGGCATCCCCGTCGCCGAGGATCAGAACACGCTCCGGATCGGGGCACGCGGGCCAGCACTTCTCGAAGACTTTCACTTCCGCGAGAAGATGTTCCACTTCGATCATGAGCGGATTCCCGAGCGCGTGGTGCACGCCAGGGGCTACGGGGCGCACGGGTTTTTCGAGTTGACCGACAGTCTCACTGACATCACCCGCGCTGATATTTTCCAGCGCGTCGGCGAGCGGACGGAAGCGTTCGTGCGATTTTCAACGGTCGCTGGCAGCAAGGGCTCGGCGGATCTGGCGCGCGACGTGCGAGGGTTTGCCGTGAAGTTCTATACCAAGCAAGGCAACTGGGATCTCGTTGGCAACAACATCCCGGTGTTCTTCATCCAGGATGCGATGAAATTTCCCGACATCATTCATGCGGTAAAACCAGAGCCTGACCGCGGCTTCCCGCAGGCACAGTCGGCCCACGATACCTTCTGGGATTTTATTTCGCTGACGCCCGAAAGTATGCACATGATCATGTGGGTCATGTCGGATCGCTCGATTCCGCGCTCCTTCCGGTTCATGGAAGGCTTCGGCGTCCACACATTCCGGTTGCTCGACGCTGACGATCACTCGACCTTCGTGAAGTTCCACTGGAAACCAAAGCTCGGTCTGCAGTCGGTGGTCTGGAATGAAGCGGTCAAAATCAACGGGGCCGACCCGGACTTCCATCGCCGCGATCTTTGGGATTCCATTCAATCCGGGGCCTACCCGGAATGGGAGCTGGGCGTCCAGCTTTTTGACCAGGACTTCGCCGATCAATTCGACTTCGACGTGCTTGATCCAACCAAACTTATACCTGAAGAGGTGCTGCCGGTTCGCATCGTCGGCCGGCTCGTGCTTGATCGTATGGTCGATAATTTTTTTGCCGAGACCGAGCAGGTGGCCTTCTGCACGCAAAACGTGCCGCCTGGCATTGATTTCAGCAACGACCCGCTGCTGCAGGGTCGCAATTTCTCGTATCTAGATACCCAAATCAAACGTCTTGGCGGACCCAACTTCACCCATCTCCCGATCAATGCGCCGCGCTGTCCCTTTGCCCATTTCCAGCAGGACGGGCACATGGCGATGCGCAATCCTAAAGGCCGCGCCAACTATCAGCCGAACAGCTGGGGAGCTGAGGGCGGCCCCCGCCCCAACCCGACGATGGGCTTTCGAAGTTTTTCGCAGGCGGAAGATGGTAGCAAGGGTCGGCTGCGACCGGAGAGCTTCTCCGATCACTACAGCCAAGCGCGCCAGTTTTTCATCAGCCAGCAGCCCATTGAGCAAAAGCATATCTGCGACGCGCTCGTGTTCGAGCTCAGCAAAGTGGAGCGGGCGGATATTCGCGAGCGTATGGTCTCGCACCTCGTCAACATCCATGACGATTTGGCAACGACGGTCGCCGACGGCCTGGGTATGAAGCTTCCGGAGCCCGCAAAGGCGGCGCAACCCACGCGTCAGGACCTTCCTGCATCGGCCGTCTTGAGCATCATCGCGCGGGGCCCGCAGCGATTTGAGGGGCGTAAGCTCGGTATCCTGCTGACCGACGGCGCAGATGCAGCACTCTTCACCGCGCTAACGTCGGCAGTGGCCAAAGCTGGCGGTGTATTCGAGGTCGTGGCGCCGAAGATTGCGGGTGCGACACTGTCTGATGGCCAACGCGTGGTCGCGAAGCAGAAGATCGATGGCGGGCCTTCGGTGTTGTACGATGCCGTCGCCCTCCTGCTGTCGGAAGAAGGGGCTACTTTGCTCGCCAAAGACGCTCCGTCCAACGATTTCGTCCGGGACGCTTTCGCGCATTGCAAGTTCATTGGCTATAGCGAAAGCGCAATGGTTTTGCTTGAAGCAGCCGGCATCGCGACCAAGCTTGACGAGGGCTGCGTTGCGCTGAGTGCTCGCAAGGACGCCGACACCTTCATGAGGCTCTGTGGCCAGCTCCGGCACTGGGACCGTGAGCCTACTATCGACGTCGACGCGTAGGCCGTAGTTCGATCGACAGGGATTGCGCCGGGAACGGGCCCGGCAAGACCTGGGTGTAGTTGGGCGCAACCATTGGGATGACGACATGAAACGCTTCACGTGCGAGGGATGCCGATCCGAGGTCTATTTCCACAGCGTGTCGTGCGTGACCTGCGGCCGCCGCTTGGGATACCACGCGGTTGAAAATGAGATGGAGATGGTGACGCTCGAGTCGGATGGGCCGGTGGGGTTCGTGCAGCAGGGTCCAAATCGGCAATCCTTGAAGCTCTGCCATAACGCGGAGATGGGTCGTTGCAATTGGTTGGTGATCGAGCCTGGCTCCGACTATTGCCTGGCGTGTCGCCACAACGTGGTTGTTCCCGACTTGGGGTCGGCTGATCTTCGTGCGCACTGGCAAAAGATCGAGTTGGCCAAACGCCATCTCTTTTACTCTCTTTTGCGCTGGCGATTGCCGATCGCCAACCGCGTTGACGACCCTGTCGCGGGTCTAGGTTTCTCCTTCCTGGCTGACACGCTTCAGCCCGACGGGACCGTGCAACACGTCCTGACGGGGCACGACGACGGGCATATCACGCTGAATATCGCAGAGGCTGACGACGCGGTCCGCGAACGTGTGCGAGCCCAAATGCGAGAGCCCTATCGCACGCTGCTCGGCCATTTCAGGCACGAGGTTGGTCATTTCTATTGGGACAGGCTTGTGAAAGATGGCCCCATGCAAGCGGAGTTTCGCGGGCTCTTTGGCGATGAAACGATCGACTACGAGGCGGCGTTGAAGCGCTACTATGATAACGGCGCGCCCTCGGATTGGCGCGACGCGTACATTAGCAAATATGCCACGTCGCATCCGTGGGAGGATTTTGCCGAAACGTGGGCGCATTACATGCATGTCGTCGACAGCCTTGAGACGGCGCGCGCCTATGGCATCGAATTACACCGGCCCGATGTCAAGGAAGACGGACCTGCAATCGCTGTTGAGTTCCAGCCGTATCGGGTCGCGAGCATCAATGCGATCGTCGACGCGTGGTTACCCCTAACTCTTGCTCTCAACAGCATCAATCGCAGCATGGGTCAGAAAGATTTCTACCCTTTCGTGATGAATCGACCCGTTTTCGAAAAGATGGCGTTCGTACAGCGCCTGATCCGAGGCGCGGCGGCGACCTAAGCAATAACGGCGAAGTGTGACACGGTCTCGGGTCGGCATTGGCGGTCAGTCTGGAAGGATTTGGGTCTGAACTCGCCCCAGCGTATATCGCCAAAGTAACTGCTCCGACGGAACCTACACCTCATTTTCGCGGTTTATAACGCATGGAGCAACTAAGGAGAGCAGCCCCATGACACAAGAAACGAGCGACGTCCCGGCCGACAGCGTCATCCATCAACCCATGCGGAACACGCCTGACACCAGGGCACCTGATCTCATCCACTCGGACGATCAACCGTTCGAGTTGGATAAGCAAAGCGATCTCGACGTCCCCGGTGGGAAGGGCATCGTCAAAACGAGATCGACACCGGATGCTCTCGCAGAAACGAAACCGGCCTGACGGCACAATCTCCCCGTCGGCTTTATCAGCTGACGGGGAGATGGGGATTACCCGTGCTGATCCAACGCCTGCAACGGGAGAATGATCGTGCATGCGACGCCATCGGGACGGAACTCCCGCGCGACCTTTGCATCCGGCAGTCCCTGCTCGATCAGAAATGAGCCAAACCCACGGCGCGTTGGCTCCAGAACCGCCGGGCCACCTTGCTCCAGCCATGAAATCTTGATGTGAGTGCGGGTGCCATCCGAGTTTACAGCCCAGCTCAAAGTGACGCGACCTTGCGGCACGGACAGTGCCCCGTACTTGACGGCGTTGGTCGCCAACTCATGCAACAGGAGGCCGAGCGGCACGGCGAAAGCGGCTGGAAGCTCTATTGTGGGCCCGGTGATCGCAATTCGGCCTGCGTCGACAAGCGGGGCGAGCTGTCGCTGCGCCAAAGCACGAAGCTCGGCGTCGCGCCATTCGCGGGCTGTCAACAAATCATGTGCTGCCGACATGCTCTCCACGCGACCGGTGAAAGTTGCTGCGAACGCTTTGAGGCTCGGTGAGCTGCGCAATGTCGCGCGCATCACCGACTGCAGGACAGCAAATGTGTTTTTGACGCGGTGAACGAGCTCCCGATTGAGCAGTAGCTGGCGTCGCTCGGCTTCGATGCGCTCCGAGATGTCATGGGCAACCTTGGCAATCGCAATCAAGTCGCCATGCGCGTCCTTGACGCCGGTCATCGAGATTGCGACGTCGATGATGTGGCCCTCCTTGTGCCGGCGCCTAACGTCGATCGGTCCGACGATGCCGCCGCGCCGGACCGTCGCAAGCATGTCGAGATGGGCCGCTAGCGCCTCTTCGGGGATGAGCATCGCGGTCGGTTGTCCCAGGACTTCAGCCGCCTTATATCCCAACAGACGCTCGGCTCCCGAATTCCAACTTTCGATGACACCTTCCGGCGTGACACTGATCAAGCCGTCGTAGGCTGCGTCGGCGACCGCCACGTAGCGAGCAAGGCGCGCTTCGGTTGTCTTCAGCGCATCGATGTTTGTCGCCGTGCCGATCCAGGCAATGACCTCATTGCCGGGATTGCGGATCGGCATGGCACGGTTGAGGAACCAGCGATAAACACCATCCTTGCCGCGGAGCCGGTGCTCGATCTCGTAGGGTTGCCGGTTAGCGACGGCGGCACGCCAAGCCGTCAGTGTCTTTTCGCGATCGTCGACATGCACCCGCCTAAGCGCACCTTGTTCTGGCGCTGCGTGCGGTTCGGCGCCGATGTAGTCGCCCCAACGGGACCCCTGCCAATCGACCACGCCGTCCGTCGTCGCGGTCCAGGCGATATTCGGGATCGCTTCGGCGAGCATGCGGAACCGTGTCTCGCTGATCTTGAGGGCATCCTCCGCCAGCTTGCGTTCCGTGATATCGGCGACAACGTTGAGCAGCCGGATCGGTTTGCCGTCGGTGCCGCGCTCGACGACTTGTCCGCGCCCCGACACCCAGAGCAGCGTGCCATCCGGATGCCGGATGCGGTATTCGGCGCCAAAGCCATCGTTGTCCTCCGCGAGCCCGTGAAAGCGAGCCATGAGATGGCGATCATCGGGGTGCAGTGCGTTTCGGTATTCGTCATCCGGCCCGCCGACGCGTCCGAGCAGACCCGGCAGCGTCAGGCCGAACAGGTGTTTGCCCTCCGGCGTCCACGTTCGCACTCGGGTCGCGAGGTTCGTCTCCCAGCTGGCGATGCGACCGACCAGCATGGCCGCGCGATAGCGGGCCTCACTCGCGAGAAGTGCGTCCTCGTTTTGCTTCCGGGCCGTAATGTCGCGGACAGCCACCACGGTCAACCGCGGACGGCGGTTGAGTGCATCGCCCGCAAAAAGGGTCGTACTGCGCACGTTCAGCCAGGCGATCTTGCCGTCGGCCTTCAAGACCCGATGCTCCGCCTGGAACTGCCCGTCGCCACCCGGACCGATCGCTGCCGCAAACCGGGCTTGGATATCCTGACGGTCGTCAGGATGGACAAGTGCCGACGCGAGATCACCGCTCAAATCGCCCGCCGGTATGCCGAGCAACGTCGACAGTTCTGGCGACACGTGGACAACGGATGTCCCATCGTCACCATAGGTCACGGTCGCATGGGCTACACCCGCGATCCGCGCCGCCAGCGCCAGCCGCTCGGCGGCAAGACGCAGTTCCTCCTCGATCCGGCGTCGTGTCTGATACGCTTCGCGCAACGCGGCCTGCACCGTGACCGCCTCCGCCAGCACCATCGGTTGCAACACAACAGGCGCCGCGCCCTTGATGGCGCGGCTTGCCTCTACGAGCCGCAGGACTGATCGTGACAACAGGCGGCCAAGGCCGGCCGCGACCGTCAGCGACAGCGCCAGAGCACTGAGGCCGAGAATACCGAGGGTCCAGTAGGCACTGCGGCTTGCAGCACTGACTTGGCTCATGGGGACCGTCGCAGCCGTCATCCAATCGGCATGACGCAAGCGGGCGACGGCGCGCAAAATCGGCTCCCCCTTGAGATTTTTGGCCTGAAAGACAGTGTCGTCGTCACGACGATCGAACAAATCATCGGGCAGGCTGGTGTTGAGAAATTTCTCGTGCTCTGCCGATCGTGCAATCACGCGACCATGAGCGTCAGAAACGCCCGTAACCAAACCGGGTGGCAAGTTTTGTCCAAGCAAAATGCGATAAATGTAGTCCGGCTCGAACGTCAGCAAGAGTATGTAGCGCACCTCGCCGTTGACCAGCACGGGGACATCGACATTGAGGAACGGGCGCTTCAGCAGTGCCCCGACGAACAGATTGGAGACCTCCGGTTGCTTCGACTTGAGAACACGCGTTGGGGTTTCGGAGTCTCCACTGCGCGGCAATGGTGTGCCAAAGGGCACGAGCGTGTTAACCACCTGTTGGAATGAAGGATCGATGAGGATGAGCCCGAACGGCGATCCAGACAGCGCCGTGGTCGCCTGCGCATGGAATTGCTTGAAATCCCCCTTCTGCAGATTTGTCGAGGTCGAGAGCGATCGCAATGTGACGAACATACCATCGATAGCGCGATCGAGGTCATCGGCGAGGTCGTTGGCCGTGTGCCGCAGCTGTTGCTCGTAAAGCCTTCGTTCGGCAGCAGCGACCCTCCAAAGCGCGACAGCCGCGAAGGCCAGGAGCGGCAATGCCACGCCGATAACGAGCGCACACAGGTGGACGCGTATTGGGCGAGGACGCGCGAACCATGCGACCGCAGCCCTCAAGCTTTGCCCTATAGGCTCAGCCAGGCGGCGTGCCTCACCAAGTAACGACATCAGTACCCCCGACTGCACTCTGGCGGCGCAATGTGGCCTAGAACCAACATTCACGCCACCAGGGGCCACTTCAACTTATCCCACTGATTGCGCAAGGATCTTGCGACTGTCCGAGGCGTGCCCCGTAAGCGCCAGCCTCAACCCATCGCGAAATCGCCCCGGCCAACATGCTTTGATTTCATTGCATTCTAGGCGAAGTGGAACGGTCCTGTACTTGCAAATCAGCATCGTTGTGGTGTGGATTGCGGCTGGGCGAACGTGAGGAACGCCGCACCTCCGACCATCAGTATTTGCGGCCGACGAGAACGCGGGCGCCATCTGCGCCGACTTCTTCGCAATGCATTTCGCCTTCGGGAACCGTGAAGACATCCCCGGGCCGATAGCTGACGGGCTTGTTGTCTTTGGTCACGATGAAGGTTCCATCGAGCACAAGCCCACGCACCGAAAAGTGGTGGCCGTGCTCGCCGTTGGCCGGACGGGAATCGTATTGCTTGGTCTCGATCTTGTTGTATCCGTCGGCTTTCAGCTGCGTCTCAAACTCGGCAGGGTTCATGCGAGTGCTCCATGGATGCGTGTGCGGGTGATTACGCGAAGACTTCTAACCATATAGCAGATGCGGCCGATCGCGTCGATGGAAGCCGGAATCGGGGGCACTGCGGATCGGAACTTTGCGGCGTCGTCGACTGCGTTTTTGCGTCACGATATAAAAGCCGTCTTTGGTGCTGCACCGACCTCAAGGAGCGGAGACCGCTATCACTTCCTCCGCACGAAGAATTTCCACCGATCCTGATTGCGCCCCTTCCAGCCCCGGCACTTCACCTTTATCCACCCGCACCTGGTCCGTCGGTACGGTGCATCGCGATTCGAGACGATGCGTTCGAGCCGCAGGCGCTCGGCCTCCGCAAGAAGTCGATATGTCGCCGCAACCGCGCTCGGCAACTGTTATCTCGCGATCGGTGTAGTCGGGTGCCGTCATCGAAGCCCTCGGAAAAGCGCAGCGCCGGATCGCCGGTGATGAGCGCCCGCAAACGTTCTTTACGACCCACGAGCGGCTGTGCGCGCATATCGACGCCATCGATATACAACAGATCGAAAGCCCAGACGCATAGCGCCGCCGATACAGTCTTGCGAAATCGCAGCCGCAGGAAATCGGGGATGCCGTCCGCACCGCTTGCGGTGAGTTCTGCTTCAAAGATCAGGGATGTCGCAGCGATGCGTGACACTGCTGCAGAGATGGTCGGCAATCGATCGGTATAGTCGTGACCGTTCTTGGAAAGGAGTGCGACGCGCAGATTGTCTTTGTGGACTTGCAGACGCCAGCCGTCGTTGTCGTTCAACGCACCGGCGGTTCAGCATTTAACCTATGAGCTTGGTGACAGTGTCGAGCGTGTCGGCTTCTGCCGCCGGTTTGTCCCAACGGATACGGTGAATCCGAGGGAAGCGCATCGCCACCCCCGACTTGTGCCGGCGCGAAGCCTGAACGGCATCGAATGCGACTTCAAGCACAAGATCAGGTTTTATGGCGCGAACCGGCCCGAACGTTTCAGTGGTATTCTGGCGGATGAACGAATCGAGTTGCTTCAACTCGACATCCGTGAACCCCGAATAGGCCTTGCCGACCGGGACGAGCACGCGCGAACCGTCGTGGTCACGCCAGACCCCGAACGTATAGTCCGAATAGAGCGAGGAGCGTTTGCCGGCCCCGCGCTGTGCGTACATCAACACGCAGTCGAGCGTGAGAGCGGCGCGCTTCCACTTGTACCAATGGCCCCGTGGCCGCCCAGCAAGATACGGACTGGCAAAGCGTTTCAACATCAATCCCTCTATACCGGCCTCGCGAGCGCCGGCATGAAGCCGTTCGAGTTCATGGAACTCACTGAATGCAATCTGATCACTCAGGTCCGTCTGTGGCGGACGCACGGCTGCGTGCCACTGCTCAAGCCGTGCGCGACGTTCAAAGAACGGGAGCGGGCGCAAATCATCGCCACCCAATATGAGAATATCGTAGAGCCGCACATGCGCGGGATGAGTAGCGATCTGTCGTGCCGATACAATCTTCCTGTTGAGCCGGTGCTGCAGATCGTTGAAGGGCTGGACAATACCATTGCGCAGAATGAGCAATTCCCCGTCGAGGGTGACGTCATGATTGAAAAAGTTGGCTGCAATTTCGGGAAAAGGCCCGGAAATATCCTCGCCGGTGCGCGAGAACAGGCGGACCGCGCTGCCGACGGACGCGATCTGAATGCGAATACCATCCCATTTCCATTCAGCGGAAAAGTCGCCAGGAGCAAGGAGGGGCCAATCAGTGGTTTCGACCGGGCTCGCAAGCATCAGCGGCCGGAATACGGGAACTCCGACAGTTTCTGGACGCGGGCCGTGTCCGTCGAGCCAGACGAAGAGTTCGGAAAACGGCGGTCTGAGCGCGTGCCAGACTTCCTCGATCTCTCCAACATCTCGTTCAAAGGCGCCCGCGAGCGCAGTTTTGGCAAGGCGCGCGGAAACGCCGACGCGCAACGCGCCACCAATGAATTTCAGATAGGCCCAGCGTTCCGTGACGTCCCCGGCATCGAGGTGCTCCGCGACGACCGAGGCGACGGATGGCGCAGTAGCGCTTTGCAAGGCTTCAACGATAGCGCTTAATGTCGGCAGGACCGGAACTGGCGTCGGCGGGGTCGGCCACAGCAGCGCGACCGTCTCCGCTGTATCGCCGACGTAATCGCGGCTGAGCTTGGTTAGCACTGGGTCGACGCGAGATTGCATGAGCGACGCCAGCAGGCGGCGAAAAGGCAGCTTGAGCGGGACGCCATCGGTGAGCGCTGCCAGCGCCCAGCCGCGATCCGAATCCGGAGTTGACCTAAAATACGCGGCCATCAGCCGCAATTTACCTGTGCGGCTGCCTTGCGTGCTGAGGCTATCAAGAAGCCGGGCGAAAGTTTGCATCGTTGCTACTCCGCCTCTTCGTCTCGCCCCATCAGCGCGAGCGCACGCGCCCGGCGGCCAAGTGTGCCAAGATGATGGATGAGCGCGTCATCGCGCCCATGGGTCACCCAAACATCTTCGGCGGATGTTGCAAGGATCGTATCGATTAGCTCCGGCCAATCTGCGTGATCCGAGATAACAAGTGGTAGTTCCACGCCGCGCTGGCGGACTCGGCCGCGGACTCGCATCCAACCAGAGGCAAATGCCGTGAGCGGATTGCCAAAACGATTTGACCAACGATCGTGCAGCGCCGACGGCGGACACATCACGATACAACCCTTTAGTTCGGCTGCCGGCATGTCCAGCGCGGCGGTCGTCACGCCGAAGGACTGGCCGAGCGTTTCGTATAGGCGCGTCAAGGCAATGTGTGCTCCATGAAGATAGATCGGCCTGTCGTACCCGGATTGCCGCAATAATTTGATAACACGTTGGCATTTGCCGAGGCCGTAGGCTCCCACGAGATGGGTGCGATCGGGTTCGGCGGCCAGCGAACGCAATAATCGCGCAATTTCGAGACGAGCATCGCCATGCCGGAAAACCGGTAGGGCAAATGTCGCTTCAGTCACGAACACGTCGCACTGGACAAGTTCGAACGGCAGGCACGTGGGATCGGCGGCGCGCTTGTAATCGCCCGAAACAACAACCCTGCTGGAGGCGTGCTCGATAACGATCTGTGCCGACCCCAGAATGTGGCCGGCAGGGACGAAGCGCACTGCAACACCGTTCACGCTCATTCTTTTGCCAAGCGGTGCGATGTCGGTCGTGCCGGCCAACCCTGCGCCGTACCTAACGCGCATGATTTCGAGTGTCTCCGCCGTGGCCAGAACGTGGGCATGGCCGGCTCGGGCATGATCACTGTGGCCGTGCGTGATGAGCGCCCGATCGACGGGCCCCGGTGGGTCGATGTAGAAATTCCCTGCCGCGCAGTAAAGCCCGCGCGGCGTCGCGTATAACCATGTTTCAGCTGACAGCATCAGCATTACTTGGTCTGGCCCCGAACGCCTTGCAAGATGTAAATCACGTTAGCGCAGGCCTGCTGCGCAGCGGTGGCTGAGAATGGTCTGAGAATTGCGCCGTTATCGAGATGATCCCGGCGGTCGGGCACCTGCTGATCAAGTGTTCTAGGTTTGTCCGAGTTAGCGTGTATTGGCGAACAAACCTTGAGGTGCCCCCGATTCGCAGGCTCGCCAACACGAAAATGATAATGTGGAGGCTTTCATGATCCTGCAAATCAACCCCCCGATTCCGCAGTGTGGCCGGGGGTGGGCCGACAGGAGTACTAGCACCCGCACGGCGGACGCGCGTGGCGTTCGGAGCAGATCGTGTAGAACGCTTGCAACAGCGAGCGCAGTAGCCGCTCAGGCGGGATCGAAGCGCGTCCGAAGTCCGCGTACATCGCCGAGAAATCAGCGTCGAGCGCCCGCAGTACCTCGTTGACGATCTCGCAGAGCCGCAGCGGGTGCTTCGCCGGAACACTGTCTTCCAGGTCGACGTACGAGAACAATGACCCCGATATCGCATCCGATCCGCGCATCGCCGCCTCCATCGCTGATGGCGACAGAGAATCTGATTTGCGCTACTCTTGTCCCTGAGGCCTTTTTCAACGACAGGTCAGGGTTCGCAGCTTTCCGAATTCGGTCTCAGTGGCCAGTACTGTCCGCCGCGCGGCTCGACTCGAACAGGAACCACGTGCGTCGCTCGGTTTCGTCGATGTAGATCTCCAGCAGGCTGGCCGTGGCCGCATCCTCGTTCTCGTCGCACAATGCATGAGCTTTCCGCATTGCCTTGGCAACGACCTTGTTGTCGGCCAACAACTCCTTGAGCATCTCGAGAGGCGGCACGCGCTCCGTGTTGCTGTCCTTCAGAGATTGTATCTTTCCGATATGCGCGATTGAACGCAGCGTCGTACCGCCGATTTTGCGAACGCGTTCCGCCAGGGGATCGATCACCGCGAAAATCTGGTCGGCCTGCTCGTCAAGCATCACGTGGTAATCGCGAAAATGCGGACCGCTGACGTGCCAATGGAAATTCTTGGTCTTGACGTAAAGGACGAACGCGTCGGCGACCAAGCCGTTTAAGGCGGCCACGATCTTGTCGACGCCCGCTTTGCCGAGGTCCGTGGGGGTTGCGATATCCGCCGGTGTCCGCTGCATCGTCTTGATGTCGCTCATGGTCTGGCCTCGACGCGCTTGGGGTTTCGCCGCCCGATCTAGAAGGGGCGTCGTTCAATGTACCGAGAACGCTCCAGAGGCGTCGGAGTTCCGCTCAAGCGTGTCTGTGCCAATTTCATTACTCCGCGAGGCTGACGAATAGCTCTCGGGGCCACCGCGCACTGCCGAGGCAGCAGACTGCACTTTCTTGGCTTCTTGCACTGAGGTGTACGAGGCGGTGATGCCGGAACAGAAACCGCGTATCGTGATCAAAAGCGATCGTCCTGGATGTTGTCGACGATGGCGCGGAGATCAGTGATCGTTAAGTGAGATGAGGACATACAACGATTACGCGCGACGCTTGGGCTTCCGTACGATGGGCTGGGCTGGCTTGCCGTGCGCGACCTTCGTGCGAGAGGCCCGAACCTTCGGCGGAGCCGGTGTGGCGACAGGATGTTTCTTGACGCCAGCGTTGTACAAGGTCGCGACGGCGACACGGAAGCGCCCGGCAACCTGCTGCATCGTGTCACCGGCCTTAAGTGCTTCACGTGCCGTCTCGAGATCAGACGGCGTAAGCTTGCGGCGGCGCCCGCCGAAGCGGCCCATGGCACGCGCAGCAACGAGACCGGCCATCGTGCGCTCGCGGATAAGGTCACGCTCGAATTGGGCGAGCGCGCCCATCATGTGAAAAAACATGCGACCGCTCGCGGTGGTCGTGTCGATGCTGTCGGTGAGCGAGCGGAAGCCGACTGACTTTTTCTCGAGCACCGCGATCAACTCCATGAGATGTGCGAGCGATCGACCGAGGCGATCCAATTTCCACACGACGATCACGTCGCCTTCGCGTGAGGTGTCGATGACGCGCGCGAGTTCCGGGCGGTCGGTCTTTGCACCGGATGCTTTTTCGCGGAAGATGCGCGCGCAGCCGGCGCGCTCGAGTGCATCGGTTTGCAATTTAGTGTCTTGATCATCAGTCGAGACGCGGGCGTAGCCGAGGTTCATGGGCGGTGGTCTCTAAAATCGTGCTAAAGGGTTACGTTTATATAATACCACACCTGCTCAAGTTGTTAGAGATTAAAAGCCCAGCAATTGCGTCAAGGCCTGGCGCGGGCGGGTGACCTACATCAAACGTTCGTTTTTTGTAATTCACTTTAGGAGGTTTAAATGGCAAAGAAAGGCTCGAGCAGAGCGGCGCGGCAGACCGATTTTCACGCGGTGTGGCCTGAAATTGCAAAGGTGTCGGCGGGGTTGCACGGCGGGGTGTTCGAAGCGTTCGAAGTGCTTGGCCGCACTCTCGCGGAGCAAACAACAACCGACCGGCATGCCGATATGTGTATGGCGGTGGTCTTCGAACTCTTGCCGTACGATGCGCAGGAAAAATGCTCGCAGATCCACGAACTGAAAACAGCGAGACGATCTTGCCGATCTTGAAACAGCGGCGAGAGGAAACGGACGGCCATGTGATGCGCGATACATGCGATAGGTCGTCAATCTACCGAGCATCGGTTGGCTTGATAGGATGCACCACGGTCGTGACCTGCCCTCGCCCGTTGCTGTGCGGGCAAGGCCGCTTCCATTCCTGGAGGCGGCCTCTTTTCTGTGGACCTCAATGATCATCCCGCGTCGGCGGCTGTAGGGCCAGGCTCATGCGGTCGCCGCGGTATCCCATCCGCGCCTTACCAGCCGCGATCGCGAGCCAGCTGGGCGCGGTCTCGGTAGACCTGCTGCTGCGCCGCGCGAACTTCGGACGCCTCGCGCCGCACCTGCTTCTCCGCGATCCACGCCTTGACGGGGTGACCGGTCTGTCGCGCATAGCCCTCTCGGGCCTGCGCCTGCCGAAGTTCGACGCGCTCCTGTTGCAGGCGCGCAGTATCGGCGCGAAGCTGCGCACGGTCACGCTCCACCTGGCTATCGTACGCGAATGCAGAGGTGGCAACGGTGAAGCTCGAGGCTACGGCGAGGAGAGTGATCCACGTCTTCTTCATCGAAGTGCTCCTGGAATGAGGCGGCGGCGAAAGCAGTGATTGCACTCTGCCATCTCCATCCTGAATGCTGACCGACAGTGCGATTTATTTTCGGTTCAGATACTGCGATTGCTCGCCCGCTCTCTGGCGTCCCAGACCGCCGCCTGCCTATCCTTAAACGCGCGCATCACATCTGGCGCACTCTGGCCGATGAGCCGAGGCCGCTTCCATCTTAGGGCGGCGTCCTTTCTATGGACGCTTCAACGATCATCTCGGTTGGTCGAGGTGTGGGCGATGCCAATGATGCCCAGGTGGGCAGTCTCGATGCGATGGGTCACGACGTAGGGCGCATCGGACGCCGCGATCTGGGACCCCAAGACAACTTTGACGCGCGATAAGTGACTGCAACGGGCGGCTGGCGTCTTCGCCAGCCGCCCTATCTCTATGTTTTTAGACTGCCGTTGCTCGAGCAGTAGCCGGTTACTTCGGCAACAACACGTGATCGATCACGTGGATCACGCCGTTCGACTGCGTGACGTCGGCGATGGTGACGGTCGCCACGCCGCCGTTTTCGTCGGTCAGCGTCAGCTTGCCGCCGCTGATCTTGGCAATCAGCACGGCGCCACTCAGCGTCTTGACGGGATGTGATCCATTCTCGTCGGCGACCATCTTACTGATGGCATCAGACATCACAGCCTTACCGACGACGTGTGAGGTCAGGATTTTGACCAGCTGTTCCTTGTTCTCTGGTTTCAACAGCGACGCGACAGTGCCGGCTGGCAACATATCGAAAGCCGAATTGGTCGGTGCAAAAACCATGAATGGCCCGTTGCCAGAAAGCGTCTCGACCAAGCCCGCCGCCTTGACCGCTGCGACAAGGGTCGTGTGATCCTTGGAATTTACCGCGTTCTCAATGATGTTCTTGGTGGGATACATCGCCGCCCCGCCGACCATGGGCTCACCGGCTGCAATAACCATATTGGGGAGGCTGATTGCTGCGGCCGTGCTCAGCAAGGCGGCGGCGACGGTGCTCAAAAGAAGGTTACGTGTCATGGGTATCCTCGTGTCTATCCGCGAGCTCATGTCTACTGAACTCGAAGCAAGAACGAGTGCTCGGCCGTCATAGATTGGCGTCCATGGGTCACAATACCTTGAT
>JANLPY010000516.1:0-20943 GCA_031367505.1 Hyphomicrobiaceae bacterium | reverse complement strand
ACGATATCCGGTGCTGCTCGAAACGTTCGGCATCCGTCGCGGTTCGGGCGGCAAGGGCAAATGGCACGCGGGCGATGGCACCTACCGCCGCATCCGTTTCCTCGAACGCATGGATTGCGCGATCCTTTCCGGCTATCGCCGCGTGCGCCCATTCGGCCTCGATGGCGGCGAGCCCGGCCAGTGCGGCCGTAACGCGGTGCGGCGCCTATCGGGCATCGAGGAGGAACTGCAAGGCTGCGATCAGACCATTCTGGAAGCGGGCGAAGCCATCATCATCGAAACTCCAACCGGCGGCGGCGTTGGAAGAGCCTGAGTTCGATCTGACAACAAAAACGCCGCGCATGCCTTGGAAGACCGCAAACTACACGTTACGGTCGGGGCGAGGTTCGCTGAATCCAGACCCGAGAAAATAGGAGTTACGTAGCATGACCATTCAAGTCGGCGATAAGTTACCCGAGACGACCTTCACAATTATGGGCGACGAGGGCCCGAAGCCGATCACCACGGCCGAGATGTTCGGCGGCAAGAAGATCGCGCTGTTTGCCGTACCCGGCGCCTATACGCCAACCTGCAGCAAGCAGCACATGCCGGGCTTCGTCGCCAACTCGGCCGAGTTCAAGGGCAAGGGCATCGACGCGATCGCCTGTACCTCAGTCAACGACATCTTCGTACTGACCAACTGGGCCAAGGATACTGGCGCGGAAGGCAAGATCACCATGTTGGCCGATGGCAGTGCCGACTTTGCCAAGAAGCTGGGTCTGGAAATCGACTTGAATGCGCGTGGCCTCGGCGTGCGCTCCAAGCGGTACTCGATGATCGTCGATAACGGCGTGGTCTCGGTCCTCAACGTCGAGGACGCCCCACCCCAGCACGACAAGTCGAGCGCCACCACTCTGCTGTCCTGCAAGTTCTGAAAAAATGCGAGTAGTGAGTGATGAATATGGCAGGCGCGACGACCATTCGTTACTCGCTACTTCCGATTTTTTAGCACTCACTTCTTGCCACCAGTGCGTGGTGTTTGAGCCGAAGTGCGATGGTCCCGGGCCCCTTGGAAAGGCGGAGCGACGTAGCCGCCGCCGGGATGGGGATAGTGTGGACGCTTCACGATCGGGTTGGGACGCGGCCCCGTCTGGTTATGCTCGCGAACCGTGGGCGGCGTCGTTTCTCTTGCACTTTGGTTCGGACGGGACATGTCCAGTGTCTTGGCACTTGCAACCGCCACGCCGGCGACGGATGCCGTGATTGCGACAAGTGCGGCGAGGAGTGAGACGGCTGCGTGACGCGTTAGCATGGCTGCATACTCCGATAGGATTGCACTGCCCATGTGACGCCGCGAACAATAACGAGGTTCAACTGGCCTGTCGATTAAATCAGAAAACGCAACAATGTTGCGCGTTGCACGCCGGCCGAGCCTGACGCGATCGCGATTTAAGGAGTACCCATCGCCACGCCCGCCCGGATCGCCTCATCGGCCTTGAGGAAAGCTTCCACGTCGGGCGTCAACGGCGGCGGTTCGACCTCAGCACCGATCTCTTTCATAAGCCGCGAAATCGGCACGAACGCTTTTGTGCGGCGATCATACAGCCCGCCCTTGAACATCGCCCGTGAAGCAACCTGGCCGCGGCGAGGACCCGTGGAAAATCGCAGCACTTGCTCCATCACGACGGTAACGTCGGTCCAAGCCAACAGCCGCGTTTCCAAATCGAACTTGTCGAATACCCGCAATTCGCGCCGGAAGCGGATCGCAATGCCGCTCGCGATCGGTGTCCAACGGTGCCTGATCAGCACCTTCCACAGCCCTGTGCGCACCATGAAATCCAACCTCCCGATATCCATGATCGTTAGATATCGGCCGTTGTTCATGTGCAGCGACAGATCGAGATCGGTCGGCCAGACCCGAAACGTCAGCTTCGAAATTTCATGGGTTTGCGTCAACGCAGGCCGGGCCCAAGCCGTCGCCAAATACCAGATCAATCGCAGCCATAGGTTCATGCACGACGCTCCCTGATTTCACCATGCGGGTAGCGCCGGCTGAGGGTCGGAGCAAGGGCGCAAAGTCACGCACGTTGGTCACCCCTTTGCGGCGTCAGCGAGAGCCTGAGGCAGCGCTTCAGCAAAAATCGCGAGGTCTGAAGGCGAACCTGCACTCACGCGGATGCAGCGGTCCATCGGTGCGACGCCGGGCATGCGAACGAACACGTCGCGAGCAACGAGCGAACCGAGTAGGCGTTTGGCAAAGTCGCCATCGCGCTTACAATCGATGGCGACGAAATTCGTGGCCGAGGGCAGTGCTTCGAGCCCATTGGCCGCCGCGATTTCGCCGATGCGCACCTTAGATGCCGCGACTTTCGCCACCACTTCGCGCAGGTAGACTTGATCCTTGATCGCGGCCAAGGCACCGGCCTGCGCAATGCGCGATACACCGAAGTGGTTGCGGATCTTGTCGAAACTCTTGATCACGCTGGCTTCACCCAGGATGTAACCCACGCGTGCGCCAGCCATGCCATACGCCTTCGAGAACGTGCGGAAACGCAGCACTTGCGGATTGGTGACGTCCAACTTGGGTAGCACGCCTTCGGGGGCAAAATCGCCATAGGCTTCGTCGAGGCACAGCACTACGCCGGGCGGCAACCGATCGATGAACGATTGCACGTCCGCGGCGGGCCACCAGGACGCCATTGGATTGTCCGGGTTCGAGAAATAAATCATGCGCGCGTTCTCGGCACGGGCAAGGCTCAAGAGCGCGTCGGGATTCTCGCGATCATTCTCGTATGGCGCGAAGGCCAAGCGCCCGCCGTAACCGGTCACGTGAAAGTTGAACGTCGGGTAGGCACCACGTGATGTGGCAACGACATCGCCAGGGTTGATAAATAGCCGCACCGTATATCCGAACATCCCGTCGATGCCTTCGCCGACCATGACGTTTTCGGGCGCGACGCCGTGGTGCGCTGAGATCGCCGCCTTGAGGTCATGGTTTTCCGGATCGCAGTACATCCAGGCGTGCGCAGCTTCAGCGGCCATCGCAGCGATGACTTTCGGCGACGGGCCGAACACGCTCTCGTTGGCACCGATGCGGGCCCGAAACGCCGCGCCGCGCGCACGCTCTTGTGCTTCGGGTCCAACGAATGGCACGGTCGACGGCAGATCGGCACACAAGATTGCTTGGTGAGGCGGGGCGATACGCTGTTGCACGGGGTTTAGCTCCACGAAAGTACACGGCAAAACGGATGGGCGCCTTCTTAGCGGCAGCTGCGGGCGCTTACAACAGGCCGAGGTCGGCCAGATCCTTGCGCATCTTCGGTGGCAGTTTGGTGACGCTGTCGCGCGCGCTACCTTTAAGATCCGAGGGCGCGTCATCGGCGGTCAGATAACGCCAGCCTTGAAATGCCTTGCGCACCGTCGGCCGAACAGGGATCAACTCCGGATCGAGAATGAACAAACAGCACGGTGTGCCATCCGCCTTCGCGCCACTGTCGAATTCAGTGATCTGCTGGCGCACCTGGATGATCCCCTTGATCACCCAGTACAGCGAACCCTGGCCCGCAATCTCGTCCTGGCGCTTTGGCACCATGCGAGTGGTATGAAAGAGGCGCGGCACTTGGCCCGCCCGCTTCTGGTCCGCCAGACGGCTGCGTTGCCACTGCGCCAGGTCAGCGATCGTCTCCACGCCGACGCAAAGCTTGATGATATGCAACGTCATTCGTCCATTAGGCTCCCATACCTTGGCGCGACGGGCTCAACCCGCCGTCGCCTGTCCGTTACCAACGTGTGCCGCGTTGCCGTTGGCAGCTGCTCCGGCAATAGCAACTTGTGGCCGCGCCACAATGCCCAAGCGCTCTTCCGCCGCCACCAGAATCTGCCCCAAGAGCTCCGAGTACCGGATACCGGCAAAGCCCGCCATGATGTTCAGCTTGCCATCCCAGCACCAGCCGGGGTTGGGATTCACTTCCAGCAGCTTGACCTCGCCCTTGGCATCCGCGCGGAAATCGAAGCGCGCATACTCACGGCACCCCAGACGCTCGAATAGCCGCGCCGAGTGCTCGATCATCTGCGATTGGATGTGATCGGGCAGTTGCGCCTCATGATACTTGATCTGCGTCCAGTAGGGGCTATCGGGCTCCCACTTCGACTCGTAACCGAGGATCTTCGGTAGCTTCGGATCAAGCCGTGAGAAATCAACCTCAAGGATCGGCAGCGCCCGCAGATTTTGGTCCGGATTGCCAATCATACTTACGGAGTACTCGGCGCCCGGTAGATACTCCTGCACCAGCACCGGCCGGCGCGGGAACTCGGTGCGCAGTCGCTCCAGATAATCGAGCAGAGCGCTCTGATTGCGCACCACCGCATCCTTGGTGATGCCCTGCGAGCTGTCACCATAGTTCGGCTTCAGGATCGCCGGGAACACCGAGGGCAAGGTGGCCCCTTGATCGCCTGGGCGCACGTAGGTTTCCAGTGGCACCGGCACATCGAGCGAGGCCGCAACCGCGCGGACTAGGCCCTTGTCGTAGCAAGCTGCGAGCGCTGGCGCAGCGGCACCGGTGTAGGGGATGCCCAACACGTCAAGAAGCGCTGGAACGTGCAGTTCCTTGAACGGATCGTTATTCCAGCCTTCGTCGCAAAAGTTGAGCACGAGGTCGGTGCGCAGGGCACCTAAATCGCGTTCCAGCGTTGCGTGGTTGTCGAGGAAGCGGAACTTATAGTTCGGCAGCTCTGACAGCGCATCCTTGAGACGGCGGACGGTATCGAGATCTTCCGGATTGAACGTGCCGCCGCGTTTCACCTGATCAGGTAATCGCGGGTCGCCCATCAACACGGTGACATCGATTTGCTGAACGCGTCCCTTTGCCTTGCGTGCCGGCAGTTGTGGAGCGTCGGCGGTGAGCAGAATGCGCCGCGCCATCATGCCGAGATCCTGATCGCGATCGGACTGGGCTTCGGCATGGCCGTGATGGCGGACGTTGCGGAACCCACACTTCTCGAGAAGCTGGGTGATGCCATCGCGCGTGTACAGGCGTTCGGCATAGAACTGATCGGCGATCACACCGCTCTCGTCGTGCACAATGACTTCGCGGCTGATCAGCCGGTCACCATCCTGGCTCAGCGAGCGTTCGCGGCAAACGAAGTGATGTTCGTCGATCCACTCCCACGAGCGGCGATCGAAATGCTCGGCCATGTAGGCGCCATCAGTGATGTCGAGCACGATCTGACCCGAAGGGCGCAGGATCTTGCCGACCATCGACAGGACTTTCTCGTCGTCCTTTTTGTTGGAGAAATAGCCGAATGAATTGCCCATGATGGCAACGCAATCGAACGTGCTCTCGGGCAAACGTGGATTGCGCGCGTCACCTTCTTTGAAGATGACCTGCAGGCCTTCGCTCTGCGCACGCTTCTTGGCGAGCCGGATGAGATAGCGGGAGCGATCGACGCCGTTGACGTTTTTGAAGCCCCGGCGTGCAAGTTCGATGCAGTGCCGGCCTTGGCCGCAGCACAGATCGAGGATTGTGCTATGCGGTTGGATCGCGGCGGCCGACATAATGAAGTCGACTTCGCGACGCGTATTTTCGCTGTTTTCGACAACGTCGCCGTCGGTCTTGACGTACAGCGCGTTGAATAGCTTACGCCACCACTCGGCGGGCAAATGCGCCTCGAGATCACCGACAGGACCGAGGCAAGAGCGCACTGGCTGGCGCTTTGGCCGCTTCGCCTTGGAAGCTGTTGCCATGATGGACGAAAGTCCTCCTCTAAATGCCCAAGTCTATCGAGTGCGCCATCGCGAAACGTGCAAAGGGCACGATGACACCGGATCGCAGCTCAGTTTTCGACTAAGACCCCCTCTGGTCTCTCAATCGAACGCGATCCTTATCGCGGTCGAACGTCATTGCAAGCACCAACTTGGGGATAACTGCATCCAGTTACGAGATGTGATTGCGACACGATCGTCAGTTATTTTCGCCCAGCGCGCAGCCACGCAGAGTACAGCGCCAAAACGAGTTGGGCCCCGGTGATGAAACCGGAGCCCAACTATCCACAGATAACAATCAACCTCGCCGTTACTGCTTCGGCGGCTGTGCGCCAGCAGGCGCTGCCTTTTCGGCTTCGACCTGCTTTTTCACGTCCGGATCGACGTATTCCAACGTCGCCTTACTGCGCAACCCGTCGAGCGTCTCTTGTGCCTTCTTGTGCATTAGCGACGCTATGATTCGCTCTTTGACAGTTGCAAATTCCGGGATCTTCGGAGCAGGCTTCTCCCGGCGATCGTCGAGCCGGATGATGTGCCAACCGAACTGAGTCTGGATCGGCGCTGAAATCTCGCCCTTCTTCAGCTTGAATGCCGCTTCCTCGAACTGCGGCACCATCTGGCCCTTGCCGAAGTAGCCGAGGCTCCCGCCTTCTTCCTTGCTGCCCGGATCGAGCGAGTTCGCTTTTGCCGCGTCGGCAAATCCCTTCTCGTCGCCAACCTTCAGTTTGGACGCGATATCCTTCGCCAGAGCTTCCTCCTTCACGAGGATGTGACTGGCTTTGACCTCTTCCTCGGCTTTCGTCTGAGCAAGTTGGGCGACCTGCGCGTCATAAAGCTTGCGGGCCTCATCCTCGGAGATCGAGCTTTTCACGCTGGTGTCGAAGAAAGTCTCACGCAGTGCGCGGCGGCGCCAATACTGCAATCGCTGGTCGAAGGCCGCTCCCGAGCCGAGCTTTTGCGCTTCCGCGGCATCAGCGAACAACTGGTTCTCGATGAGGTATTCGATCAAGACGCGGCGGCGCGTTGCCTCAGGCAAATTACCGATGTCAGCGCCAATTTCAGCCTCGGCGTACTTGAGATCGCCCTCGGTCAGGTTTTTACCGTTGACCTTGGCCACCACCGTATCTTGGGCTGCGGCAGGGAGCGACGCAACAAGCGGGGCAGCAAACATGATACCGGCAGCAAAGGCCGCCAGTAATTGGGGCAGGAATTGGGAATGACGCATTTTGGCAATCACAGTTGGGATCCTCAGAGGCTAGGGATTGGCTACGGTTTGCGGGGCTCATAAACCGGCGCAAGCTCGATTGCCAGTTAACAAATGGACACGTGGCAGCATTACGGCCACCTTGGCGGTGCCATTCGTGGCGTCATTCATTGACATTGCAGGGGGGCAGTCCTTATTTCACTGCAACGAAGCGGGGCTGTCAGGCCACCGGGAGCTTCGGCGTGCACGGGCATCTGCCCAGAGCAATGGCCATGGCGATCCACGACCTGATAATATTCGACTTTTACCCAACGCACACTCTTCCCGGGTTTGCCGGGGGCGGCAACATCCGCCATCACACGAAGTTTGAGGATTTCACGCATGGTTTCCCTGGGCGCGTTCGCCGCGAAGGTGTTTGGCTCATCCAACGATCGCCGGATCAAGACCTACCGGTCGAAGGTCGATGCGATCAATGCGATGGAACCGGAAGTCGCCGCTCTGAGCGATGATGCTCTGCGTGCGCGAACTGAAGCGTTCCGCAAACAAATTGCCGATGGAGCCAGCCTCGACGACCTTCTTGTTCCGGCATTCGCGACTGTTCGCGAGGCGGCAAAACGTGCGCTCGGCCAGCGGCACTTCGACGTGCAGTTGATCGGCGGCATGGCGCTTCACCAGGGCAAGATCGCCGAAATGAAGACTGGCGAAGGCAAGACGCTGGTCGCCACGCTCGCTGTCTACCTCAACGCATTGAACGGCCTCGGCGTGCACGTCGTAACCGTCAACGACTATCTGGCTGGCCGCGACGCCGAATGGATGGGCGCGGTTTATCGCTTTCTTGGTCTGACGGCCGGCTGCATCGTGCACGACATGGACGACGAACAGCGCAAGGCAGCATACGCCTGCGACGTCACATACGGCACCAACAACGAACTCGGATTCGACTACCTGCGCGACAATATGAAGATGAGCCGCGAAGAGATGGTCCAGCGCGACCATGTGTTCGCAATCGTCGATGAGGTCGATTCGATCCTGATCGACGAAGCTCGCACGCCGCTCATCATCTCCGGTCCACTGGACGATCGCGCCGACTTGTATGTGGCGATCGATAAGCTGATCCCCTCACTAGTCAAGGGCGACTTCGAGCTCGACGAAAAGCAGCGCACGGTTTCCCTCACCGAAACCGGCAACGAGCACATGGAGAAGCTGCTGGAAGAAGCCGGCCTGCTGACCCCCGGCGGCTCACTCTACGATATCGACAACGTCACCACCGTGCATCACGTCACCCAGGCCCTAAAGGCGCACAAGCTGTTCCTTTGCGACCGCGACTACATCGTGAAGAACGATCAAGTCGTTATCATCGACGAATTCACTGGCCGCATGATGCAGGGCCGGCGCTATTCGGAAGGCTTGCATCAGGCGCTCGAAGCCAAGGAAAAGGTCGAGATCCAGCCCGAGAACCAGACGCTCGCCTCGATCACCTTCCAGAACTACTTCCGCCTCTACAAGAAACTTGCCGGCATGACCGGTACGGCGTCGACCGAAGCTAATGAATTCCTCGATATCTACAATCTCGATGTTCTTGAAATCCCGACCAATCAGCCGGTCGGCCGCCTTGATGAGGACGATGAAATCTACCGCACCGCCCGCGAGAAGTGGGAGGCGATCATTGCCGAGATCGAGCGAGCGAAGGCGCGCAAGCAGCCAATCCTGGTCGGCACGGTCTCGATCGAAAAGAGCGAACTGCTTTCCGAAATGCTGAAGAAAAAAGGCGTCGAGCACCAAGTTCTCAATGCCCGATTTCACGAACAGGAAGCCTCGATCATCGCCCAGGCCGGCCGCCCCGGCACTGTGACCATTGCCACCAACATGGCTGGCCGCGGCACCGACATCCAACTCGGCGGCAACACGCAGATGCGCATCCTCGAGGAAGCGTCCGAGATGGAGGACGGCCCAGAGAAAACGCGCAAGATCGAGCAGATCAAGGAAGAAATTGCCCGCAACCGCGACTTTGTGCGGGCGATTATCGAGACCGTCGAGATTGAACCTGCGAAAGGTTCGCGCCCGGCCAAGACCGTCGAAAAGCCCGGTGGACTGTACGTGCTGGCGACCGAGCGCCACGAAAGCCGCCGCATCGACAATCAGTTGCGCGGCCGGTCCGGACGTCAGGGCGATCCCGGGCGCTCGAAATTCTATCTATCTCTCGAAGACGATTTGATGCGCATCTTCGGTTCCGAACGTATGGATACCGTGCTCAAAACGCTCGGCCTGCAAGAGGGCGAGGCGATCATCCACCCGTGGATGAACAAGTCGCTGGAGATGGCACAGCGCAAGGTCGAGGCCCGCAACTTCGACATCCGTAAACAAATTCTCAAGTACGACGACGTGATGAACGATCAGCGTAAGGTCATTTTCGATCAGCGCCTCGACATCATGAGCCAGGATGACGTGAGCGAGACCGTCACCGGCATGCGCCACGAGATCGTCGAGGCACTGGTCAAGCTGCACATTCCTGAATCTGCTTACGCCGAGCAGTGGGACTCGAAAGGGTTGAAGGAAGCAATTGGCGGTATTTTCGGTGAAGAACTTCCGATCGAAACGTGGGCTGCCGAAGAAGGCATCGCCGACGCCGATATCCGCGAACGTATTCTCAAGGCGGTTGATGACAAGGCTGCCGCGAAGGAGGCCGAGTTTGGCCCCGAAGCCAGCCGCCAGATCGAGAAAATGGTGCTGCTGCAAACGCTCGATCACCTGTGGCGCGAGCATCTGATCACGCTCGAACACTTGCGTCAGGTCATCGGCTTCCGCGCCTATGGGCAGCGCGATCCGCTCAACGAGTACAAGACCGAAGCCTTCGTGCTGTTCGAAGCGATGCTTTCCAAGCTGCGCGAGGCCGTGACCGGACAGCTCATGCACATCGAGATGGCGCCGCTGGACGAACAACCGATCATGCAACCGGTTGAACTGCCACCCATGCAGGCCCATCACATCAACGCGACGACCGGCATGGACGAACTCGCCATGGTCGATGCCGTCCTGACGGCCGAGCGTGAGCCGCGACGGCCCGAGCCGGAAAAGCGCGCGCCAGTGCAGGTGCGCAAAGCCGAAGGTGGCATCAATCCGGCGGATCCATCCACGTGGGGCCGCGTTTCCCGCAATGCTCCCTGCCCTTGCGGCTCAGGCAAGAAGTATAAACACTGTCACGGCAAGCTCGACTGATCCACGGATCAGCCTGATTTAATAACTGCTATGGCTGAGTGACCGCGATGGACCAATGCCACTGACAACGCGTGCGAAAAGCTTCGGACGCGTTGGCGTGGGCGCACCGCTTGCCGTGGCGAACCAAACCGTCGGAATTCTGGGCGGATCGTTTAATCCGCCGCACGATGGTCACGTACAAATTACCGGGATCGCATTGCGGCGCCTGCACCTCGATCAACTTTGGTGGGTCGTGACGCCGGGCAACCCGCTGAAATCAAACGGCGGATTGCCACCGCTGCCGGACCGAATTTCAGCCTGCGAGAAGCTGATGATCAATCCGCGCGTCACCATTACTGGTTTCGAGGCGAGACTTGGTACCCCTTACACGGCGGCAACCCTTGGGTATCTTCGCCGGCGCTTTCCAGGCGTCCACTTCGTGTGGATCATGGGAGCCGACAATCTAGCAACGTTCCATCGCTGGCAGCGCTGGCGCGAAATCGCTTCCGAAGTGCCGATCGCGGTGGTCGACCGGCCAGGCTGGCGGCTGAAAGCAGTGGCTTCACCGGCGGCAAGAGCACTTGCTGCGGCGTACATTCCAGAGTCCCAGGCCGCCAATTTGGCACGGATGGATGCGCCTGTCTGGACGCTGCTCAGCGGACCGCTTTCGCCCTTGTCATCGACCGCGCTGCGGGCAGCGAAAAGCTGAAAGGAGGTAACCTCAATCTCGCTGATACCCATTAACCACACTGTTGCTTAGCGAGTGACTGGTTACAATTGAATGGCAAGCCGAAGCAGTTTACTCTAGCCATTGTGCGAAAGTTCATGTCCGCGCGTGCATTTTGTGTCATTGAGCGCGGATATGTTAAGTTCACGAGCCCCGCTGCGGGGTGGAGATAGGCTCCACGCAGCATCTGTGGCAGCAAAAGGAACGTCGCCCAAATATGAGAACCGCGCATGAGGGTGCCCGTCGCGGCACTGCTCCAAAGGAAGCTGTTTCCAAAGCTACGGAGACGAGCTCAAAGCTCCTCGATCAGATCACCATTTGGCTCGACGAGGCCAAGGCCGAGGAAATCGTATCGATCGACCTCGCAGGTAAATCCAGCATCGCCGACAGCATGATCATCGCGACTGGCCGTACCGACAGACACGTCGGCGCGATCGCCGACCAACTTCAACAGCATCTGCGCGACGCAGGTTGCCGCAAGCTTCGGGTCGAAGGCATGCAGACCTGCGACTGGGTGCTGATCGATACGGGTGACATCATCATCCATTTGTTCCGGCCCGAAGTCCGCGAGTTCTACAATCTCGAAAAGATGTGGACTGGCGAGCGGCCTCCAGAGCCGGCATCGCACTAGTCCGTCATGCGTGTTTCGATCGCGGCAGTCGGCCGTCTCAAGGACGGGCCGGATCGGGAATTGCTTGACCGCTACATCAAGCGGCTGACGCAGTCTGGCCGGACGCAGAGTTTGGCCCCGATCGAAGTGCACGAGATCCCCGAGGGTCGCGGCGACACCGCTGCTCTGCGTCAGGCCGACGAAGCATCGCGCCTATTGAAGCAGGTTAGCGGCGTCGAATTCCTCATCGCGCTTGATGAGACCGGCCGGTCGCATACCAGCCGGACGTTCGCCGAGCTGCTGGGGAAACTGCGCGATCAGGGCACACAAAGCATAGCGTTTCTCATCGGTGGCCCCGATGGTCATGGCGACGAGTTGCGCCGCGCCGCCGCCATCAAATTATCGCTAGGACCGATGACCTTGCCGCACGGCCTCGCACGAATCGTACTTGCCGAACAACTATATCGGGCAACGACGATCTTGGCCGGCCATCCCTATCACCGCGATTGAACCTGTTCCGCTATAGGCTCATCGCGCGTTAGCCGGGCATAGGTGCGCACAGCAATTGCCGACAGGACTGTGATGGCGAGCCCGCCTGCAACGAATATGATATTAGCGGCCCAATCGGCTCTGACGCTAGCGACCTTGCCCGACAGCACCAATACGAGAATACCGCCGATGGCGGCGATGCCTTGGGCGGCAGCCAGCATCGCGGCCAGTTTCAGATGCTGGGGGCGGCGCAAGATGCTCTGCGTGTCGCCAAGACGAAGTGAGTAGCCAAAGCCCAGCGCGGCGATCAGCGCCATGCCCGAGCCGTATTGCCAGCCGTGCTGCCACCGCAGCCCAGACAGTAAGTAGACCGCGAGCATCGAGGCCGAACCGGCACCCCACGCCCACGCGATCAGACGCGCGTTACGTCGCGATGCGGCGGCGATCGCGTCAGGCGAATGAAGCCCTGACTGCCCCGCCCAATAGGGTCCATTCACGCGCAATGCGACCAAGATCGACATGACCGGCAGCAACAGCGCCGCCACACCGGAAATCCAAGGTGCACCTGCGCGCGCACCGATCACCTGACCGATGACGGCCGAGCTATAGGCGACCAGAAGCCAGATAATGAAGGGTTGAACGGACATGTACGCGCACTAATTCGCTTCTACGAGGTGGTACTACGCGACGGGATCAACTTCAAAGCAGCACCGCTAATAGCCGCGAGCGCCATAGCACCGAAAAACATGACGTTCTTCGCTGGCCAATCGGTGAACCGTTCCACAAGGAAGCGCTTCATCTGGCCATCAATCATAAATCCGATCATGAGTGCGACCATACCCACCAGTTGGGCGATTGCGAGGTAACGCACAAGGGTAAGTAGCAACTCGTCATTGTCACTGTCCCCATTCGCGCCTGGCTTATCCAGTACCCTCGCAATTGCGAGGCAAACGCCAGCGACACCAACCATGCCGACCAAATGAGCCGGCCATTCCTTCCAATTGAGAACACCGGTGCCGTAGGTGACGAAAATCACGAGCGCCGCCCAAGTCCACACCAATCCCATATAGCGCGCGGATTTAGCTGCGAGAACTCGACGGCCATCGCCGGCCAGCGCGGATGCGCCAAGTTCTCGGATCGCCGTCAATGCGAAGAATATGTTCGTGCCGCCAGCAATTGCGAGATGCGCATAGGTCATCTCGACGTTGCCGGGCCTCGCCGCGGCAGTGATTACGAGCGCGGCAACGCTTAACCCAATTGCCAGCATCCAAGCGACCATGGCGATTTGTGCCCCCATTCTCAGCTCAATCCAGGCAAAGGCCTAATCCAACTTGGTAAATAATTACTAACACTTTTCGAATGCCCGATACCAAGAAACAAATTGCTCGAGGCCCTGCTCGATCGGCGTCGAGGGGCTGAAGCCGGTGTCCCGCATCAACGCGTCGACATTGGCGAACGTCGTATGCACATCGCCCATCTGCATGGGGAGCATATGCGTGCGTGCCTTGATGCCCAACAACCGCTCTAGGATTGCAATCATGTCGAGCAATTCGACCGGCTTGTTATTGCCGATATTGTATACGCGGAAAGGCGCAGCTGACGTGGCGGGCGTCAGCATCGTGCCTTCGGCCACCCCATGCGCCGGACGATCGAGGGTGTTCACAACGCCGGTGACGATATCATCGATGTACGTGAAGTCGCGGGCATGCTGGCCATTGTTGAATACGTCGATCGTGTCGCCTGCGAGCATCGCTTTGGTGAACTTGAAGTACGCCATGTCCGGCCGGCCCCACGGACCATACACCGTAAAGAAGCGCAGCCCGGTGACGGGCAGCCCGTACAGATGCGCGTAGGTATGCGCCATCAATTCGTTCGAGCGCTTAGTCGCCGCGTACAGACTGACCGGGTGGTCAGTACTGGAGCGATCCTCGGCAAAGGGTATCGATGCGTTTGCGCCATAAACTGAACTCGACGATGCATACACGAGGTGTTTCACGCCCGTGTGCCGGCAGCCTTCCAGGATCGCGAGGAAGCCGACGAGATTGCTGTCGATGTAGGCTTCCGGATTTTCGATCGAGTAGCGCACTCCGGCCTGGGCGCCGAGGTGCACCACACGATCCGGGCGAACTTCCTCAAACAACGCCTTCATTGCAGGTCGATCGGCGAAGTCGGCGCGAATGAACCGGAAGCGTGGATGCGCGTTAAGCTTGGCCAATCGCGCTTCTTTCAAGCGCACGTCGTAGTAAGCATTGAGGTTGTCGACGCCAACGACTGTTTCACCACGTGACAGCAACGCCGTCGCCGTGTGAAAGCCGATGAACCCTGCAGCGCCGGTCACGAGGATTGTCATGGTCCCTCACGCCGCAATCTGATGGATCGGCTTGCCAGCCATGCTTCGATGGCAGCGACCGTGCCGCCGTAGAACATCCGGTAGGTCTCTTCCGTGACGTATCCCAAATGAGGCGTGAGAAGCGCACGCGGCTCTTTTCGTAACGCGTGCTCCCAGGCAAGCGGTTCTTCGTCGTAGACATCGAGTGCGGCAGCAGCAATCCGCTTCTCCTGTAAGGCCGCCAACAGCGCTGCGCCGTCAATGATCGGCCCGCGCGAGGTGTTGATGATTGCAGCCGTCGGTTTCATTGCGGCAAGTTCGGCTACGCCAACGATGCCGCGCGTACGATCCGACAGCACCGAGTGGATGGAGATGAAATCCGAGCGCTGGAACAGCTCTGGTTTGGTGACTAGAGTTGCACCACCGGCCGCGGCCTTCTCAGCCGTCAGGTTCTGGCTCCAAGCGATCACGGTCATGCCAAACGCCCGCGCGTACACCGCCAACTGACTACCCAGCTTGCCGAGTCCCAGAATACCCAGCGTCTTGCCGCGCAGATCCTGTCCGACTGTCGTCTGCCACGCGCCGGTTCGCATCGCCTGCGCCTCGAACGGAATATGACGCGCAACCGACAGCATCAGGCCGAACGCAAGTTCGGCGGTGGCGTGCCCACCGCTCGGGGTTCCGCAGACCGTGACACCTTGACTCGATGCAGCCGCCACATCGATCGACGCGTTACGCAACCCGGTGGTGACGCACAACTTCAACTTGGGTAACTTTTGCAACAGCGCCGCCGGAAATGGCGTGCGCTCACGCATCAAACAGACGATCTCAAAATCAGCGAGTGCCGCCGCCACATCATTCTGATTGGCAAAGGGTTGGCGAAACACTTGAATCCGGTGGTCCTTCGCGAGCCGGCTCCAGTCGGCCATTCCCAGAGCCACGCCCTGGTAGTCGTCGAGAATTGCTATCGAAGCCATGTTGCGGCCCTGTCCTGGTCGTTAATCGTTTTTCTTCTATATTCGCAATATGCCGTGATCTGCCTCGCGGCAATACGAGGATTGCGCATGGCTCTCGGTTTGATTGCGATCGTGGCGATTGTCGCCCTGGCATTCTTGCCGGGTTTATGGGTCAAAGGCGTGCTCGAACGCCACGCGATCGAGCGCGCCGATTTTCCAGGCACCGGCGGCGAGTTGGCGCGACATCTCCTGGACGGTATGAAGCTCGACCATGTCAAAGTCGAGGAAACCGCGGGCGGCGATCATTACGATCCGGTCGAGAAGGTCGTTCGCCTTTCGCCCGGCCACATGAACAAGAAGTCGTTGTCGGCCGTCGTTGTGGCAGCGCACGAAGTAGGCCACGCGATGCAGGATGCCACCGATTACGCGCCGCTGAAAGCCCGCACCCGGCTAGCCAAGCAGGCGCGCAAGGTCGAGATCCTTGGTTCGATCATCATGCTGTTGTCGCCGATCATGCTCATTATCATGAAGGCGCCGGCCGCCATGCTGGTAGAATTATTTCTCGGCATGCTCGTGCTGTCATTCGGCGTGCTGATGCATGCGGTGACGCTGCCGGTCGAGTTCGACGCGAGCTTCCGGCGCGCGTTGCCGGTGCTGGAAGCTGGCAAATACATTGCTGAAAAAGACATGGCCTCGGCACGCCAGATTCTGCGCGCCGCAGCCTTCACATACGTTGCCGCCGCAGCGATGAGCTTGTTGAACGTTACGCGGTGGCTACGCATTCTGCGGATCTAAGAGAGCGGGATCTTGAAACGCCATGCGGGCGGCACCGGAAGTCTCCGTCGCCGCCCGCACACCGATGCCAATCAAGCGTTACCAATACGCTGGCACATTGTAGTGCTGATGCACTCGATTTTCCCACGATCGATCGCCCCACGAGGCATTATCGGTGACGGGCGCCGATTTGAGCTGGTCTTGAGTAATGCCGGTCACGTAGCCTTCGAGGCTGGTGTCGTACTTCAGCGCGTTCCACGGTACCGGATGATAGTCCTGGCCCATTCCGAGAAATCCACCGAAACTCATCACCGCATAGCCGACGCGGCCGGACTGGCGGTCGATCATCAGGTGGTTGATTTCGCCGATTTTCTCACGATTTTTCGTCGAATAGACGTTGGTGCCTTCAACCTGCTCACTGGAAATTAGCGTTCCAAACTGCGATTGGCTGGCCATGGGAGTTGTCTCCTATATATCTGGGGTTTCCAGGCTCTGACGTGACCGCTCCTAGCCGTCGAACAAGTCCACGCCCGCTGTAGGCCTGTTGGCGTATAAACTCACCGAAGCCGGCGCAGTTCCATCGGCTGGATCAACCCCGCGACCAGTCGGCGACGCGGCTCATGAACGCCATGCACTTGTCGAGCTCGGCTGCCTCCAGCCACTCATTCGCAGTATGTGCTTGGGCGATGTCGCCCGGCCCGCAAACGACAGCCGGCACGCCGCCCATCTGGAACAACCCGGCCTCGGTGCCGTAAGGCACGGCGAACGTTTCATTCTGACCGGCGAGTTTCAGGCACAGCGTGACGACTTCTGAGCCGGCCTCGGCGCCGAACGGTGGCACGTCGCCGGTCTGATGCACCACGATATCTGCCTCCGGCGCTACCGCCTTCATAGCGGGAACGAGCTTCGCGGCGGCAGCCTTGATCCGCGCCTCCCAGGGCTTCAAGTCGATCCCCGGCATCGCGCGGATTTCCCAGCCGATCCAGCTGGAACCCGGCACGATATTGCTCGTTGTGCCACCATGGACTTGCGTGACGGTCAACGTATGCCAAGGCGGATCGAACCGGTGGTTATGCGGCAACGCCTTCAAATCGGCCGCCATCTTGTGCAGCTCGACCAGCAATTCCGTTGCAGCCGTCACGGCATTGACGCCAAGCGGCGCCTTGCTCGAATGCACTGGATGTCCGGTAATCTCGATGCGAAAACGCGCGCCACCCTTATGGGCGTCGACCACCGTCATGTTGGTCGGCTCGCCGACGAATACGAGACGCGGTTTGGCAAGGCGTGAGCCCAACTCGGCAATCATCGGGCGCACGCCGGTGCAGCCGACCTCCTCGTCGTAGGAGAATACGATATGGATCGGCGTTGCCAACTTGTGCTTCTTGAACATTGGCACAGCGGCAAGCACGCAAGCGAGGTAGCCCTTCATATCGCAGGTGCCACGGCCGTAGAGTTTGCCGTCGATCTCGATCATCGTGAAGGGGTCGCGGTCCCAAGCCTGGTCCGCCACCGGAACCACATCCATGTGACCCGACAGTCCGATGCCTGGAACGTCAGCCGGGCCAATGGTTGCAAACAGGCTCGTATGTATGCCGTTTGGATCAGGCACCATGTGGCTCTCGACGCCGTGCGAGTTCAGGTAATCGCGAATGAACTCCGCCATCGGGATATTGGTCTTGACGCTCGTAGTATCGAACGCCACGAGGCGGCCAAGCATTTCTTTGGCGGAGACGTTCTGCGGTGTCATGCGTGTCTTTCAGTTCAAACGGCGGTGGCCGAAAGGGCTGTCCAAGGAGAAGGCGGGGATCGCGATATCGAAGAGCTTGCCCGCGCCATCCGTCATCTGATAGCTGCCGACCATTATGCCCGAAGGGGTGCGCAGCGGACATCCAGACGTGTAGCGGAAGCTCTCGCCGGCAGCGATATGTGGCGTCTGTCCGATCACCCCCGGCCCGCGCACTTCCTCGCGATGGCCGCGCGTGTCGGTGATTTGCCAGACGCGGCTGCGCAAGTGCATCGTCTCGCTGCCTTCGTTGATAATTTCGACGGTGTAAGTCCAGAAATAGTAGTTCTCCTCCGGCGTCGACTGATCGGATTTGAACTCGGGACTGACGCGAACGCGGATGCCGCGGGTGACGGATTCGTACATGTGGGACTCGTGGCGTTCGCCATTCGGTGTCGATCGCGCGACTTTATGACAGCGCCGGGCCCGGTCAAGTGCGGAAATATCTATCCGGCACGACCACCTTGTCCCAACATTCCGCCCGTAGCTCAACTTCAAAGTGAAGTTCAGCGACAGCACTCGCGTTGACGGTGGCCGGCTCATACACACTTTGCAGGGACCTATCGCTCCCGCCAAGCCTCAGTAGCTGCGCGGCATGCCGAGCACGTGTTGCGCGACGTAGGCCAGCACCATGTTGGTCGAGATCGGCGCTGTTTGATAAAGTCTCGTCTCGCGCCATTTACGCTCGATGCCGTATTCGCGCGCGTAGGCGAACCCACCGAAGGTCTGCATGCAGGCTTCGGCGGCCTTCCAGGCAGCATCGGCAGCCAGCATCTTGCCCATGTTGGCGTCGGCGCCGCAGTCGCGTCCGGCTTCGAACAGCGCGGCGGCTTTACCCACCATCAGGTCGGCGGCGAGGTAGTCGGCATAGGCACGCGCGATCGGGAATTGCACGCCTTGATTTTGGCCGATCGGGCGGCCGAACACGACGCGCTCCTTGGCATATTCGGTCGCGCGTCTCGTGAAGTAGCGCGCATCACCCAGGCATTCCGCCGCGATGAGAATGCGTTCGGCGTTCATGCTATCGACGATGTACTTGAAGCCTTGACCCTCGGTGCCGATCAAATTTTCCGCTGGCACTTCCAGATTGTCGATGAACACTTCGCAGGTGTTGTGATTGATCATCGCATCGATCTTTTTCATTTCGATGCCGCGACCCTTGGCTTCGCGCAGATCGACGAGGAACACCGACAATCCATCCGAGCGCTTCTTGACTTGATCGACGGGCGTCGTGCGAGCGAGCAGCAGCATCAGATCCGAGTGCATCACCCGGCTGGTCCAAACCTTCTGACCGTTGACGATGTAGCGGTCGTTGCCCTTTTTCTCGGCTCGCGTCTTGAGCTGCGTGGTATCGCTGCCGGTGGTCGGCTCGGTGACGCCGAACGCCTGCAAGCGCAGCGAGCCGTCGGCGATACCAGGCAGATACTTCTTCTTCTGTTCGGCGTTGCCGTGCTTGAGGACCGTGCCCATCGTGTACATCTGCGCATGGCAGGCGGCAGCGTTACAGCCCTCCGAATGGATCGTCTCGAGGATGGCGACGGCAGCGCTCAACGGTAGCCCGGCGCCACCGAACTCCTCCGGAATCAGCGCACCCAAATAGCCTGCATCGGTTAGCGCCGCCACGAACTCGACCGGATACGCATCGTCGTGGTCGAGCTTCATCCAATAGGCGTTGGGGAAGCCGTCGCACACGCGCTTCACCCCGTCGCGGATCTCGGTCCATTGTGGTTCGAGCGGCATGGTCAAGGATGAAGACATGATCGAAACTCGCGTGCTGATAAGTGTTGCGGTGCGCGAGCCTTATCGCTGCCGGGCCGATTGGTCCACCGTCGCGCGTGCAATTCAGATCGGCAATTCAGACCCGCGCCTCGCTTCGCACCCGCCCGGTTTCCCAACCGATCAGCGCCTTCTTGCGGGTGAGCCCCCAGTGATAACCGCCGAGGTTGCCGTCGCCGCGCAGCACCCGGTGGCACGGCACCACGAACGAGATTGGATTGCGCCCGACCGCCGAGCCGACCGCGCGCGAGGCTGTCGGTTTGCCGAGATGGCGCGCGATATCGGTGTAACTGACCGCCCGCCCCATCGGGATTTTGAGCAGCGCCTCCCACACCCGCACCTCGAAGTCGGTGCCGATCAACACCAATCGCACTGGCTGCTCCGGTTGCCATAGCGCAGCATCGAAGATGCGTCTGACGTGCGGTTCGGTTTGCTTCGGGTCCTCGACATAGGCAGCACCCGGCCAGCGCCCGGTCATATCGGCAAGCGCTTCGGCGTGGGTTTGGTTTTTGTCCTCATTGACGAAAGCCAAGCCAGCGACGCCGCGTTCGGTCGCCAGCACCAGTACCTCGCCGAACGGCGACGGATGAAAGCCGTAGACCATGCGCAGCCCTTCGCCGCGCCGCTTGAAGTCGCCCGGCGTCATCGCCTCGTGATCGACGAACAGGTCGTGCAGTCGGCTGGTGCCGGATAGACCGACTTCATGGGCCGCATCGAGCAGGCTTGCCGAATTGCCGAGCAGCGAGCGCGCGTGATCGACGGTGATCGCCTGGACGAACTCCTTCGGCGACAATCCGCACCAGCGTTTGAACAACTTCTGGCAGTGCGCCGGCGACAGGCCGACGTGGCGCGATAGTTCGTCGAGGTCGGGATGATCGGTCCAGTTTTCGGAGAGAAAGCGAACGGCGCGCCGCACCAGATCGTAATCGCGCGCGGTGTTCTCCGGCAGTGGCAGTGCTGGTTGGATTTGTTCAAGAGGGAGGTTGTGTAGCATGTGGGTTCCGCCTGGTTCGTTGCGAGGCTGGCTGATGTTTAGCGCGCCGGATCCTCCCCTGACGACCCGATTCTTGTGGGGCAATATCGATAGCCAAATAACCCGGCAACGCTTAGCGCTCCGGGGTATGCGTCTGTTCATTCGAACCGGGACGATAAAGTCCCGGGAAGCGGGACGGCGATCAGCCGCCTTGTATGGTTGTGGGGATGGGCTCATCGCCTATCGGGATTTCGAGCCCCGATATCCGGACACTTGCGCAAGGTTGCCCTCGAACTCGCATCCGCGTCCCGCTGCGATGACGTGTTGTGGCCCGCACGTCCCGCCCATCCGAAGCGGAACAGAGCTAGCGTACGTGATCGCTAACCC
>JANLPY010000500.1:0-1828 GCA_031367505.1 Hyphomicrobiaceae bacterium | reverse complement strand
CTTCATCTCTCGTACAGTTGCGCGCAACCGTTTGGACCGGCTACGCTCGTGACACACGACCCACTACAGACATCGACACGGCACCCGTGCTGCCGCAGTATGGTGCAATGAAGGTCAAACGGATCGTCACCAAGGTTGTTGCATTCGATGTCTCGAAGGCTCGACAGTTCTATGTCGATGTTCTCGGGCTTGAGATCGCCAAGGACCTTGGATGGATTGCGACATTCCGGTCGTCTGGAACAATGGTGCCACAACTTAGCGTCGCCACCGAGGGCGGTTCTGGCACCCCGGTTCCTGACATCTCAATCGAGGTTGATGATCTCGATGAAGCGCTGCGACGAGTGCGCACCGCCGAGACGCCACCATGATCGCCCTGAACCGCTTTGGCCCCTATATGGGTCTCCCCGATGGCAGCCCGTTCTGCGTCAAGGCCGATGTGCTGCTTAAAATGTCTGGGCTTGCCTATCAAACGGAAATCGGCACCCTCGGCAAGGCACCGAAGGGCAAGCTGCCGTTCATCGTCGAGAAAGGCCGCAAAATCGCGGATTCATCGCTCATCCGCATGTATCTCGAAGATCAGCACGGCATCGACTTCGACAAGGGGTTAAATGCGGAGCAGAAGGCGCAGGCCTGGGCCTTCGAGAAACTGTGCGAGGACAATCTCTATTGGGGCACGGTGCATTTTCGCTGGATGAACGATGCGAATTTCGATCGCGGACCGCGCACCTTCTTCAACGACGCGCCGGCCGTGCTGCGGCCGCTGATCATTCCCGCCATGCGTCGCAAAGTGCGGCGCGATCTGCGTGGCCAAGGGCTCGGCCGGCATACCCCGGCCGAGATCGATCGCCTAATGATCCGCGGCTATGACGCCATCGCGGCGCAACTCGGCTCGAAGTCTTTCCTGATGGGCGACACGCCGTGCGGGGCTGACGCCACCATTTTTGCCTGGATTCTCAGCATCACGTGCCCGCTGTTTGATACGCCGATACGGACGGCTGCTGAACGGCACGCCAATCTCGTCGCGTACCGCGATCGGGGCATGGTGCGCTGGTATCCTGATTTCAACGCCAGAGCTGGTTGAGCCAAGCTCAGCGGTGGCAGGCGTGGCAACCCGTCAGCTCACCCGCAGCGCGATAGCGTCTTGGCGCCTTTCATCGCGCGACTCCTTCAATTGGCCCACAGCACTCGTTCCGAATAGCTCTAGAGCACGCTCGAAGTTGAGTGATAAGCTGCCTAACGTCAAGAGACCGTCAGACCCTACGGCTTACGGCATGCGGCGAAAGATGCGGCGACCGTGGCGATCAAGTCCGGTGGGACTTGCTCGCGCCTGCAAAAGCCCCATGTCGCGGGTCTGCCGACCGCACCAGCTTCAGGTGACCCACAGACGACAACTCGGTTCCCGTTCATGAAGGTATCGCCAGCACAAGCACAAGCGCGGCTCGATCCGGTCGCGGGCGATGACGAGGCGTATACCTCTCGCGACGATGCAATGATGCCATCAGCGATCTCGTCTCGGCTTGGGCAAACGTCCTTGGCTGGAACGGCCCTCTCAATTGTGCGGACGACAATTTTAGTGACAATGCGCTGCGACGGTGGAGTCTCATGCTGTGCGCATCCCGCCAACATGAGTGGCAGGGAACTACACGTCAGGGCGATGACAGATACGCGGAACATGCGCTGACGCTATTGTATAGCGCGTCAATCTGGGTGAGAGCGGCGCGTCAATCTGGATGAGACAAGGCGGCCGAGCAAAGTGATGATTGACGCTGGCTGACGAAGTAGCAAGCGTTTTGATTGACGCTGCGCGTCAATCAGGTTTCCGACGGTT
>JANLPY010000498.1:0-2860 GCA_031367505.1 Hyphomicrobiaceae bacterium | reverse complement strand
GGTTCGCCTGTAGCCTGGGTTGCGTAGCGGCCTCCGACCTTTCGTGCTCGGTAACGCTCGTCTTGCTCCTGCATGTGGGCGGCATCAAGCACGACCAGCCGCGCCAACTCGCGCGAGGCCGACGTTGTGATTATCTCGCCCCGAAAGCCCCTCTTGGCCAGTAGCGGCAGACGTCCGCAATGATCCAGGTGGGCATGGGTCAGCAACAGGTAGTCGATGGCGGCGGCATCAAAGCCGAAGGGTTCGGCATTTTCTGCGTCCAACTCGCGGCTGCCTTGACGCAAACCGCAGTCGATCAAGATCCGCTTGCCGGCGCATTCGACCAAATGACAGGAGCCGGTGACGCTGCGATCGGCGCCATGGAAGGATAATTTCATGTGGTTCTCATGTATTCGCTGGTCCTCGACGAAACTGCGCGGGTGGTTCTGCAATCAGGGGTCTCACGTTGCGACGTGCAAGGGCTCGCCGCCGGCATCGTGCCAGTGCAAGATACCGTCCCAGATTTCCTGCGCCGTTTCGGCAAACCAGAACAGATCCCGATCCTCTGGATCAATGACGCCTTCATCGACCAGGAAGTCGATGTCGACTGCCCGGCGCCAATAGGCTTCACCTACCAACACGATGGGAATTGGCTTGATTTTTCTGGTCTGCACCAGGGTTAGAACCTCGAACAGTTCGTCGAACGTGCCATAGCCACCGGGGAATGCGACTAGCGCTTTGGCTCGCAGCAGGAAATGCAGCTTGCGCAGAGCGAAATAGTGAAAGCTGAAGCAAAGCTCGGGCGTGACGTAAGGGTTCGGGTATTGCTCGTGAGGCAGGCTGATGTTCAATCCGACGGACTTGGCTCCGACATCGAATGCCCCGCGGTTAGCGGCCTCCATCATTCCCGGGCCTCCGCCGGTCATGATGACCGCATGGGGTTTGCAATCACCATGATTAGAACCGCCCACGAGACGCCCGAACTCGCGAGCCACTTCGTAATAATGGCACTTGGAGTGGATGCGCTCGGCGATTGCCAACCGACGCCCCAATTCCAAGTTACTTGGGTCGGCCGCCAGTGATGCCCGCAGCGCCTCGACCTTTCGACGCGCGGCAGCCGGCTCGCAAATTCGCGTGCCACCAAAGACCACAATCGTCTGCTGAATTTCGTGCTCCTTTAACAGAAGCTCGGGCTTGAGGTAGTCGATTTGAAGGCGTACACCGCGCACGCCATCCCGTGCGAGAAAGTCGATGTCACTATCGGCACGACGATAGCTAGGGCTATTCAGGATCGCCTGCACGCGCTGCAAGGCTTCGGGATCTTCTTCCGTAGCCTTCGGCTGTTGCGAAGGCAGCGCTTGACGCCGCTTGCGGGGGTCGGCAGGCGTCGGAATGTGGTGCTTCCTGGTCATCGCGTTCCAGATGATTGCGACTTCGAACGGTGTCCCGACTGCAAAACTTACCGTTCAATAGCCTAGACTGCCCGTGCAGGAGCGAGGGAATATAACACACACACGCCATGTCGACTTCTAGCATCCGGTGTGTCCGGCTGCCCGAGGCGTTGTAGCAGGTTTCGAACCGGACCGGCGGCTGGGTACGCCACGAGGTCGACTATGCCAACCGTGCCGGTGCAAATATGGACGCGGTCCACAAGCGCGAATTTGGCATGTCGTCTGGCCACGGCTAATGATCCGGCGACCGCATCACCGTTAAGTTCGAAAAGCCACGTCTCTCGTTCTGTGTCTAGGCACGACGTTGTGCCCGGTGCCAAATAGATTCGTTCGAACACTGGGGGTTGGCGAACCAATGTTGGTAGGTGATAGGCAAAGGTTAGAGCCCGACCCTAGGGCGACCCTAGCGCAATTTCAGAAATGAGCTAAGTGCTTGGTGCACCGCACAGGATAAAAGTGCGAACACCTATGTGTTTGTTATTGCGATGTAATCTTTCGACTTGAATCGGGGTAAGTTGACCGACCCTCCTCCCCCGCATTTATTGGGACCGTCTGGGGCGACCTGCCAGCGTTATTGGCGGAAAGCTATCCGCCGGAGCGACAAGCAGGCGGCTACCCGTTTCAATGTTGCTGGCAATCAGCGTGCGTGCGGCCTCTGGCAAAGCCGTGAGATCAGTCGTGCGGTTAAGATCGATCTTAGAGGAGCCGGCGATGAGCCGCACTGGTCCCTCCTGGAGCAGTGGGCGAAGAAGCTCGAGGCAATCATGGATGGTGTCGATCTCGATCATGGGTGTCACACTCGATGATAGTCTGTAACGACAAGCGGCTTCCTAGAGCAGGTGGTGCGGTTGTCCTGGCGCTAGTTCCATCCTGCAAGTTTGGGATAATTGTGGAACCGAGCGCACCAAACCGACCCAGAATTTTGAAACACTAAACGCTCGAAAACTTGCTAAAGCCTCGTATTGTGCTGTTTTAGCGTTTCCTGGCAGATTTCAAAACCAGACAGGCTTAGAAGGGCGGCCCACGAAACTGGGCTGTCGGTTGCGCCCCGCAACAGCCAGTGCAGTACCTCCCTCGGCTGCGGTTTGCGGCATAATGGTCGCCATGTTCGGGGAACAGTCCAAGATATCATGCAGTTTTAGACAACTCGGATAGGCTGTTGCATGACGTCCGGACCCAGTCCTTCAAAGTAGTGACGCTGAGTTCCAGACCGAAATTGCGGAACGAGCGCGCGCCCGTGCTATCGGCCATAGCAACAAGAACGCCGTGGGGAATCCTATCGGCCATGATCTCTCTCTGGATCGTTCATTGACTGCTTGACTTGCTCTGCACCGCGCTTTGCAAGAGGCATAACGCGCGGACTAGTGCCGCCCGCACCACGACGACTGATGACTTCCTCACCGTTCTTGCAAAAGCATGAGTATTTTCCG
>JANLPY010000475.1:0-8110 GCA_031367505.1 Hyphomicrobiaceae bacterium | reverse complement strand
ACCGTTCCTCGAACGCAATCGCCGTCTTCGGAAAATTGCGCCACAGCGCGTCCTGGTCTCGATCGGTCATTGCGCGGACTCCCACTTGTTGTGGCACCTCAATGACTTACGATTGCGCCGGAACTAAGTGCGCAGGTATGATTCGGAAACCTCAGGGACATCTACGTCCCGGGGGTTTTGAAAAACCCCAGGGACGCTTACCTCCCGGGGGTTTGGGGAAACCCAGGGACGCCTACCTCCCGGGGGTTTGCGGAAACCCCAGGGACACCTACCTCCCTGGGGTTTCGGAAACCCCAGGGACATCGTAAGCGACCCCTCTCGACTACGGCCGAGCCAACTTGTCGGCGATGGCCGGGTCGGGTGAAGCATTCTGTCTGATCGTCACCGGCACCAACGCTGGCGTCGAAAGCGCTGGCGCAGTTGGCACTCCAGCCGCGCGATAACGGCGACGCCATGCAAAGACCTCGTTCACGTTGACGTCGTACTGCCGCGCTACGGTCGAGACCGACGCGCCCGGCGCGTGCGTCGCTCCAACGATCTCGCGCTTCAGCGCATCCGGCCAACACTTGTTCTGGCGACCCTCTCCGCCACTTGTGTCCACATCCGATATGGTGGGTACTTCCTTCGCATGTCACCACCCAATGCAGCAGACACTCCGCGAAAGCAATCAAGGCGACAAGGCGGTGCTCGCCGTCCCAATATCGTTGGCCTGCCTGCGCTGGGTCAGGGCGGCGATTTCTGGGTTCTCGGCATGGACCGGGATCGAGTTTATCCCGCCCAGGACCAAGATGCCGGCGAACCCGAACAGAACCCTGCGCACAAATTCGTGCAAGGTCGCGTGCTTGCCCATTCCGCCTAGGCCGAGCCAATCGCGGCCAGCACCCAGCGCCATGCGGTGGGCGCCACTGCCAAGAGCGCCGGCATGAGCATGGCGCCGGCGAGCCTGTGGAAAATGAGGGAGAGGGAGACAAAATGGGCAACCGCCATAGGGTGTGAGGCCATCGTGCGCTCCTGTTGCGCGTTGAAGACCTTGCTTCAATAGTCAACGCGGTCCATGTAGTGGTTGGCGAGCAGCGGGCTCGCGACACCGCCTTGCGGCGTGCCACGCGTGCTGCCCTTGCCGCCCGGCATGCGCCGCGTCCCGTCGCCGTCCCGCTCCTCGACCAGTGCCCTCAGCCACATCTTGATGAGGGCCAGAATGCTCCGGTCGACGATGCGCCGGGCCACGCAGAGCATGAGTTCCCGGCGCGGAATGTTGCCAAAATATTTGGGCAACGTGTAGCCCCGGCAGACGACCCGGTGAACTTCCTTGATCGCGTCGGCCGCACCCCGTTTCGGGCGATAGGCATATTCTAATCTTCTTCGCAAATCTGAACACGACCGACAAGTCGCGCACGACCTTCGCAGCAGCCCCGACGGCACCAGCGCCTCACTGGCCATCAAGTTGCGGACAAGGAACGTAGAATCTACGCGGTCACCTTCACGCCAGACGGACGACGCGCCGTTACTGGCAGTTTCGACCATTAGCTTATGCTGTGGGATGTAGCGACCAGGGAGCGGCTCACCACGCTCAAGGCCACGCGCCAAGGCGTTTACGGTGGCGACGAGGCCAAGTCCGGAAGGCAACGGTCTGATCGCCTCGGGCAGCTTTGACGGCGAAATCCACCTGTGGGAGGAGGTGGCGACGGGCAAACCTCTCGCCACGTGTTCGGGCTCTCATGCCGAACGAGCGGTTGCGGCGGCAGGCCGATTTGGACCAACCATCGTCTAACATGCGTGAGGTATTTGGCGAACCAAATCACCTGCAAGACGACTCGCGGGGAAGGGGTTTGCAGTTCGATCCAGGAACGCGGCACCAGACGAGGGAGCGTCCGTGCGCACACTTGTTAGATCCGGGATGGCGACGCAAGGCGAGGCTCGGAAAGTACCCAGACGGTCTCAAGCATGCGCTTGGTTCAGTCCACAGCGCCGGTTTAGTATGCAGTGATGTGCAATCTCTACAGCGTCACCCGTTCCCGTGCCGAGGTCGCGCGCCTGTTCCGCGTCTCCGATAACCGTGCCGCCCTGTTCGAGCCGAAGGACGCGATTTTCCCCGGTCACGTGACGCCGATCGTGCGCATGGCCGCCGGTGGCGAGCGGGAGCTGGTCACGATGTCCTGGAGATTCGTCCTGCCGCAGCCGGGCAAGGCGCCCCGCCGCGTCACCAACACGCGCGACGACAAGGTGCTAATCAGAGGACGCCATCGTTCCGGGAGCGCCGCTGTCTCGTGCCCGCGTCATCGTTCTGCGAGCCGCATGACGGACGCACGCCTTCGACGTGGCATTGGTTCGCGCTGACGGGCACCGAGCCCCGGCCGCTGTTCGCCTTCACCGGGATCTGGCGGCACCACAAGGGGCCGATCAAAAAGGACGGCCCCGTCGTCGAGATCGAGACTTATTCCTTCATGACCACGGAGCCGAACGCCGCCACATCCAGCATCAACCACGAGCGCAGCCCGGTGCTGCTCACGTCCGAGGCCGAATGGGCTACGTGGCTGACCGGGACAGATGACGACGCCCTGAAGCTGGTGGCGCCGATCGCAGCCGACCGGCTGCGGATCGTGCAAGAGCGGTTTTCGAAACGGGATGAGCTGGCGGCTTGATCAGGATCCGATCGCAATACAAGCTGGCAAGATCATCATAGAGGAACACCGTCATGCCCCCGAAACCCACGCCATTCACGCTCTGCGTGCCTGAAGCCGACATCGAGGACTTGAACGCGCGGCTGGCGCGCACGCGGTTTCCCGATCAGACGCCCGGGCCGAAATGGGCTTACGGCAGCGACAGCAAATACATGCGCACGCTCGTCGAGCACTGGCGCACGACATTCGACTGGCGGAAGGCCGAGGCGCGGCTCAATACGTTCCCGCAGTTCATGGCGCCGCTGCACGGGATCGACGTGCATTATCTGCACGTGCCCGGCCAAGGCCCGAACCCGAAACCGCTGCTGCTGCTACACGGCTGGCCGGGCTCCGTGTTCGAGTTTCTGGAGATTATCCCGCGACTGACCGATCCGGCGCGCTTCGGCGGCAAGGCCGAGGACGCGATGACTGTGATCGCGCCGTCGCTGCCCGGCTACGGCCTCTCCTTCAAGCCTGACCAGAAGCGCTTCACGATCCCAGAGATGGCAGCCTGCTTCGTTGAGTTGATGACCGGCGTCCTCGGCTACATACGGTTCGGAGCGCAGGGTGGCGACTGGGGAGCGTTCACGTGCTCGGCGCTCGGCGTCTGGCATCCCGAGAAACTCACGGGCATCCACCTCAACATGCTCTCGACCAACCCCTACCGGAAACTCGACGAGGCGAATGCGACGCCCGAGGAGAAGCGCTACGCCGAGGAGATCCGCGCCTGGGCCAAGGATGAGCAGGGTTACATCCAGATCCAGGGCACCAAGCCGCAGACGCTCGCCTATGCGCTTACCGATTCTCCCGCCGGTCTCGCCGCCTGGATCGCCGAGAAATTCCAGATCTGGACTGACCACGACGGCGACTTCGAGAGCGTGGTGTCGCGCGACCATCTGCTGTCGAACATCGCGTTCTACTGGTTCACTGGCGCCATCGGGTCGTCGTTCTGGCCCTACTACGACCGCCTGCACGGGCCGTGGCCGATCCCCGACGGCAAGACAGTCGACGTGCCGACAGGCTACGCCGCGTTTCCGCGCGAGATTCGCCGCCCGCCACGCTCGATCGCCGAGAAGGACTATGCCGACATCCGCCAATGGACGGTGATGAAGAAAGGTGGCCACTTCGCGGCGATGGAGCAGCCCGAGGCTCTGGCGCAGGACGTGCTGGCATTCTTCGCGACGCTCCGTGATAAGTTCTGAGCGGAAGCTGCACCTCGACAAGTGCAGCCGACATCACTTACCGATCACCAAGGGCGTGGATGCCTGCAATTACGGCCATGCACGCTTCCATGTTAACGCCAGTGTCGCTCTAGCGAGCAAGTCCACCATGCTCGCGTCGCTCGCAAGCAAGAAACCGAGAATCGCAAACAGCCAAGAACTCTAGTGGTCACCGTTCAGTGTAATCTGGCGGTTTGCATTGTGCTGCTTCGGTCAAGTAGCGTCGCGTGTCGGTCGGACCAGACAAGGAAATTGGTATGGACGGTTGCGTACCAGTAAGCGTCCACCTAAAACCGGTTATGGTTACGGCGAGTAGCCGCTGAAACCTGACACTGGCAAGGTGGGCGTCACCAAGCTGGGACGTGCGGTTACGTTTTTGATTCTCGCGGTAACTGGTAGGGTTTTTGTGAGTCCAGCTGCCGGGACGGGAATTTCCCGACCCTTGTCGGCCACTGCGACACGCCTGCGTGGCATCGGTTCGCGGTTGCCGCAGACGGGTGATCGCACTGTCTTGCTGAGATCGACGGGGGAGACTGGTTCGGCAGGTGCCAACGCCAATGATGCAAGACGAGGGGCATGCACCCACATTCCGACCAGACTGCCTCTGAATGCAACTTCCAGAAGTGAGGTCGCTCGGATCGAGCGCGCATGGCGCGAGGGCGCACCCAGCACGACGGCAATTAATTTGTGTCCATCGCGCGTGACGGTTGCAACCACATTGTAGCCAGCCGCACAGGTAAAGCCAGTTTTCATGCCGTCCGCACCGCCAACCGTCACGAGCAAACCGTTGACCGTCGAGAAGTTGACCCGTCCGATCTGGACATCATGGGCGGCGAACAGAGCTGCTTGTTCGGGGAAATCCAGGAGGATCGCGCGAGCAAGCAAGGCCAAGTCACGGGCCGATGAAATCTGTTCTGGATCGGGAAGTCCGCTCGGGTTGGTAAAATGCGTGCGAGTCATTTTCAGTCGACGCGCCGTGACGTTCATCTGATCGACGAATGCAGCCTCGCTTCCGGCAACCGCCTCCGCGAGCACCATGGCGATGTCGTTCGCGGATCGAACAATCATGGCTCGGGCGGCCACTGCTATTTGGATCTTCTGGCCGACACGTAGGTCCGCCTTGACGGGCGGCTGCGCATGGGCGTGAACCGAGACGACGGCATCGCTCTGCCACATTAGTTTGCCGGATTTGACGGCCTCGAACGTCAGGTAGGCGGTCATGAGCTTGGTCAAGGACGCCGGATACCACGGCCGGTCCGGCTCTTCGGCAAACAGAACCAACTCGGTTTCGCTATCGATCACGAGAGCCGGCCCAGCATGTGCGGCCTGGATGCAAGGACCGGATAAAACCACACCCAGCGCGGCACTGGCGATTGGCATGCGACCCCACATCACAAAATACTCCTTCGACAATGCTGGCGGACTGTCGCAAGGCACCGGCGCTATTGCGACCCCTGACGCCCTTTATCCACAGCAAATACGCTTGCTCCGTCGACCGATACATCATACGCAAGTGGCCGATCACGGAATTATGGTGGTAGCGCTGGCCGCAACAATCAGCCAAGGCCACCCTGTCCTTCGCTTCGCAGATCGGGACATAAGGCGGCCGAAAAGCACGTCGTAAATGTTCCCTGGTGCTCCGGTCTTGACGACGCCTGCCAGGATTCCCACCAAGATCGGGACGGGAACTTTGCCAACTACTACCACGTCGCGATAGTAATCTGGGACGCTGCTGCTAAGGGACGCTTGAAATGTTACAGCGATTGATCGCAATTGGCCTCGTCGCCTTGTTCTGTTCACCGACTGTCTATGCGCAGGTCGACATTGCGCCGACAGGGACGTTGCGGGCCGCCTATCTCGCAACCAATCCGGCGCAGGCAAGCCGGAACGCACAGACAGGCGAAATGCGAGGTGTTTCTTTCGATCTGGCACAGCGGCTTGCCATGGCGACGGGAAAGCGACTCGACTTCAAGCCGATGCCAAGTCCACCAGCGGTCGTTGACGCGGTTGCAAATGGTTTGGCGGATATCGGGTTTGTAGCCTATGAGGCAACTCGGCTCGGCACGGTCGACTTCTCGCAGACCTACATGCTGGTCCAGCAAACTTTCATGGTGCTCGAAGGGTCTTCTATTCACTCGCCAACGGATATCGACCGTGATGGTCAGAAGATCGCGGGCACGCAAAGCGATTCCATCACACTGTGTCTGAAGCGCATTCTTAAACGCGCACTGCCGGTGGAACTGGAGAATAATCCTGAGCTGATCGCCAATGCGATTTCCGGCGGCCAAATCGATGCGCTTGGCGCCAGCCGTCAGCGACTGACCAACTTGCTACGAAGCATCCCCGGCACGCGCCTCTTGGCAGAAAGTTTCTTCAACGTTCCCCAAAACATCATAGTTCCAAAAGGCCAAACGGCGGTTCTCGCGTTGGTCGACGCCTTTATCGACGAGCAGCGGGAATCTGGTTTTCTTGGCGCCTCTGTCGTCAAGGGCAGTGCTGTCGGCGTTGAGGCTGCACCGCGCAGCCCAGGCAGCCAACATGGGTGCCCTGGGTAAATTCGGTTCGCTCACACTCTTATCCTTACGGCAGTTGGGGTTGCTTGTTGGCGGTGCAAATTTCCAGCGCAAATCAGGCGCCCGAACGCCTAACCCTTTCCAATTGGGACAAAAGGGAAAGAGTGACACGATCTTTCGCCGCGTTTGGATGATGGATGGGCAACACGACTTCGTCGCGGTTTTTGCCTCGGCGACCGAACGCGGCGAGGACAAACGATGGGCTGTTATCTGGGGGTGAGCAGCGATGGGCACCATCTCGGCAGATGACCCGCCGGAGGCGTCAGCTAACACCCTATCTAATGCCCGTAAGCAGACCCGCATTGCGGATAGCTTCCTGATCAATATGAGTGAAGCTCTTGTTGCCGCTTGAGTTTGAACTCGGGAGATCAACGGCGACGAGATTGATCCGCGCGGCATTGATGCGGCGGAAGGAGATAGGTAGGCCGAGCAAGAAATGGTGCAGCGACCAAGCAACGCGCACCGATATAACTAAATAATTTCAATGGGTTAAAATTTTTGTTGCCTTGCTGATGTTCCGGCGGCAGTTTATTGTTGTATAGAGCATTGGCTGGGGGGTGCCATGAGCATAACCGACAGGTTCAATGACGAGTCAGCGCCCCACAACGGCGCGTCCGCCGCATCGGTGTCTCGAGTTGGCGCTCGCAATTGCCGGGCCCTTAGCCGCCACTTGTTGAGCATCCAGCCAGACATTGCGATCCAGTTGCATGCCATCGCGCTGTCATCCGACGAAAAGTTCACAGCAGTCAAGGGTGGGAGCGGCGTCGGCATTGATGCATTCGCTCGCAGGATTGATTGCGCGCGCAGGCCATCACCCCGTGAATCAACCCGAACAGCCTCGATGTAGGCGACAGAGAGGAGGCGAGCAACAGGAAGAGAACGAGAAAGATCATTAGAAAACGCGAATGTGTGTAAGTAGCAAAGGAAGCGCCAATGCCATTAACTCAGCCCCCCCCAGGAGGACTCTCGATCGGCGATACCACCGATGGTGATCCCTTTGACCCAAATGTGCGCGAAGAATATGATGAAGGATTTACCGTCGGCAATCAACCCGCGGATCTGAGCGGTACCTTCAAAGTTCATGATCAGACCCTCGTCGCTCCAGAAAAAGGTACGGTGACGGGGGCGGTCGTGTTGAGCGTGATTGCCATTGTAGGCGAAGCGGCGTTGCTGGCCGAACTTGGCCCCATTGCGGCGATTGTGGTTCAAGCGACAATTAATATATTGAACCGTATTGAAGCAAACCAATTAGTCGCGGTTCTCAAGGAAAAACTCGCCTTTAACGATCCATACGATCCGAATTATCATTCCTTATATGTTCCGACGACCCCCGCACCATTTACGCTACCAAACGACCCGGCAATTCCTAGTGGCTTTAAATCAGACGCGCTGGCCTTTGTGCAGGCATCTTCCGAGGTGACTTCTTTATCAGACGCCATGTATGTTACACAGAATCGCATGTTTTCAGCGATCCAAGACGGTGATCAGGCTAGCTTCGAACTGCAGAACGCACAGCTGAACAAGCTTACGCTCCTGCTCGGTAAGGCGCATACGGTTTTGGCCCAGGCGGCAACGACATGGGCCAATGATGTTGCTGCAATGACTATTAACGGAGTGAGTGTGAATGTAAGCGTAACTTCAGCGCAGTTATCCGATT
>JANLPY010000365.1:0-10420 GCA_031367505.1 Hyphomicrobiaceae bacterium | reverse complement strand
GGCTAGGTCGCCTTCGGAAAAGGGTTCGGTCAGATGCTGGTCGATATAGGCGAGCGCCTCGTTGATGCCGGTCGACATGAAGCCGGAGGGGTCTGGCACGTAGCTGGTACTGGCGAGCGACCGTACGCCGGTGCACCGGCTCATGGCGGCGAGCACGCTGACGAACAGCGCGATGCGAGCAACGCCCTTGGCTTCGATCAACTGTTCAAGCAGCGGCGCGACTTGCACTGCGGTTGGCGATGAGAACAAGGCCCCGCGCCGGCTGACTTCCAAGACCGGTGTCAGCGTGCAGAATTCGGGAAACACCTTCATCGCATCGGCGATGAAGTCCTGCGAAAACTGGACCACGCGGCCGCGCAAGGGAACGTGCACGCCAGGCGGTACGTGGCTCACCCAGTTGTGCGGAAGATTGGGGCCGGTGAGAACAAGATTGCCGGGCTCGAATTCACCTATGAAGTCGCCGACGAAATAGTTGCCGCTGGTGGCTACCACGTAGTGAATTTCGTATTCGGGGTGGAAGTGCCAGCGCACGGTGCGGAACGGATAGCCGTGGGCCCACGCCTTGAAGGATTCGCTGTGTCCGATCTGAACGACTTCCAAATCTGGCGTCACGGCCGAAACCTCCCGCTGGTCCGTCTGGGCTCTTGGCTCAGTTGCGGCACCACTGCTCACGACCTGAGTTTTCCTCTTCGTCGTGTGTTCAGACCGTAGTCCCACGCGTACACTCAACGCTACTCCGCCTTGGACGTGTTACCGATACTTTTTTGACGCTTGGGAGTTCCACTACGACCAGTTTGCGCAATTTTAGACCATCTGACGCCTTCCCGACCCAGGTTGACCGAAAATCAGGTGTCGAAATCACCGAACTTTTGGTAGAAAGAGTTGGATTGATCGGTGGCTCAGGACACGGGAGGCGCTCTGGATCGCCCGCTCGCCAGCTGACGCCAGATCGGCGTCAGGGCTTGGCGTGATGAGAGGTAGGCCGGAAACATGCTGTTGTACGTCACGACAAGATCCGGATCCGCCTGCTCAACAGGATCGAGGAAAGGCACTACCCAATCTGCGGCACAATCGGCCATGGTCCTGTAGTGACCCGCGCCGACGGCTCCGATCATGGCCGCCCCAGCTGCGCCCGCCTCCATCCGCGTGATCGTGCGGACATTGGCCCCAAGCACGGCAGCCATGATGCGACGCAGCGTCGGGTTGCGAGACGCGCCGCCCGACAGCCGCACCTCGGACGGCGTGGGACCCATGGCGGCGTAACAATCACGCGCCGAATAGGCGATGCCTTCCAACACTGCCCGCATCATATCGGCGTACGTGTGATATTCGTCGAGACCGATGAAACTCGCTCGCGCTGCACTGTCGAGGATGGGACCGCGCTCACCAGCTTCAAGAATATAGGGATGATAAATGAGTTGAGCCGGCGCCGATTTGGCGATGCGATCCTGTTGGCTTCGGAGCAGTTCCTCGCGGCTCAATTCGACGCCCCCATTGCGCACAGCTCCTCGCATCATATCGAGTAGCCAGTCGATATTGAGCGTGGACGCCATATTCGATTGCACTTGCGCGAATTGGCCGACAATAGGCCATGCCATCGTATAGCCCGTCATCCGGTCGTTGCGGATTACTCCGCTGGCATTGCCCACCATGCGGATATGCATGCCCGTCGAGCCGATGATTGTGCAGCCGCTGGATATTGATGGGTCGTACAGACCGCTGCCGAGCGCTGTACACACAATATCGACGAACCCTAGCGCGATTGGTGTTCCTGGCAGCAGTCCTGTTGCGCTTGCTGCGCCTTGCGTCAGCACGTGTTGCTGTAGTGTGCGATCGACGATCGGAACGATAAGGCCGCGCCGGTTGGTAAGCCCCAAGCCATGAATGACGTCGTCGCTATAGTCCCTGGTGCGGTAGTCGCCGAAGGTGAAAAGCGCTTCGGAAGGGTCGGTGGCCCGAACGCCTGTGAGCTTGAAATAGAGCCAATCCTTGCAATGAAATGCATTTGTCGCCCGTTCCAAGACCTCGGGCGTGTGCTGTTGCATCCAGGCCAACTGCGCTCCCTGTTGGCAAGCGGCAAGCCCGCATCCGGTCACCGCGTAGTGGTTGCGTCCTAGCTCCGACGCGCGCATCTCCTCAACGAGCGAAGAAGCCCTTGCATCCAGCCACAACCAAGCTGGGGCGACAGGTTCTCCGGCCGAATCAATCAACATGTGCCATCGCCCTGCCCTGTGACTGATACCAATGCGGTCCGGGACGCAAGACCCGGCACCCTGTCGGTAAGACCGCGCAGGCAGGCGGCGCAATCGGCCCATGTCCGCGCCATGTCCTGTTCGGCGCCGCCTTTGGCGAGCGTCTCAAACTGGTTTGGAAGCGAAACGACGTCAAGCTGCTTGCCGTCCAGCGTGAAAGCCACGGCCTTCAGTACGGACGTGCCCGCATCAATCCCTATCAGTACATCATGGGTCATATCAGCTCCGATACATCAGCATCCGCGATGCTAGTTCATCCCCGTTGGACGCCCGCGATTTGTTCTAGCTGATGAAAAAATTCGCATATCGATCTTTTTGGGCATTGAACAGTAAAAATAATCTCTACGTCAACAATGCGGGCGACATCGTCGACGATGCGCACAAAGCCGGCCTTGGACGTTTCAATCCGCGCCCGCGTGTGAGCGGGCGACCAGCCATCTGCATGGCATTCAGCGCTTCATCCTCGCGAAAGGCCGAATGATGCTCGATGATATGGCTGGCGAGGTCAGGCCCCAAGGCGCCGCGAAAAACCTTGGCGGTCTGCTCGATGATGCTCGTGAACGGAATGACATAGATGACGTGGTCGAGGCCGTGCCTGACTGCATGGTCGAGAGCGAATGTCAGCGATGCCAGCGTCTTGCCACCGCCCGTCGGCACGGTCAGCGAGAACAGGCCTTGGGCGTCCAGGGCTCGCAGACGGGCTGCGGCAAGTATACTTGCGCGCTCAGCGTTGACTTTGTCCTGCCCAGGATGTTCCGACGGCAAAGCCGCTTCTGCCACCTTTTTGGCCATGCACTGAACGAGGGCCTGCTTAAGTTTCGGTAGCGAGCGCCATCGGCCGCGTTCGCTCTCTGGTTTGCCTTCAGCCCTACGATAGAAATCCTCCGTATCTAGCTGGTCAGCATCAACGAGGGCGGAAAAAATCATCCGTGAAAGCATAGAAAGGCATAATCCCGCACGCTGATTGCCGACTGCCGGAACTCGATTTGGCTCCAGAGCCGGTACTTGCGCGGATACTGGGAGCTTGATCCCGTGCTCCCAACCATCGATAGCAGCAAGCTTAATTTTTTTTTGCGTCGAGCCGGTCTTTCAGCTGCGTTAGCGTGCCCTCGCCCATGCCGTTGGCTAATCCCGCATGGTGACCAGCAATGGCGTAGGCGACCAGAAGGTTCAGCGGTGCAAGTTGCAGATAGCGCTCTGCAACAATCCGAGCGCCGGCCGTTGAATGGTCGACGCGTATGGCCGAGCCGTTCAACTTGCGCTGAAACTCATCCGAATGTTTGCCGATGTCGTGCATCAGTCCGGCAATCTCCGCAAGGTCGCCGGCGCCAAATTTCCCGGCACAGGATTTGGCCAATCGTGCAACGTTGAGAGCGTGATCCGGCAAGGACTGCCATTCTGACGTGGGCCGCTTATCGAGAGAATGTGCAAAGACTGTCTTCATCGCGACTTTACCTCGCTGACCAACCACTGGTCGGCAAAAGTCTGACGACTCTGCGCCACCACAGCATCATCCCGTTCAGACTAGCGTCGGTTTGCCGACATGTCACACTTCTGCCAACGGAACGACGATCTCGTTTGGGCCACCGTCCAAGCATGCTGCGTAAGAGATGGGGCGTTGATGCGCCTTGGGTCTGTCAGGCATCAATGAGATCACGCTTAGTGCGGCGGCACGTTCGGCATTCTGCGACAGTCAGAATATGTAATGACATTGTCGGTGCGATCTGCTATCGATTTTCGCAAAGGAGACCGCCCATGACAGCCCCTTCGACCACTATCCGAGCCCCCCGCCGCGATAGTCTCAACATTCGCATCAAAGCGGACGAGCGTGGCCTCATTGACCGCGCGGCGGAACTCACCGGCAAGACGCGCACGGACTTTGTGCTCGACGCAGCGCGCCGGGCTGCGGTCGAGGCGCTGACGGATCGTTCGCTGTTTGTGGTCGATGTCGAGACATATGCCAAGTTCGTGGCTGCACTCGATGCACCGCCCGTGCCGAATGAAAAACTAAGGCGCACCATGCAGATGCCTGCTCCATGGGACCACAAGTGACTGTTGCCGCGCCCGTCCTGCTCGACAATAGCCATCAGCTCGACGCCTTCGACTGCGGCGTTCCAGCTCTCGATGAATGGCTTAAGCGGCGGGCGCGCAGCAACGCGGCGAGCGGCGCGTCACATACCTATGTGGCAACCGAAGGCCACAGCGTCGTTGGATACTAAGCCTTGGCCGCTGGCGCTGTCGACGTGACGTCCGCTCCCGGTCGGTTTCGGCGCAACATGCCCGATCCGATCCCGATTGTAGTGCTCGGGCGGCTTGCCGTCGATCGCACGCAACAAGGCAAGGGGCTCGGCCGCGCGCTGTTCAGAGACGCGGGGCTGCGCGTGGTGCAGGCGGCGGGCATCATCTGCTTGCGCGGCGTGCTGGTCGATGCGATATCGGACGAGGCCAAAGCATTCTATCTGGCGCTTGGCATGGTGGTCTCGCGGATCAATCCGATGGTTTTGATGGTGACGCTGGCCGACCTGAGGGCGAGCCTTGGGCTCACGCCTTAGGTCCATGTAAGCCGGACGATACTGATGCGGTACAGTGCGGCTCCAACTGTGAGGCTCGAATCATGCAGCCCTTCGATCCCGAATCCGCTGAATTTATCCGATTACGGAATTTTCAAATCCCCGTCGGCGTCGATGTCTATGAATTGCGCAATCACGCCGTTGTCGATGGCATGGTCGATGTGTTGCGGATCAATATCTACCTGAGCAAGGATGGATCGTTTGTCACGATTTGGAATGGACTGGTTGAGCCTATGCTCGCCGAGGGGCTGTTTGATAGTCCAGACCTGCCAAGTTTTCAGGACACGTACTGCGAGATCCTGTTCCGGGGATACATCGAACGGAACGAGGACGCGCTCGTCATATTGAAGGCGCTTCGGATCGACAGCGGTCGGTACAGTGTTCCACAGCTACTCGCTGGCGCGCCAAGCGACCTGCGATGCGAAGTGCTGCCGCCTGTCTGAAATGAACTTGCACGCAACGGCTGTCGACGGCGTTGGAAGCTTGGGACAGTTGCCCCGTCGTGCACTCGTGTTGAGTTCTACGGTCTGCTGGCGATATTGTGGGGGCCTTGGACACAGGGATCGGGCTGACCATGACTTTTGCGCGCGAAGCGGTTGTGACTGTCTGTTGCAGCGATATTGCCGGACAGGTCCGGGGCAAGGGCTTTCCGCTGCAGGACCTGCCAGACCGCTGGCGGTTCGGCGTTGGCTGGACTCCCACCAACACCATGATCAATTGCTTCGGCCGGATCCCCGCAACTCCGTTCGGTCCGCGCGGCGACCTGATGCTGGTGCCCCAGCCCGAGGGTGACATCACCATCGATCTGGGGGATGGCAAGCCGGTCGAGCGGATCATTCTGGGCGACATCCTCAACCTCAATGGCGCGCCCTGGGACTGCTGTCTGCGCGGTCTTCTCAAGCGCGCGCTTGTGCGTCTGGAGGCAGAGGCGGGCGTGCGGCTGCTGGTCAGTTTCGAGCATGAGTTCCATGTTGATGCGGCCACAGAGCGGCCCGGTGATTCCTATGCGGCCAGTTCGTTGCGTGGCATCGAGCCGTTCATCGGTGACATGCTTGGCTGCCTGCGCGCCAACGGCATGGCGCCCGATACCTTCCTGCCCGAATACGGCCCGCGCCAGTTCGAAGTCACCATCCCGCCGCAACTTGGGCTGCGAGCTGCCGACGAGGCGGTGAAGCTGCGTGAGATCTGCCGCTCGATTGGTCAGCGGCACGGCCATCACGTGAGTTTCTCGCCGGTCGTGACCCGCGGGATCGTCGGCAACGGAGTGCACATCCATTTCAGCCTGGTCGATCTTGCCGGCAGGCCGATCGGCTACGATAACGATGGATTGGGCCGCATGAGCGCCAAATGCGCCTCGTTCGCCGCCGGTATCCTGAAGCATGCCCGCGCGCTGTGCGCTATCACGGCGCCGTCCGTCATTTCGCACGAACGCCTGAAGCCGCACACCTGGTCGGCGACTTTCGCCAATCTGGCCGATCGCGACCGCGAGGCGTTGCTGCGCATCTGCCCCTATCCCGAGATCGACGGTGTTGACATAGCCAAACGCTTCAATCTCGAGTACCGGGCGGCCGACGCCTGCGCGAGCCCTTATCTGCAGCTTGCCATGATGGTGTACGCCGGCCTGGAGGGATTGCTCGAAAACCTTCCGCCGCCGCCCATCACAACCGGCGATCCCGGCGACATGACGCTTGCTGAACACGAGCGGCTGGGTATCGCCCCTTTGCCGCGATCACTCGAGGAAGCGTTGGCGGCGCTGCAAGAGGACGAGAGCGCCATGGCCTGGATGGGGCCGGTGCTGTCTGAAGCCTATCTTATGCACAAGCGCGGCGAACTCGGGATGACCGTGGGCCAGGATATTGACCAGCTGTGCCAGACTTATGCCAGGGCATACTGACGATGCCGTTGCAAGCGCCCGGTGCGATCACGCTGCTGTCTGCCCGCGACCCCATACCTGTTGGGGTGCGCAACGGCGCTGCGGTCTCGCACTTCCTGATGATCTGCGATCATGCTGGCAATGCCGTGCCAGCGAGCCTTGACCGGTTGGGTCTGCCGCACAGCGAGCTGGACCGCCATATCGGCTATGACATCGGCATTCTCGGCGTCAGCGAACGCCTGTCGGATCTGCTTCTGACGCCCCTCATTTTCCAGCGCTATTCCAGGCTGGTGGTAGAAAGCAACAGGCGGTTCACCGCGCCGGACTCGATTACTCTGACGTCGGACGGAACCATGATTCCTGGTAATGCGGCGCTCGGCGACGACGCGCGCCGCCAGCGAATTGCCGAGATCGTCGAGCCCTATCACCGCGAAATCTCAGGTCGCCTCGACAAGCTTGCAGATGCGCCGACCCCGCCGATCCTGATTTCCATGCACAGCTTCACGCCGATGCTACGGGTCAACGGCTCACCCCGTCCTTGGCAGATCGGCCTTTGCTACGGCCGGGCGCTCGACGAGCTGCCGGTTTCCGAGATGCTCCTGCCGCTGTGCGTGCTGGACATCGCGGGGCGCGTGGTAGCCGACCCGGATGCCACGCCCGAGCCGGCCGATCTCGAAGCCTGGGAGGCGCGGCACGGCCGCATTCCCGAGGGGGCTTTCGTGGCACTCCGAACGGGTTGGTCGACGCGCTGGCCGGATTCCGGACGCTTTGCAAACAAGGACGTGAGCGGTGTATCGCACACGCCCGGCTGGTCGGTCGCTGTACTGCGCATCCTGTTCGAAGAGCGTGGCGTGACGGCCATCGGCCACGAGCAGATCGATACCGATCCCGGCATGGTGACGTCTGGCGGCTCGTATGCGCTTGAGGACTATGTGCTGCGCCGCGATCGCTGGCAGCTTGAACTCCTCACCAATCTCGACCAGGTGCCGGAAGCCGGCGCCCTGATCGCCGCCATGTGGCCCAACGCCCGCGGCGGTTCCGGATTTCCCGCCCGCGCCATGGCCATTGTCGCCTGAGCGCATCGCTCCCAACTCTCTGGTTACGGAGTTTCGCCCATGACATTGCCAACGCGGCGCGATGCGCCCTATGTGAAAACCGAAACCGCGCTGCTGCTGGTGGACATGCAGCGTATCTGGTGCGAGCCGGGGCTCGATCCGTCGCACCCCGTTGCCGATCCCGGAAGCTACTATTTCAGCCGCCTGCGCAGCACTGTCATCCCCAACCAGGTCCGCCTGCTGACGGCCGCACGGGCAGCCGGGATCGAGGTTCTGCACACGATCATCGAGGCGCTGACACCAGATGGCCGCGACCGCTCGCCCGACCACAAACTGTCTGACATCATGGTGCCGAAAGGCCTGCCGGAAGGCCGCGTGATTGCGGAACTTGCGCCGCTGGATAATGAGATCCTGCTGCCCAAGACCTCTTCTGGCGTCTTCAACTCCACCAACATCGACTATGTGCTGCGTAATTTGAACATCCGCTACTTGATCGTGGCCGGAGTGGTCACCGATCAATGCGTCGACATGGCGGTGCGTGACGCGGCTGGTCGCGGCTATTTCGTCACCGTGCCGGAAGATGCGTGTGCCACCCATACGGATGCCCGGCACCGGGCAGCGCTGACAGCCTTCGGCGGTTACGGCTGGATTACCGATACGGCCGGTGCGCTTGAGCATTTGCGCTCGATGGGCCGCTGAGACAAATCGGACGTGCGACCCGAAAGTCCGCACCGATCCGGACTGGGCGCGCGAAACTGTCGAACGACCAAACCTACCGTGGCACGCCCATTTGCCATTGAATTCCTGTTAAGACAAGCATACAGGTTGTCGTTCAAGATTTACACGCGCACAGAGAGTTCATGGCCACCAAGGCAAGCAGCACGATCCGGCGATTTGTCCGCAGGTCCCACGCGCTCCCGGTCTATCGGCAATTGGCGATTGCTCTTGAGCGAGACGTGATGCGGAGTCAGTCGCATGCGCACAAAATGGCGCTGCCCTCGGAAAACGAGCTCTCGGCCGAGTTCGGCGTTTCGCGCGTGACGGTGCGGCAGGCGCTGGATGAGCTGCATTTTAAGGGTCTGATCTACCGTGAGAAGGGGCGTGGTTCTTACGCCCGCTCCAATCGCATCGAGGGCGTGACCGGCTTCGGCAGTTTCACGGCCGAGGTGGAGGCCACCGGCGCGCTACCCTCCTCAATCCTGATCGGCTTCTCGAAAGTGGCGGCGCTGCCTGAGGCCATGATCAGGCATCTGGTGGACCCGCCAGATTCGGATGATGGTTTCCACAAGCTGTCGCGGATACGCTGCGTTGACGGACGGCCAGTTGCCTTCGAGGACAGCTATTTGCCCCCGGCGCTCTATCCCGGTCTCACCAAGGCGACCGTCGCCAAGGGCTCGCTCTATGCCGCCATGCGAGAGCATTGGGGGTTGAACCCTGCCTGGGCGGATGCGGCGCTGGAACCCAGTACGGCGGACACAGAGCTTTCCGGCTGCCTCGGGATGGCCATAGGCGCGCCAGTCGTGATTGCCTGGCGTGTGACATCGAGCGAGCAGGACCAGGTGCTGGAATATGTCCGTTCGGTCTACCGGGGCGACGGCTTTGCCCTGACGATCCGGCGGCACAAGATCGGCTGAGGGGTGAGAGCGATATGCGTGGATTGCCTGCGCTCGGGATCGATGTGGGCGGCAGCTCGGCCAAGATCGGCGTGGTGGCGCCGGACGGCTCGGTGCTCGGCCGATGCGAGGTCGCCAGCGATCCGCACCTCACTGGCGGCGCGTTGCTCGACACGTTTTTGACGGCTGCCGCGCGCCTCCAGGCCGAGGCCCATGCTCCGAATCTGGCCGGGATCGGCATTGGGCTGCCGGGGCAGATCGATCTGCAAAACGGCACCACACATGTCGGCAACGTGCCCGCGTTGAATGACTTTCCGATCGTCGAGCATGTCCGGGCACGGACAGGCCTGCACGCCAGGCTAGAGAACGACGCCACGTTGGCCGCGCTCGCCGAGCACCGGTTCGGCTCCGGGCGCGGCGCCACGCGGTTCATGACCGTGACGCTCGGCACCGGCATCGGCGTCGGCTTTATCGAGAACGGCGCGGCGGTGCACACCTCCAACGGTACGCTCGGCGACATCGGGCATGTCATCGTCGATCCAATGGGCGCACGGAGTTGCCGGCAGGGGTGCCATGGGTGTCTCGAATCCGTTGCGTCCAGTCTGGCCCTTGCGGAACGCTATGCCGAGTTGAGACGGTCCGCCCCCGGCGGCGCCCCATCACGGCTGGTCTCCCTGTTCGAAGCAGCCCGGGCTGGCGACACGGAGTGTCTACGGATCATCGACGAGGCCGCCCGCTTCCTGGCTGCGGGGATCGTGTCTTGGACGCACATCTTTGCGCCGGAGCGGATCGCCTTTGCCGGGGGCATGAGCAAGAGTGGCCCGATCCTGCTGGACCGGATCACCGCGGCGGTAAAGGGACTTGCGATTCCGAATTACCTGGCGAACCTTTCATTCGTGCTGGCCGAGCTTGGCACGGATGCGGGCCTGGTCGGGGCGGCGGTGCTCGCCTTTGAGACAGAGATCGGTCGGGATACAAGGAAGTTGGCGGCGACATGACAGTATCGTACCTCGACGAAATCATGGAACAGCCCGCACTGTTCGCGGCGCTGTCGCGA
>JANLPY010000351.1:0-7157 GCA_031367505.1 Hyphomicrobiaceae bacterium | reverse complement strand
CCCAGTACTGCAATCACTGGCTAAAGATTCTCAAAGGCGACAACCGCGCGATCTTCTCGGCATCCGCCGCCGCTTCGCGCGCGATCGACTACCTCTACAGCCTCCAGCCCGACACGGCCTCGAGCGCCAGCCGTCAGCATTTCATCGACACCGGCAACTACCTGACGCACGCCGAGACGGAGGCGTCGTCATGAGGAACCGTCCCACCACCTACAAAATTCTCTGGCGCGACATCCACATCGTCATCCGCCACGAACTCGACTACCTGTGGAAAGGCACCTCGCACATCGAGGTGCATGTCGTACGCCCCAAGCGCGCTGCCATCCCAATCACCGAATCGGGCTACCGCTCGCACTTCATACCAACACTCGAACTGATCAACGCAGGCGGCTCGGTGACATTCGTCACCGAGTGGCTCAATCGCGAAGAGAAGTCGAAGGCGTGGAAAGAGCGCGACTTCAAAAGCCGCCAAGGCGACCTCTTCTCCTGATATGCCATTGCAAAGAAGGAGCCCCGAACGCGCCGGGGCTCCAAGGCAGGTCATCCACCCTTCGGCAGCCGCGCTTCAAGATCGGCAATCGCCGACGACATCACCGCTGCAACGCCAGGATCGGTTGCATAGTTGACCCAACATCGAAGCAGTTTCAGCACTCGACGACCGTCGTGGACTGTTCTCGTCTGAGAAAACGCATTGATCTCTAACCGACCGAAGTGTCCGACCGGTGCGCACATTATTCGTGCGACCAGTGCCTCCACAAAGCCCTTGTCGAGTTGCCGCAGATGCGCTGGCGCCAATCATCATGCTCTGGCATGATCATTCTCCGTTGCAAAAGCCGGTCACGACACCACGTCACGACAGGCTGCCAACAACGGAACCGCCACCATCAAACCATATCCGCCCCAACCCGCAACCAACCGAGCCGCCGCGGTCTCCCTCGGCTCAACGCCACATCCAGCGACTGCCGACCCCGTTTAAAATCTGAGCCGCTTGTGCCACAACTCCAACTCCTGGCCTGTTCCCTGTCGGGCTAGCACCGACCAACGCTGGCGACGTCAAACCCGGCAACCCGCCGGCGACATTGGCAGGGATCGGCTCCGATCATCTCGGAGCTATCTTCCTTTCAGGCCCATCGATGCTCCAGGTTGTCAGCGCGCGTAGCTTTTCTTAGACCAGTCGCCCACTGCGCGGGCGCTGACGCCGACGTCATGCCGTCGCCGTCCACAGTCTCGAAGCGTTTAGCTGTCCAGATTCTTGCCGTTCGAAGCGAATCACCCCACATCCTCAAGGTACTGAAGCCCTGAGGCTGGTCATGTATTCCTATGCCGTCGTCCTACTAACGATGATCTGCGGAGCCATCCATGCTCCGTGGTGGTGCGCCCTCGTCGGCGGAACCGCGCTCGCGATATTTTGCCTCGCAGAGCAACGTCATCTGAAGCCGCAATTCGCCGCCAACGATAATCTCGCGGTCGTGAACCCAGCGTCGATTAGCGCCGCTGCGACGCATGCAGCGCTTGGCGCGCTAGCATTTCCGATCGGGTATTTCATCCGAGCCATTGGCCCCTGACGTCATTGCGCCTCAAGCAGCGATCTTTTTTGTAAGCGCGATCTTCTTATCCAATACGCGGGCGACCTCCTTCGACAGGCCTGCCAGCCGAAACTCCGCCGCGCTCTTGTCGAAGAACTCTTCCATCTTGGCTGTCTGAGGGCTCTTGCGATTGCACGCGTTCATGCCCAGCTCCTCAAGCACAGCAGCTTTGAGTGCATGCGGCTGCGCCGTCGTTCCATTCATTGACTCGGCGATAGCAATCGCCGCTTCAAGCTCCGACTTCTCCTTGTCCGGTGAACCCTCCAGACGATGGCATTCCGCAATCATTCGACGCGCGTCGATCTGGAGAAGTGCTCTGTCACCCCTCTCCCTGTTTGTCGCCGCACCAACTGATTTGAAATAGGTGTCGAAGTGGACGCGCGCTCCTTCGTAGTCCTTTGCGTCCTTCTTCAACAGTCCCAGTTCTTTGTGGCCTTCGGGATCATCCGGCGTTAGCTCAATGGTACGTTTGAGTGCACTGAGTGACTGACCCGCCCGTTGAGGAATTTTCATTGCCAGCGAGCCAAACAAAAGTTGCACCGAAGCGGTCTGTTGTTTCGTCAATGAAAGCTGCGCCTCGGCAACCTTGATTTTTTCTTCTAGCCTTGTTGCCAGAAGCTCGAGTTCCGACGCAGCCCTCTCCGGGTCGCCCTTGTCCAGGAACCGCATTGCGCGATCCATCTCCTCGTTCACATCGAGGTAGTCTTTCGACGGCGTGGCCATCGGCAATGCTCGTATCCTGCCGAGCACCCGCAGTTTCTTCTCGATAATTTGCCCCTCGAAGCGCGAAGCAAATTCGAGCAGGCGCTTTGGCATCTTGCCTTCAGCGTACCTGATGGTCTTCCAAAGACCAATACTCGCGACGATCAGAGCGACCGTGTAGTAGGCAATTTGAAGAGCCTTCGTTCCATCAAACGTCCTTAAATATAGCCCAACTGCGTTGGTCACCGCATCGAAGTCCATCGCATCCCCCACGCAAACGTTCAGCCCCACAACGTCGGCCGCCGGTTCCGCAACTTCCGTCGCCAGACCAACGGGCGCGATCATAGCAGACCGCTTTCCGTCCGCCAGCCGCCGTGTGGCATAGTCGTCACACCGCGTGCGAGAGGAAGTTGCTCGCGACCACCGCCAAGGTCCTCAAGTGTCGCTGAAAATATCGAGCGTTCCGACCATTTTTGGCTTGGCGCAACCCAGGCCAGTTGGCTACCACCTTCTTGTGCGCATCGAGGAATTCGTGCGCGCGTCCGGACCTCACTCGAAACCGCAAAACATTGATTGCAGTCATCTTCCACCAGTTGAACAACCGAAGCGCAGCCGCTTATCTCGTCGCGGTGAGTCCAAGCCATGCCAGAACACCGGCAACTACAGCCGCGAACCAGCTGGCCCAGATAGGGATCGCCGTTCCATCGAAGGACACCGACCAACCCATCGCGGCACGCGCGAGCTGCAGGATGGCAACGAGAGCGAACACCGCGCCGGCCAGACGCGCGTAACGTGTTGTATCCATTTCGCTAGCCCTCCTCAAAACAAGTGAACCGCGCCACCAGAAAGCACGACAGGGTCGGACGCGTCCGTTACCCTACCCCATCTTTCTGGCGCCGTCTCACAACTGCCGCTCACGCGCGCTGCGTGTGCTCAACCACCACCCACTCACTCCCCACTTTGCCTCTGCCCCACAACGGCCGCCGACAGGCTCCGCCCCCAGACCGCAATAGAGCGCCGCCCCGCCTCTCGGCTCCCCAAGATTCGTGATGCCACCGGCATCCAGTCCGCGTGCAACAGTTGTTCGATTTCCGTGAGCCGCATGCTACGGTGAACACATACTATTAATAGTATGCGTCCGCTCCCCCGCATCGCCCGCGTCCCGCTCACCTCCAAGCAACCAGACGCATGCCCACATTGCGGCAGCCATAACCTGACGCGCCGGGGCACTCGAAAAAAGAAACTGGAGATCGTTCAGCTCTGGCGATGCGCGTCATGCAAGCGCGTCTTCACTCCGGGGCCAGCCGCGCTTCGCAACAAGACCTATCCGCTTCGCATGATCCTGTCGGCGCTGTCCGACTACAACATCGGCTACTCGCTTTACGAAACTGCAGCGCGACTCACAAAGAAAACCAATCGCACGGTTTCTCCTTCCACAATCACCTCATGGCTCGCGCTGTATAAGCAGCACTGCTCGTATCGCCGTCTTCGCGCCGGCGGCCTCACTCGCTTCCCCGCCAACCAGACGATCCGCTCGATCAAGCTCTATCATCGCCAAGTCTACGCTTTCGCCTACCATCGAGCGAAGCTCGACTTTCTTCGCGCTGGAACGCTCGACGACAAACGTGCTGGCGACACGCATCTCGCTGGGCTCGCAGATTTTCTGGAAGCCATACCGACCGGATGTCCGCACGATCTCTTTCGCCGCGATGACGATCCGAAGGCACGAGCGTCGCAAGCCCATCCAGCGTTCGCCGATTCCTCTCGCATCATCATCAATCGCAAACAGAATGCGGCGACGGTCGCTGCTGAGTTGATCATCCCGGCAGTGGGCAACAACAAGCTCCGCCACGAGACGTTGCAGAATTTCATGCTCGCCAACGACAGCGTGACGGTCGCGATCGAAATCCCGATCTGGCTGACTGAGGCGGACATCACCTCGCTTGAACAAGAGCATGGTATCGAGCTTGTGCCACGAGTCGGCACGTCCGATCGAACGATCACAGGACACATCGATTTCCTGCAGGTGCGCAACGGCGCGGTGCACATCCTGGATTACAAACCTGACGCGCCGACCAATAAGCCGATTGCGCAGCTCGCCATCTATGCGCTCGCGTTGACGCGGCTTGTTCCGGGGCTCAAGCTCTTCGACATCAAGTGCGCTTGGTTCAACGAGCAGGAATATCTGGAGTTCTTTCCTCGCACGCTATTCGTCCGTCACGGCTGAGGGACGCGACCCGCTTCATCCGTGGTGGGGATGCATGGACGGTGCGTACGAACCGGCCCACTCTCACGCCGAGATAATTTGAGTGGGAGAGCAGTGGGGATCTCCTCCGAGTTTCCTCAACAAACAGCAGAACAAAATCTCATCCCCACTTCTTTTTAAGTTATTGTTTCCATGTAGTTTTTACACCTCCGTAGGGAGCGCCAACAAAATTAAAAGGTTGCAAAATAATTGAACGTAACAACCGGACGCTTGGCTCTTATTTGGCTCTTTTTATAACGAGGCGCTGTGGGGTACAACTGGGCGCTATGGCTAGCGAGCGAGCGCACGGATCGGGGCCGCGGAGCACCCAGCGAAGCCGGCAGTGCTGGCGCGGGCCTACACGAGACAGACGCACCATCCATACGCGGAACTCCCCCAGCACCAGCACGAAAAGCCGATACTTGATGCACTGCGAGGCGGCGAACGCGAACCATGCAAAGAAATCAGAAGCAGGTAGCGGAGCACCACACGAAAGCATGATTGTCACACGAAGCTTGATGGGGTCCGAGATCGAGACTCCACGAGCCTCTCAGCGTTTCGCTGCACAGCACATCTGCCGCACGCACTCTCGCCTTATATGCTCAAAACTCATAGCGCGTGCGCACCCATGTTTACGATCTTACTCCCCGAATCGGGTCGCACTATAGGAGAAGGGATGAGTCCAGTCCGGCTGGCCGGCGGGCAGAAGATTGAAGATGGCCGATTGAAGCGACGACCAACTTCCGCCGCTGTTCTTGAATTCGAGAGTGCCGCCGGTATCCCGAATGCCGTAGCCACTTGCGCCGGAGACAGAGCCCCAATTGAGGAAGCTGTTTGGTTGCAGCAGGGAATTACCGAATATCGCAAGGCCATTCACACCAAAATTGCCGTCCTTGATCTGGTTGGTTGAACCGACATTCAGCGGGGCTGCGACATTGCCATTAGGGGGGCTGGAAGTCGGCCCCGTCACACGCGGCGGCAACAACAGAGACGAATAGAGTTCCGATGATCGTTCCAATGATTGTACCGCGGATAAAATGGTGTTGGCTGCTCATATGATAACCAGGGGACTACCTGGTAGCCGCAATATCGAGTGCGACATCTGAGCCAGGGCTACCGTCGAACACGGCCACCGCGTGGCGGTCCGGCGCGATCACGAGATGAAGACGGGGCATTGAAGTCGTGGCGCCAACGGCAACGTACGTGAATGCTGAGTGTGAAGATGTGATTTCCGCAGGCAACGAGATCGCGCCGCTGTTGCCGGCTGCGTCAAGCGTAAGGATCTGTTGGTAGTAATCCTTTATCGGCGGCGCGGACGACAGTTGCGGAGGTTGCACGACGAAGGCACCAGCAGCGAGGAGAGCAGTGGCCGCGAGAGATGGTATTTTAATGTTCATACATCGTATTATACCTGACGCTGCGGCCTACAGGCAGAGGCTGGGGACGAGACACTGCCCCTTGTCGTAGAGTGCGCCCGGTCCCTTCTCAACCTCGACGACGATAGGATGCGCCAGGATAAAGGGATCATGGCGGTTGCCGGTGATTTGCCAGGAGATAGTGCCGCCGGGCTTCCCGCCTGCAATCGAGAACACAGCAGGACCGACGAGGTTGAAATATTTTTGATGCACTTCCTCGGCGAGATGCAGGTTGGGCATAGCGTCGCCGACCGGCGAGGCCAAATAACGGAAGTCCTGATTGAGCGCCAGGAAGTAGGCGGGCAGCTCGATAGTGACTGATCCATCTTGTCCGAGCGTCGCGTTGCCATCGTATATATTTTTGGGTTCCGGGCTTTCGACGAACGAGTGATAGAGCAGCATGTTTTGTGGATCGAGCGGATGATCGATGACGAAGGTGCCTCCTCCTTTGGAGAGGGTGCCTAAGACTGAGGCGTTGCCGAAGAGGTTGACGCCTTTGGTGAAGGTGAGGGTGCCGCTGCTATTGCCTGAGCCATTGCCGAAGATTCCGTGGGAGTTGGCTGAGGTGCGATCCTTGATCCAGAGGAGGCCGGGCTCGAAGCCGAAGGTGTTGATCGTTTGAAGAGCGCCTGTCCCGGTGTAGAGCTTGGCGTCGAAGTAGAGGGAGGGTTTGGTGATGGAGGAGACGCCGGCGGAGATCATGTTGGCGGATGAGAGGGCTTTGAAGCCTGTGGGTGCAGTGTATTTGAAGTCGCCGCCAGATGCGGCGTCGTAGGTAAGGCCTGATTGACCACCTTGACCGAAGTTAGCGGTGCCAGTGTCTGTATTGATTTGCAAATCAGGTACATAGGTGTCTGTAGGCAGAGTTGCAGATTGGTTTGTACCAACTGCTGGATTGCCTGTTGCGGCTCCTGCTGAGTCATACCAAGTATTGTTGATTCCGAGCCAAAGTTTGCCGGTGTTTGAATCGTACGCAACTTGGTCAACATAACCACCCACCTCTGAACCTCCTATCGAGACACCGGTACCAGCGAGATACATAGAATAGGAAATGTTTCCATAAATCAGGTAACAAGGTGTGAAAGTTATTGCCTCCTCGACGTTCTGAGTGGGCGGTTTGATCGGCTGAGCGATCGGATTGCGGCTTGATCCTGATGGCAGAGCGTTGGCCGACGTGACGGGCGACGGTCAAGGACGCGCACTTGCGCG
>JANLPY010000287.1:0-3321 GCA_031367505.1 Hyphomicrobiaceae bacterium | reverse complement strand
CAATGTGTTGCGAACGGGAAACAAGGGATTGGCCGCTGCCACGCTCATTCTCGACACACTGAAGGGCGCAGCCGCCGTCCTGATTGCAAAGTTCGGCGTATTTGGCCACATCCCGGCGCTCGATATTGCGTTTGTCGCGGGTTTCGGTGCACTGCTGGGTCACGTCTTTCCGGTGTGGCTCGGCTTCAAGGGAGGCAAGGGCGTTGCCACGTACATCGGTATGTTGTTGGGGATGTTCTGGCAATTTGCTGCAATTTTTTGCAGCATTTGGATAGTTGTCGCTTTGCTGACGCGTATGTCGTCGCTAGCCGCACTCGTTGCGATCATCCTCACGCCCTTCGGAATTTGGCTAGCCGGATGGCCAGAGATCGCTGTCTTACTCCTGGTGCCCTCAATGCTTTTGATCTGGAAGCATGAGACGAATATCCGCAGACTTCTCAAGGGTGAGGAGCCACGCATTGGTGCGAAATCCTAGCTACCCAACCGGTTCGCCGGATGATTCAGAAGATATGTTTTCAGCAGCACCGCTGCCGGTCGCGATCCTCGATGATGCACAGCGGCTCGCCTGCCTACGTCTGATCCGATCCGAAAACGTCGGTCCGGTTACGTTCCGGGCGTTGATCAACCACTTCGGCGGCGCTCAAGCAGCACTCGATGCCTTGCCTGAAGTCGCGCGCCAAGGCGGCCGGAAACGCCCCGTTCGTGTTTGCCCGCGCGACGTCGCCGAGGCCGAACTCGATGCCGCCGCCGCTTGCGGGTCGAGGCCGCTTTTCACGATCGAGCCCGGTTATCCGGCCCTGTTGGCGCAGGTCGATGTTCCCCCGCCACTCCTATACGTGAAGGGTCGCCTGGAACTCCTCAACTGGCAGGCGATAGCAATTGTTGGCTCGCGCGATGCCTCAGCGGGCGGGCGCAAGATCGCTCGTGATTTGGCACATGGCCTGGGTGCAGCCGGATGGGTCGTCGCGTCGGGTTTGGCACGCGGCATCGACGCTGCCGCCCATCTTGCTGCTTTGGACACCGGCACCGTTGCTGTTCTAGCTGGCGGTACCGACAACATCTATCCACCGGAACACGCGGAGCTTCACGCAAAAATCGGCCATCACGGCTGCATTGTCAGCGAACAACCGCCGGGATTTCAGCCACGCGGACAGGACTTCCCGCGACGAAACCGGATCATATCGGGCCTGACCCGCGGCACGGTCGTTGTCGAAGCGGCAAAACGGTCCGGCACGCTGATCACCGCCCGCTTCGCCGGCGAACAAGGCCGCGACGTGTTCGCAGTGCCAGGCCATCCGCTTGATCCGCGTGCCGAGGGGACCAACCAACTGCTCAAGGACGGTGCGATCCTGGTAACCGAAGTTGAGGATATCCTACGATCCCTGCACCCCATTATCGAGCATTTTCAGGATCGAGCGGCTGAGCCGGCGTTCGAATATGCACCACGCGCAGCAGCTAGGCCAGTGCCTCGAGCAGATCACAGTGACCGGGCGACAGTGCTCGAAGCGCTCGGCAGTGCACCAATTGCCATCGACGAGATTGTACGGGCGACCGGAATGCCTATTCGCACCGTCCAAGTCGTGCTGATGGAGTTATCGTTGGCCTCTCGCATCACGCTGCATGGCGGACAGTTGGTCTCACTTGCCGTCAATCCGAGTGAGCCCTAGATCAATCCCGACAGCAGCGTTATTTGATCGGCTCGATGTCCCTTGCATTTCGAGGGAAGAGTTGCCAATACCCTAAGTTGCTAATGTAATTGTGTTTTTACCGCTTACCTTTGGTCGTGTTTGACAGTTGGACAACAATCTCCCATGTTCCCGCCGCTCTTGGCGTCCAGCAATCTGACTGTCGGGCAACACGTTCTTCATCCGGAATGGCTTCGTCATCCGTCCGCTGGGCAACTGGCGGCCAAGCCCTTCCATTAACCCTATCGGTGCGCATGAACGTCGTCATTGTCGAGTCGGCCGCAAAGGCCAAAACGATCAATAAATATCTCGGCAAGGACTTTACCGTCATTGCATCGATCGGGCACGTACGCGATCTGCCGTCGAAGGATGGCTCGGTTGAGCCCGACAACGATTTCGCCATGCACTGGGACCTTGAAGGTCGCGGCGCCAAGGTGATGAAAGACATCGCATCGGCGGTCAAAGGGGCTGACAAGCTGATACTCGCCACCGACCCTGATCGGGAAGGTGAAGCCATTTCGTGGCACATCTTGCAGGTGCTTCAGGACAAGAAGGTGCTGAAGGGCGTGCACGTCGAGCGCGTTGCGTTCAATGCGATTACAAAACAAGCCATTCTCGAAGCGATGAAACATCCGCGCGAGATCGACGGTCCGTTGGTCTCGGCTTATCTCGCTCGCCGCGCACTCGACTATCTGGTTGGCTTCAACCTATCGCCGGTGTTGTGGCGGAAGTTGCCGGGCGCTCGCTCGGCTGGACGCGTACAGTCGGTCGCCTTGCGTCTGATCTGCGATCGCGAAGCCGAGATCGAGGCCTTCAAGACCGACGAATACTGGACCATCGAAGCGCTGCTGGCCACTGCCAAGAACGAAGAATTCCGCTCGCGTTTGGTGTCTGTTGCCGGCACCACGCTGAAGAAGCTCGACCTCAAGGACGAAGCGTCGGCGATGGCGATCAAGGTCGCAATCGAAAAATGCGACTTCAAAATTGAAAGCGTCGACAAGAAGCCGACCAAGCGCAATCCATACCCGCCATTCACGACTTCGACGTTGCAAATGGACGCCTCGCGCAGGCTCGGTTTCTCGGCCAAGCAAACGATGCAGGTCGCGCAAAAGCTGTATGAAGGCGTCGACCTCGGCGGCGAGTTCGCCGGCCTCATCACCTACATGCGAACCGATGGCGTGCAAATCGTGCCGGAAGCGGTCGGCGAAATCCGCGATGTGATCTCGTCGATGTACGGACGCAATTACGCACCGTTCGCTCGTGAATATAAATCGAAGGCGAAGAACGCACAGGAAGCTCACGAAGCCGTGCGCCCTACCGATCCGAAGCGCACGCCCGATAGCGTCAAGCGTTACTTGGACAAGGAACAAGCAGCCCTTTACGATTTGATCTGGAAACGCGCAATCGCTAGTCAGATGGCGTCGGCCGAGATGGAACAGACCACCGTCAACATCGGCGTCAACGGTCGTGATGGCAAAGCATACGGCCTGCGCACGACTGGTTCTATTGTGACGTTCGATGGCTTCTTGCGGGTCTACGAGGAGGGGCGTGACGAGCGTTCGCGCGTCATCGACAAAGGCAAGGACGACCGCGCCGACGACGCCGATGCCGACAGCACCCGGCTGCCGCAATTAAA
>JANLPY010000285.1:0-1555 GCA_031367505.1 Hyphomicrobiaceae bacterium | reverse complement strand
TGTGCTACCTACACCGGACATATGATGTGCTACCTACAGATCCTTGAATCGTACTTGACCATCTAGACCAGTCTATATAAAGTGGAGTTTTCAAGCAAGCAGGACAAGGAATGTCGGCACCGCCAACGCAACGCCATTGTTCGGGCAGCGGCCACGCTATTTCGGCGCAACGGTTTTGCCGCGACTGGCATCAATGAGATCGTCAAGGTCAGCGGTGCACCGAAGGGCTCGCTCTACCATTACTTTCCAAATGGTAAAGATGAGATCGCCGTAGCTGCTGTGCGTTTCGCGGGAAACGCTCTGGTGGCAACGTTAGAGAAGCTCGAACAAGAGCACAAGTCGGCTGCTGCGTTGATTCAAGCCTATTGCCAGCTGCTGGCGGGATGGATGGCCAAATCGGGATTTCGCGACGGATGCCCCATCACAACGACGCTGCTTGAAACGGCACCGCAATCGGCGGACGTTGCCGCAGCCGGGCGCGAGGCGTTCGACGGCTGGCACGCGGTGATTGCCCGTGTGCTGATTCGCGACGGATTCGGCAAGGCCGAGGCGATGCGGCTTGCAACCCTTACGATTTCTGCCCTCGAAGGTGCGCTGATTCTGGCGCGGATCGAAAGCAACGCGCGGCCGATCAACGATGTCGCGAAATCGCTCGCCAAGGTGTTGCAAATCGGAACCCCAGTACGCAAGCGCAATAGCCCAAAAAGGACAATATCATGAGCACCACGCCGCATCATCTCGATCGAACAGAGATTCAATCGTTCCTCAATGCACTCAACTTCATTCGTGAATACGCGATCCACGTTGTTTCGGTCGCGCCGGGCCGAGTCGTCATCGAGTTGCCCTTCGACGAGAGATTTTCGGGGCCGCCCGGGCATTTTCCGGCGTCGATGGTTGGCACCGCGGGCGATGTGGCGGCCGTATCGTCCTGCCTGTCGCTGCTACCGAACGGTTGGGCGCTGGCAACGTTGGACTTCACCATCAAGATGACCGGGTCCGCTAAAGGTGAGAAGTTGCGCGCGAAGGGACGGGTTTTACAGGCTGGCCGCACCAATTCAGTTGGCGCCGCTGACGTCTACATGGTGGTAGCGGAACAGGAAACGCTGTGCGGAACGGTGCTCGCCACGACACGAAACTTCGAAATTAGGCCGCCGTCATAGCGATCGCGGTAATGTCCGCAGCCCTGCGCGGGCCCTATAGTATTCACAACTGATGGCGGCGGGAAATCGTCGCGTTACGAGGTCTAGTCTATGTCCACACTAAAATCCGAATTCTTGTTCACCTTAAGCGCTTCAGTCACCTGCCTACTCGATGTGGGGCCCGTGCCATCGGGCACACGCCACGTTGATCTTCTGGGTCCCGGCACGTTCGAGGGGCCGCGACTCCGCGGCGAGCTGCTCTCCGGCGGCCTTGACATTAAGACGATCCGCGCCGACGGCGCGGTCATCCCTAACGTTCGCCTGGTTCTGAAAACGAGTGACGATGCGCTCATATTCATGCACTACACCGGCATTCGCTGTGGCCCGCCGGAAGTGATGGCCAGGATCGCCGCTGG
>JANLPY010000278.1:0-27337 GCA_031367505.1 Hyphomicrobiaceae bacterium | reverse complement strand
TAGTTAGCGATTCCTGCACGATGCGCAGCCGGTCTTCGCGCGACCACTTGCGCCGCCGCTCCACGCCAACGCGGATATCGATCCGCTCTTGGCGTCCGCGCCTGAAACCCTCGCTGTCGCCGCCGTCCATACCGTGGTGCCTTCTCTGCGAACACCACAAACATATCACCACCCGCCCACGCCCGCGCGCCGAAGGGTGGTGGCGACGGGCTTACGGTTACGGTAAGAATGCATTGGAGTCGCCTCTCCCGCGGAGCAAGCGGACAAACCGAATTCGGGTTGGCTCTCGAAAGAAATCGAAGCCGTTAACCGGATCGCGGATTACCCGTCGGCCAGCGTCACGAGTGCGGCGGATCTCGGGTTTCAGTGGCACTGTTCAGCGCCGCCGACGACAATGTTACGTCGACGCAGTTGGACCGTCGTATCCAACGGCGGGCAACCAGACGTATCGATGAGGAGATAAAGTCGTCTGCCGTCCAAGTAGGGTCTGGGGGGGGGTGATCTAACGAACCGCGACCGCGGTGAGCGGTTATTTGGAGACGGCGCATTGCGGGGCATGACTACACTCCCCACTTCGGATTCGAACGGATGTGACGCAACTCAACTGCTCGTTTTACCTCACACCGGACGGCAAATGGGGGTAAACGTGCCAGGACGGTATTGATCAGCCTGCGGTCGAAATGCATATTTGTTAGAAACGACCGCTTATAAAGCGGTCTCGGACATACTCGGAAACCATGGTTTTTTGAGTTCGATCCACGCTTGGAGCGGCAATCTTGAGCGGCCTTGAAGAAGCGCCTTGAGCACTTGTATATTTAGCGGTCACTGCGTTTCGCAGCTTTTCGTCACATAATCTGCCCAATCCTCAAGCGCCGCGCGCACTTGGTTCTGCATAGTCGATAAATTGTAGTGTCGCCGGGTAACGTCACGAGGCTGATGATTCAGAATAAGATCAATTGCGTCGGGCCGAGTGCCGTTGTCTCCCAGCCAAGTAGATATACTTCGTCTAAGATCGTGCAGGGTAATGTCGTCGATAGCGTATCTGGCGCGAACTCGACGAATTGCCCTCGAAACGCTTTCACCGTGAATATGTGGCGTTCGCGGGTTCGCTCCTTTCTTGATGTGCGCCGTCTCTGCTGGAAACACGAACTTGCTTCCCGCGGCTAGATTGACTGCTTGGCGAAAGCGTAGTGTGGCCTGATGTGATAGCGGAACGGTTTGCTGCCTCTTATTCTTTGTACGCCCCCGCATGAGCACGCCGTTGCGCTTGCTGTCACCTGGGATGATCCACTTCGGCTCAGGTCCGTCTAGGTCAACTTCCGATACTTCCGCCGCGGCAACCTCAATTCTTCTCTGGCCGGTCAAGAGAGCTAACTGACAAATGAGCCGTAAGCTGTCGGAGAGGGGTGCAGCCTCGCTGTGAATTGCATGCCAAAACTTACAAAGCTCAGCTTTGCTCAACAATCGCGTTCTGGCAGTGCCAGACGCGCGTTTGCCCAGTCCGGTTGTCGGGTCGATATTGACGCCACCTAGGCGGCGCTTGATTGCCCATTTATATGTTGATCCGATAGCTGTCTTTGTTCGATCGGCTTGAACCAGTGACCCGCGGCGCTCGATTCCGTCTAGGATTCGGGCCACCATGTCCGATGTTACCTGACTTGCCGTAACCTTTCCGATTGCCGCGAAGATGTCGGAGTGAAAGCTTTGCCGATAGTTACAACGAGAGCCTTCGCCGATCGACATATCGTCTGCTAAGCGTTTTTCCGCAAGTTCCGCGAACGTCATGGATGTGTTGATCGCTGCCACCGCACCAGCCGGATCCGCGCCCCTCCCTATCAAAGCTTTTTCTTCCATTGCGCGTTGGCGTGCCGTTTGAAGGGACAAGTGCGGAAAGCGGCCTAACGTCAAAACTCGCTTGCGACCGTCTGCTTTTCGCCGATATCGCAACAACCAACTTTTCGTCCCGTGTCTTGAAATGCGCAGCTCAAGTCCCTCGATTTTGGAGTCACGTATCTCGAGCCGGTCTCCGTTCGTGCTGGCGCTTTCGACAAAGCGTTGAGTCAAGTCACGCATTTTGCCAACCTCCTGTGGGTACCATATGGGTACCACAACGACACGGATTGGCCTACGGTCTGTCAATCGCTATCGGACGACAATTTATCGTATAGCTATGAAATTATTGAATTTAATTTGTGCGAAGCCCGCCGGGGGATTTCGACGATTTCCCAAGACTGGGTAGTTGTGGATCTAGGGGTCCCCCGTTCGAGCCGGGGCAGCGGTACCAATAAAATCAAAGACTTGGTCGAACGCTTGTGCCGTGACAGGATGCTGCCGTCTGTCGTCGCACCGCATCGCTTGATCAATCCAAAAAGCAGTCGAGCCGTTACGCCGTGCTGATTAGGTGGAAGTGAAACCTCCAGCCGTTGCCCGCACAGCGAAATTCCTATGCCTTGCCCGCCGGTAGCTCATCAGCCGAGCTGTCATAGGCGGGCGGCACATAAACGTTGACGGTCTTCAGGAACCCACGACCGGTATTGCGGATCTCGTGGGCGTCGCTGGCTTCGATCAGCAGCATAGTGCCAGCTTCGAGTTCGATTTTGCGGTTGTTTACGGTGGCGACACCCTTTCCCTCGACAACAAAGAGCCACTGATCAGCTCCGCGGTGGCGATTTTCCGGGCCACCTTCAGATACGCGCGGCGGTATCACCATGGCTGCGCACTGAGACTTGGCGTTACCCGGTCCCACGCGAAATCCTGAACGAAATGTGAGCTTTTCGTGCTTGTTTCATAAGCGGCCGCGTGACCAGAACGTTCAATTCCTCGACCAACCAAGTCCTCGACCAACGAGGCCCTCAACCAACTAGGGCTGGATCTTCCAAATCGCCAACGTGCTTCACCGCATTAAGGAAATCCTTACCCACGGCACGAACATCAAGCATGACCTTTTGATCATGGACGCGGAGGATGACGCTTTGCGGCATCGAGAACTCTCCGGCACCTTCCACGTAAACGACGATGCCATTTCTCGACACGCGCCGCACCGCCCCGACGCCTTCCGCACCGTCCGCTAGAAAAACCATCGCGCCGTCTTCGATCTTTTCTAGCATGGCTACTTACCTCCGCAACGTGGTTCAGCATCGGTCACTGGTAAACAGGCCTATACCGGCCTAAGTGTGGGGTAAGAACGATTGGCGGTAGCATTTGGTTCCGCAACAAGGTGCTCGATATAGCGCGCTCACTGGTCTGGCGTCGGTGCATCCTTGTCGAGCAAGCCCTCCGATTTGAGGTCCGCCCATAGCGCCGGCGACACATTTTCTGTGATTGCAGCGACGTTACTCCGCACTTCTGCGGGCGTTACCGCGCCGAGTACGAGCGATGCGACGGCTGGACCACCAAGTGCAAAGTGCATGGCCGCCGTTCGTAGCGACACACCGTGAGCTGATGCGACGCGCATGATTGCCGTCGCTTTTTCGATGATGGCTGGTGGTGCTGTCACGTAATTGTACTTTGCCCCGGCAACGGGCCCAGTGGCCAAGATGCCTGAATTAAAAACCCCACCCAACATGACGCCGACATTCTTCTTCAGGGCGAGTGGCAGGACTTCGCTTAGCGCTGGCTGCTCCAAGAGTGAGTAGCGTCCGGCCAACAGCATGCAGTCGAAATCGCCATCGTGAAGATAGCGTGCGGCATAGGCCGGGTCGTTGGTGCCGATGCCGATACCCTTGATGACGCCTTCGCCTCTGAGCTTTTCGAGCGCCTTGTAGGCCCCAGCCATAGCCGTCCGATAGTGTTTCTCGCCTAGTTCCGGCCCATGCGCCCAGGCATCCGCATCGTGGATGAGGAGGATGTCGACTTTTGGCAGACCGAAACGCATCAGCGAGTGCTCGTGCGAACGCATGGCAGCGTCGTAGCCATAATCGTGCACTACGTCGAACGATAGGCCGCCAACGTAACGAGTGGTTTTGGTGCGCCCGTTCGGCGCCGGAACCATCAGCCGGCCGACTTTGGTCGAAAGCGTAAAGCTGTCCGCGGGCAGACGGCGTAGGGCCGTGCCAATTCGATGCTCGGCTATGCCTTGGCCATACATCGGCGCGGCATCAAAATGGGTGATGCCAGCCTCGGCAGCGGCCGACACCGTGGCGATTGCGGTTGCATCGTCGAGGTACTCGTAGATGTCACCGAGCGGGGCGCCACCGAAGCCAATGACGCTGACATCGATGCTTGTACGACCTAATTTTCGTTTTGCGATTGCCATGTGCTCGTGTCCTTGTGGATGGCAGCAATTCCACCGTCGATGTTGACATGGGACCCGCGACAATCCCAGGATCTTGTGAAACATGGAGGTTGCTATTGTGACGATAACCAGTCGTTTTGGATTGAGCTGCGCGATCTCGACGCCTTTTGATGCGGCAGGCCATATCGATATTCCGCGACTTGTCGAGCACGCTAAGGACCGGTTGGCCCGTGGCTGCGATAGCATCACTTTGTTCGGGACAACGGGTGAAGGCGCCTCTGTCGGATTGTCGGCCCGAGGCAGCGTTATGGACGCGATGATCAAGGCTGGGATCAAGCCGCGCACGCAGTTGCTTTCGACCGTCGTTGCGTCTTCGATCGAGGACGCGACTGATCAAGCAAAACTTGCACTCGACGCAGGCGTGCGCGGCATGCTGCTGACGCCGCCGTTTTATTTCCGAGGGATCAGCGACGATGCGATTTACGCCTGGTTCGGGCAATTGTTCGACAGGCTGGGTGGCAGCGCGCGCGACATGTTTGCCTATCACTTACCGAGCGTTACCGGCATACCGTTATCAATCGAATTGATCGGCCGGCTCAAACGCGCGTTTCCGGGCGTCATCGTCGGTGTCAAAGACAGTTCGGCGATCTGGTCGAATACCGAGGCACTATTGAAGCAGCACTCGGATTTGATGATCCTGGTCGGTGACGAACGGGATCTCGCGAAATCCGTGCGCATGGGTGGCTCGGGCTCAATTTGTGGAGTGGCCAACGTCGCGCCAGAAATTCTCGTTGGCGCGGCCAAGCATGGGCTGGAGGATGCCCGCATCCGTCCGGTCGTGCAGGCGATCGTCGCGCACCCCGTTCTGCCGGGCATCAAGGCGCTCATTGCGCATCAGAAGCGCGACGCAAATTGGTCTCGCATGCGGCCGCCGATGGTTGATCTCGATGCGGCGGCGACGTCGACGCTTGTCGAAGCATTCGAAAAAGCGATGGCGACGCCAACAGGGTGATGAAGTCATTAACTGCGTGGAAGTATGATGCCGGCTCCGAGCGATCCCGCGGCCATTAGGACGAGTGGCCATCGCAAGGCTGGGAACCAGGAGGGAGCCTCGCCAGCATTGGTGCAGCGAAGGTCGTAGATCAGCATGCCGAAATAGGCCGCGATCATTACCCATGCGCCGGCTTTAACCGGCAAGAGCAGGCCGACCCAGGCGAACAAGGCTGGTGCAAAACTGGCGGTGTAGCGGCGCCACTCGGTCGCATGCCCCCATTTGCCCGGCACTCCCAACCCATGTACCAGCATCGCCAAGCCCCAATGCACGGCGCTCATGAAGGTCAAGACGATGGCTGCGTAAACCATCAGGGTGTATTCGTTGTCGATACCCGGCACTTTGATGCCTATCAGGATCATGCTGGCGAGTGTCGTCAACGGGAACGCTGCAGCGCCAGCAAGGATGAATGCCGGTAGTGGCATTTTTTGCTTGTCGGGGAATGTTCGCGTCGGCATCGGTGAGGTTTCCTCGTCTTCGGCTGTCGTCGGGTGCAGACAATCACGATTGGCGGCGGATTGACGGCGCTCGTTTGTGTCGTGGTGAATTCCTGGAAAGCGTGCCCTGCATGGAAAAAGCAAAACCCAGTGTCTACAGCCCTCCTCGTGCGGGCGAGGTTGCGATCGATTTACCATCGGTTGCGCCGGCCGAAGTCTATTTCATCGGTCGTATCCGGACGCCTTTCGCCAGCCGTGCCGACTGTCCGAAGAATGGCCGCCAAACAACGGCCGAAGCCGTCATCGAGCTCGATCCACGTTATGCGGACGGACTTCTCGGCATCGAGCGCTGTTCACATCTGATCGTCTTGTATTGGATGGACGAAGCGCGGCGTGATCTTGTCCGCCAAGTGCCGGGCCATTTGGGGCAACCGCGCGGCACTTTCGCGCTGCGCTCGCCGGTGCGGCCCAATCCGATCGCGCTGTCTGTCGTCGAGCTTTTGAAGGTCGAAGGCTGCAGGCTCACAATCCGCTATATCGATTGCCGCGACGGTACGCCCTTGATTGATATCAAACCGTACTTTGCGACGACCGACAGCATTCCGGACGCGCGCCGGCCGTGAATGAGCGATCCTCAACCCTGTTGCACCGCCTTGGGCACAGCTTGAGGCTGCCCCAAATAGCGAACTTCGAGTTCAGCCGTATCGCTCTTGCCAATCTGGCCCAAATGCCGTCCGAGCCATTTCGCGGTCTCGGTACGTCCGGCACCAAACAAATACGATAGCAATTCCGCGTCAGCTTTCATTTTGGTAGCGGTCGCCAGGTTCGCCGTATGCCGGCCCGTCTCGATGACATGGAACCTGTGACGCCTCAAACGCGCGATTGCGCCGCCCGGATCGGCGAACCAGCCGAGGCGGGTTCCGCGGGCAGCCGCGATCAATTCAATGTCGTGCAGGAACGGTTGGTTGAAAGTCATTTCGCTCATGTGAGCCGCGATCTCTGGCGCGGTTTTCGGCGTTTTCGGCCTCACCGCGTGATTGAGCACGACGATCATCGTGTCTTCGATCGGGCTTTCGGTCGCAAGCGTTACGATGTCAGGATTGGCCGAGAAGCCGCCATCCCAATAGGCATGCCCATCGATCTCGACTGCGTGATGAACCGTCGGCAGGCAAGCGGACGCCAGCACCGCCTCGACGGTCATTTCGTGACGGCGAAATAGGCGCGCACGGCCGGTAGATATGTCGGTTGCGGCAATGAGCAGCTCCATGTTCGATTGCGTGCGCAACAACTTGAAATCGATGTGGTCGTTGAGCAATGTGCGCAGCGGATCGAAGCCCATCGGATTGAATTCGTAGGGCGACATGCGGCTGGCCATCGAGGCAACGGTACTGGACAAGAACGGGTTCATCGCAGTCAAATCCGGCGGCTGGGATTTTTCGATCGCCTGCCATACGGCTTTCAACGTTGCACGCGCCTCAGCCCGGCCGCCTTTCGCGTACCCGGACGCAAACGCCACGGCATTTACGGCGCCAGCGCTGCTGCCGCTGATCCAACCAAATTCAAGATTTTCATCTTCGAGCAGTTGATCGAGCACGCCCCAGGTGAAGGCGCCGTGCGCGCCACCACCCTGCAATGCCAAGTTAATACGCAAATGCTTTTTCGTCGACACGGTGCGGCTCGCTGTCATTTGTGATGGGGAGCGTTAACCTTAGCACAAGGCAACGGGGAGAACGACTGGCAATCCATCAATTTTGGCGAAACGTGCGTCAATCCCGAAGGCGGTTTTCAATAATGGTGCGGTTAGTACTGTGTCCGGTGTGCCGTCTGCCAACACGCGTCCGTTCTTTAAGAGAAGGATGCGCTGGCAGTATCGTGCAGCAAGGGAAAGATCATGCATGGCGACCGCCACAGTACGGCCACCTTGTGTAAGTTTTGCGAACCGGTCGAGAAGGGCCAATTGATGCGCTGGATCGAGCCCGGCGGCGGGCTCGTCGGCCAACAGAATGGCAGTGTCTTGAGCCAGTACGCGGGCCAAAAGGACGCGGGCGAGCTCGCCGCCGGATAATTCTGTTACTGGCCGGTCGCGGAACTGCGCGACATCCATCTCGGCCATCGCTCGTCCGATTGCGATCGTTCCCGCTTCAGTCGTGCTGCCATGCGGTAAGCGTCCAAGACCGACCGTTCGAGCGACCGTGAGCGGCCAGTGCACGATGCGTTGCTGCGGTAGATAGCCGATGCGGCGGGCACGTAACTGCCGATCCCATTGGTCGAGCGGCGAACCATCGAGTTGTACTTGGCCGCGTGTTGGTGCGAGCAATCCGGCCATCGCACGCAGGAGTGTGGATTTACCGGCGCCATTGGGCCCAATGATCGCGGTCAATTCGCCGGGTCGCAGTTCGACTGTCACTCCGTCGATGGCGATACGATCTCCAAGCCGCACGCAAAGATCGTTGGTGCTCAGCGTCATGGCCCGATCTCCTGACGCGTTTTGACGACAAGCCACAAAAAGAATGGCGCGCCAATCAGAGCCGTCAACACACCGAGTTTCAAATCGCCGATCGGCGAAAGCATCCGCAGAACGATGTCGGCAACGAGCACGAGGCACGCGCCGCCAAGTGCGCTCATGACGAGCAGCCGGCCAGGCTCATGTGCAGCATACCGGCGGAGCAGATGCGGCACGACGAGGCCAACGAATCCAATGCCGCCGGCAACAGCGGTCGCGGCACCGATCGCAAGCGCGGTTCCCGTAACGAGCTTCAAGCGCAGGAGCTTGAGGTTCAATCCGAGGTTCGCGGCTACGTCATCGCCCAGTGAAAGGGCATCGAGGTCGCGACGCAGCGTCAGAAGCATCGCGCCGCCGGCAACGATCAACGGTGCTGAAATCCAGACATGCACGAGGCTGCGATCATTGAGCGAACCGAGCATCCAGAACACCATCTCGACGGCGGCGAACGGATTGGGCGACAGGTTGAGTGCGAGTGTTGTCAGCGCTCCGGCGAGGCTCGATATGGCAACTCCGGCAAGGATTAGTGTGACCGGCCCGCTGCGCGATCCGGCGAGCAGCATCACCGCGAGCGTCGCTGTGGCGGCCCCGATCAACCCACCGATCGGCAATGCCAACGCAAATGCCGCCGAAGCACCGGAGTGGATCGCGATCACTGCGCCGAGTGAAGCACCGCCCGTTACCCCAAGTAATCCAGGCTCTGCCAAAGGATTGCGCAGATAGCCTTGCAGGGCCGCGCCGCAAAGGCCGAGTGCCGCGCCGATCAGTGCGCCAAGGATCGCGCGGGGCAATCGAATTTCGGAAAAGATCAGCCATGCGGCTTGTGTGCCGCCCGGGAAGCCAAATCCCGCCGGCCCGATCATCAGCGATGCTACAAAGCTCAACGCCAGCCCGCCGGCGAGCCAGATTTCCGGGCGATACTCGCGTGTCATGGAATTTTCGACACTGGTAGCCGGTCACGAGCGGCGGCCAGCATACCGACTGCATTAGAGATGCGCGGGCTCCCGCACAGCCACAGCGGCATTGGCAATTCCATGCCAGCGGTTTTCGCCATGATGCGGGCGAGTGCCGGGTGCCGCAAGTTGTCCGAGACGACGGTTCGATAGGTATGCATGCCTTGCGCCAATACCACGAGATCGGGCGGCATGACGACAATGCTTTCGAGCGCCAGGCGTGAGCCTGCGCCGATTGCGCTCCGATCCATCTGGTTCGCGAGTCCAGCGGCCTTCAGCGCCGCATCGGCGAGGCTGCCAGTGCCGGAGACCAAACCATTGACTTGATAAACGAGCGCCTCGGGATGAAGCGCTGCCTTCGAGCGTGCGGCATCGAGCGCGCGGTCGAAACGGGCAATCACCTCTTCGCCGCTCGCTGTTTCGCCGACTGCCATTGCCACCTGCCGCACGGTCGAGCGGATCATGGCGAAGTCTGTTGCGAACGGCACCAGCTCCACTCGCCGGCCGAGGCGTTTCAACAGATCGACGGTTGGAGTGGCGGCGTATGGGCTCGCCAGCACGAGATCGGGATCGAGGGCGAGAACTTCTTCAGCACCGCCAGCGATCAACGTGATGTTTTTTACTTCGCTGGCGATCGCCGAAACGTTGCGGTCGCCGGCGAGCCAGCTTAAGGCAGCGATGCGTTCGCGCGGGACCAACTCCAGCACGATTTGATCGGTGCACAAATTTAGCGAAACGATGCGGCGCGGCTGGGTCTCGGCGTGCACCCTTGCGCCGGGCGTGATGCTCAGCAGCAGGAACATGACAATAACCCGGCACCGCCGCAGCATGGCGCTAGTCCTTCTTCATCAACTCAATCGAGTTTTTATCCTCGAACGTGAGGCGCACGCCGGCGTACGCGGTGGCGCCCGGCGTGTTGTAGCCGAAGACTTCTTGATATTTTTGATTGGTCAAATTTTCTACGCGACCAAAGACCTCGACGCCGGGCTGGATCTTGTAGGAGGCTGCCGCCGTGATTAGCAAATAGTCGTCGAGCTTCACGCGCTCCGGATTGAACGTGGTAAACCCGAAGTTCGGATCAACTCCAAGGCGGAACGCTGCATCCTCCGCCCGGCCATTGTAGGCTGCTGCGATATTGAAATTGCCTCGACCGCCATCGAACCCGTAATTCACGTCGACTTTGCCGCCGTGCGGTGCACGCCTAACTTCCTGCTGGCCGTTTGATTCCCGCGCATCGAGATAAGTGTAACTCAGTCCGAAGCTTAAATTGCTCAGGACCTTATACTTGCCGGCGATCTCGATTCCCTGACGCGTGGCCTCACCCGGAGTATTCGTCAGCGACGTTGGAAATCCCAATGACACGATCTTGTTCTCTAGGTTGGTATTGAAATAGGTGACGTCGATCGTCGCTCGATCCCGAACAACGGTGAATTCGACACCGGCATCCCAGCCAAACGAAGTCTCCGGCTTCAAGTTGGGGTTCGGGATAAAGAAGCCCGGGATGAAGCCGTATTGTTCGTAGAAGGTTGGATACTTGACGCCGGTGCCGACACTCGCATGTGGCCGCATGCTAAGTTCCGGCAACTTGAGTGCCGCTGTCGAACGCCACGTGGTGAAGTCCTGAAAGCTATCATTGTCGTCATGGCGGACGCTGCCGGTGACGAACAGCCGGACGTAGAATTCACCGCGATATTCGGCCACCTTGCCGATGCGTGAGCGCTGGAAGTCCTCGCCAGTGGTAAAATCGGAACGGGGTTGAAACGTCTCGAACTCCTTCTCGATCAACCCAGAAACACTGTGCTTGGCCGCCAACAGCAGCGGTGTTGCAAATCGGTAGGTTGCTAGATAACCGAATTTATTGGTCTCGCTGGTATTGTCGCTGAGAAATGGAAACTGGCTGCGGTCGTCGTCGATGCGCCGTGTCGAGTTGTGGTTGGCGCGAAGTGCATGGCTCAAGGCGCCATCCAACATATCCCAGCGGATGGTCGCACCAGCTAACCAGAGGTTGGAGGAGAACCGCGATGGATCCTCGACGGCGGTCGCGAGCGAACCGATCGTGCCGCCAAAGCCGTCGCGGCCGCCCGACTTAGAAACGTTGCGCAGCACGATATCGACGCTCGCGTCGCGCGTGATCTGCCCCCCTGCCTTTAGCGAAAAACTGGTCAACTGGCTGAAGTCGTCATCGCGAAATGCGGGGTTTGCAGGATCGCGATTTGGCGCAATATTGAAGCCATCACTCTCGCGGCGATGGATGCCGAGGGATACGTAGCCTTTGTCATTGCCACCGGAAACTCGGGCAGATAAGTCGCGCGTTTTGTAGCTGCCGCCCTCGACGCTGCCTTGCACGGTCAACGGTCCGCGACCGCCTTTGGTAATAATATTGACGACGCCACCAATGGCATTCGAGCCGTAGATACCCGATTGCGCACCACGCAGAATTTCGATGCGTTCGATGTCCTCGGCGGACAGATCGGAAAAGTCGAACTCGCCGTCGGCGCCCGAATTGGCCTCGATGCCGTCGATCAAAACGAGCGTGTGGTTGGCTTCCGCGCCACGTATGCGCAATTGCGTAAGGCCTGCAAACCCACCCGTTCTGCCGACGCTCACGCCCGGCAAACTGCGGAGTGCGTCGGCAGCATTGCGAACCTGCGCGTTCTTGAGATCGGCGGCCGTCACCACGGTCACCGATGTGCCGACGTTTTCGATTGGAATGCCACCTTCCGATGCCAAGCCAGCGCTGGCTGCCGGTTCTGATGCATCGCTAGGTGCGGCTGGCGCCGGCACCCCCGACGGCGTGTTCGCTTTCGCCGCCTCCACTGGTGCGCTCTGCTTGCGCGGACGTGGTGGTATGGGATCGGGTTCCGCCTCGACGGGCTTCTTGGCTGGTCGCGGTACATCGAGCGTCGCGCCTTGCACGACGATGCCGGGAAGGGTTTGCGGTGTTTGCGCTACGGCCGGCAGAGCAAGTGCTGCCGCGGCGATCAGCAACGCCGTATATGAGCAAGTATTCAAAAGTCTCGTAGGTCGCATAGATATCTCCGTTCACCGACTGAAGACGGAGAAGCAACGCTCACTGGTAGTCTGTAGGCTCGTGCCTGACGACAATCGGCCACATCCCGAGCGTTGCCCGGGAAACGGCAGATCAGAACATGTGGGCTTTCAAAACGATCCGAACAGTCACAGCTGACGTAGCTCCCGCGCCGGTTGCACATCAGTCGCCACTACGGATACCCGTTCCACCACGCGCCCCGCATGAGGGATGGACGACTTGTGCCGGCAGGTCTCCTGGCTCGCGGCTCTAGCGCCCGCTCCAGCCTTCCCGCGGTCCCGATGGTCTGGGATGGCGCAGTGGCATTGATGGAGCCGGCTCGTCGCTTACAGTTGCGGGGGCAGCCTCGGCATACGGGCGAATAGCCCGGCACCGTGTTCCCTTTTCACCCGTGCTCGCCTTGCGGCACACACGGAAACCGTCACGCTCGCAAACAAGCAGAGCAGCGCGGTGCGAGTCAATCAATCAATATCCAACCTGATGAATTCGTGTTTTTAAGTGACAACGATGCACTGATCAGTTGACGGCCTCACGCGCGATGCTCTCCAACATTGCATCGGCCTCGTCTTGGACGGCGCGGGTGGCAGCTGATCCTGTACGCGTGATCGTGCGATAACCAACGACGATCTCGCCCGGCTTCGCCACTGTTTCGTAAACGAACATCAGAAATGGGCAGTGCCCTATGTTGGCCGGATCAGCGGCTGCTAATTTGTGGCCCAACACGGCGGAACAGAACTGCATGTAATGCGCGGATTTGTATACGTTTCCCGCGCCCACCGCACCTTGCGTGCGCCCAAGCATGTCGCCCAGATCTCCTACTGCGCCAATTTTCAGCCCCTTGCGCTCGATCGCGCTTTCGAGATCCTGCTTTACGTCGTCATAGGCCAATCCGCTCTTCACGAACGTACGCATCTCGTCGGCGCTTACCGGCAGGCTGAACAGGAATACCAACGCACAAACGGCGGCGATACGCGATGCCGTGCTAACTGCCGAAAACATCATGCAGCACCCTGTTCATCGGTATTCCTCGGTGAGCGACGCGAGATCGATTCAGAAACAGAACATGCCGGCTATTCCAGCGGCGAGGTCAAAAATTATAGCCGTGCCGCGGACAGCATAAAGATAAATAGCGCCAATCGTGACGACGCCAAGCATGAGGCCCAAGCCAACACGAACGACCAATGGCTTGGCGCGATGTCTGCGGATTATGGTCTCATGTACGCTCATCGGCTGGGATTATAACTCCAAAATACTCAGGCGGCCACCGCTGCGGCAGGCGTAAGTCGCGCCACCGGCCGCTCCTTGATCGGCCAATGGATGGCGGCGGCAAACAAACCGAGGGCGATCGAAATCCACCACATGATGTCGTAGGACTTGGTGGCGTCATAGACCATGCCAGCAAGCTTCAAGCCGGCAAAGCTACCGAGCTGGTGCGACAGGAAAACGAAGCCGAACAGCATCGACATCCATGTCGTGCCGAAGAAGATCGCAACCAAGCTCGACGTGAGCGGCACCGTCGACAGCCAGAAGAAGCCCAGCATCGTACTCAGGAAGATGATGGTGGTAGGTGTGATCGGCAAAAACAGCAGGCCGAGGAACACGAATATGCGGGCGAAGTAGATGAAACTCAAGCCAATCCGCCGCTCGACGTATTTCGCTGAGCGGCCGGCGATATAGGTGCCGATGATGTTCGCAACGCTGACCATCATGATCGCGGCCACGCCAACCCAAGGCTCAAGCCCCTTGTCGGCAACAAATGCCGGTAGATGCACGCCATAAAAAGCGACGTGGAATCCACACACGAAGAAGCCGGCCGTCAACAGCCAAAAGCTCGGATGGGCGAAGGCTTCGGAGAATGCTTCGGTCAGTGATTGCGGCTTCATGCCGGTATCAACCACGATTGGTTTGCCGGCAATCGGGTAGGCGAGTGGGATCATCAACAGCGCCGTTGCTGCCAATACCAATAGACTAGACTTCCATCCCAGCCATTCGATCAGGATGTGCGTGTACGGCAACGCAATCAGCTGACCGATACCGCCGGCCATGCCAAGCGAAGCAATGGCGGCGGTCCGCTTGTCGGCAGGTGCTGCACGACCAACTGCGCCGACCAACGCAGTCACACCGGTTCCGGCGACGCCTAGACCGAGTAGTAAGCCACTAATGTACAGCTCCCAGCCGGTGCGAGCAGCATACATGAGGTAAAGACCCGTAGCCGTCGCCATCGCGCAGACGGCGATCACGCGGCCCGCACCCTTGCGGTCGGCAATTGCGCCGGTAACAATCGCACCCAGCCCCCAGACGAGATTGGCGATCGCCATCGCGTCCGAGAACGGCTCGCGGCCGATGCCGAGGTCGGTGGTCATTGGCCTGAGGTAAAGGCCCATCACTTGGCGCAGGCCCATCGCCATCCCGACGATCGTTCCGGCAGCGAGAATGATGACCCAGACGGGGAAGGCCGAGGGCTTGGCTTGCATAGCTGATGTTTGGCTCACGATGATCTCCAAATTGGACAACCATTATGCCACAGAAACGACGAATGAGCCTCTACGTTTTCGGGTGGCTCGGTTGACGAAGTGGTTCGCAATATCGCCGGTCAATCGAGTGTTCGCTGCTCGAGGTCGATGATCGGGCCGTCGACCGATGCCAAGCCACGCTGGCGCTGATCGATCCGCCAATTTCCCGGAGAACCTGAGATCCGGATCAAATTGTAACGCGCCAGCGGTTCATGTCCTTGGACCCGGCCAGCCGATGCCGAGGCGACCCCGATCACATGTGCACGGCCATTTTGATGCGAAACGCTGGCGGTCATTGGCCGATGATTGTGGCCATGCAACACGAGTTCGGCACCGGAAATAGCCAAGACTTGGGCGAGGCCGGCGGCGTCGGCTAGATCGTGGTTGGCGCGCGCTTGTCCCGGCAACGGCGGATGATGGATCATCACAAGGCGGAATAGTCCCTCGTGCCGGAGTTGTTCGAGTATGCGCGCGGCGGTAGCGATTTGTGTTTGCCCCATTCGCCCGATTGCAATTCCCGGCGCCGTCGGGATCGCCGAGCAAAGTCCAACGATCGCGATTGATCCGACGCGACGAACATAGGGGAAATCAGCCGCCGCTCCCTTCGATTGCCCCCACGCGTCGGAGGCCATGTAGTCGCTCCAGCGCCCGATGCCGCGATCGTGCCTCAAGCGCGTGTAGATGTCGTGGTTGCCCGGCACCAGCGATACATTCGAAGGCGAACCGACTGACGCCAGCCACGCAGCTGCTGCTTCGTATTCCGCCGGCAACCCGATATTAATGAGATCACCGGTTACCGCCGTGTGGTCCGGATGCTCCTGCTTGATATCGGCAACCAAGCGGTCAGCGATCGCGCGCCGATGCACAAACCGGCGTTTGCGCTGCCAATTGATGAAGCCGAGCGCACGCTTCGCGTTCCAGTGGCGCGGGGTGAACCCGACGATCGGGCTCAAATGCACATCCGAGAGGTGCGCAATCGTGAACGTCGCGGTCATGGTGTGCGAGAACCCTGTTGTGCGGCGAGGCGATAGAAGAGTGATACAAGATGTTCGGTTGAAGACACGATTCGGAGCGTTGGAATTGGCAGAGCGAAGCTTGATATCCCGGGTTTTGCAGCGCTATTGGCGGCTGTCACGCGGATTGACGCTCGGTGCGCAGGGCGTCGTTCTCGATGGTGACAATCGCGTTTTGCTGATCCGGCACGGTTATCGCCCTGGTTGGCATTTCCCCGGCGGGGGCGTCGAAAAAAGTGAGACGCTCGACCTTTCGCTCCGTCGTGAATTGATGGAAGAGGCTGGGATATTGATTGAGGGCACGCCTCAGCTGTTCGGGATTTATGCGAACTTCCAAGCCTTTCCCAATGATCATATCATACTTTATGTCATCCGGCAGTGGCAGCAGCCGTCGATCCCGAAGCCCAACACGGAAATAGCCGAGCAAGGCTTCTTTGCCTTCGATCAGTTGCCGGCCGGCACAACGCGGGCGACGCGCGCGCGGCTGGCGGAGATCATCGGCGGCGTACCGCCATCGATGATTTGGTAAGCGAAGCTGGACGCAGCCGGTTGCGTCATGTTACGGCGTTCTCATGACAATTGAGCTTCACACCAGATCGCTGCGACGACGATCGGGCGCGCACTACGCCGCCGCCTGAGTCTGTTCGCCATCTGTTCGTGAGCTAATGTCATGTCCTTGACTGTCACAGTCCGGCCTGCTGCGCCCGACGATCTCCCAGCCATTCGTGCCTTGCAGCCGCGTGCTTTCGGACCCGGGCGCTTCACTCGCTCGGCTTATCGTGTCCGCGAGGGCCTACCGCTGATATCGCGGTTCTGCCTGGTCGCTGTTGCCGGCCCTGAATTGATTGCGGCGATCCGGTTCACCGAAGTCGCGATCGGCGGCGTAGGCGGCGCATTGCTGCTCGGGCCCCTAGCGGTGGAGCCCGAATATGCGGGGTTTGGGCATGGCAAGCGGCTGGTCGCTGAAGGGCTCGCCGATGCAAAGGCCGCTGGTATCCGCCTGGCCGTCCTCGTCGGCAACGAACCGTACTATGCGCGCTTTGGTTTCGTTCGTGTCCCGCCGGGCCAAATCTGGTTGCCGGGCCCAGCCGACCCGATGCGAATTCTGGCGGCTGAATTGGCGCCTGGCGCGTTCGCCGGGTATCGTGGTTTGGTCACGCCCAATTGATTACGGGCGGCTGTCGATCGAACGCAAGTAGACAACAAGGCCGATCAGGTTGCCGAGTGCGAGTGCTGCAAATGCCGTCCGGTAGGCGATCTCGGGAGCGATGCCGCCGGCTTGGGGAAACGCGCCGACAATCATCCCGGTGACGATCGGCAGCCCCATCAGGCCGAACAACTGGGCCATGTTGACGGTCGTTGCCCCGCGACCGGCAAGGTGATCTGGGAATAATGCGCGGCCCTGACTGACAATCACCACGCCATACGACGCGACGAACGTAACTGCGATCAGAAGGCTGACACCAAGCCACAGCGGTGGGTGAGATAGGGCCGCCAGCAGCAACAGGAGTACCACCACCACAACGACGCCGCCGATGACGACCTTCTTGCGGCTGCCAAAGATCCGATCGAGCGGCCCATAGCTGAAGACGCCAGCAATTTGCGAGAACCCCATCGCCAGCAGAACATTGCCGCGTGCGATGCCATCGAGGCCATAAACATCGAACAGGTAGGGACCAGCCCATACGCCGATTATGGTGAGCTGGGTCGCATAGGCAAATGTGTGCATTGCCAGGATGGGGAACAGGCCGCGTGTGCGAAATACCGTCATCAGGCCGCGGAGTTCTTCGGTAAGCGTACTTCGTTGGGGCACCTGGATCGCATACCCAGGCGGGCGATCGCGAATGACGATCCAGAATTGGGCGGTGCCGATGGCGGTGATCAATCCCAGAAATAGAAACGTATTGCGCCAGCCGAACGTGGCCGCCGCCCATGCCAACGGCGTTGCCGCTGCCAGCGTGCCGATGTTGCTAAGCGCGAAACCGGTTGCCAGCATGGCCGTATAGCGCGCCGGTTCGACCCATCGCGATAGCAAGAATACCAACGCCATGAAGTTTGCCGCGCACCCCAAGCCGATGATGGCGCGCGCGATGATCAATTCATTCGCCGTTGTAGCGCGCGAGACCATAATTGCGCCGATCACCGAGAACACCGACAGCAGTGTCAACGTGATGCGTGCGCCATAGCGGTCAAACCAGATGCCGACCGGAATTTGCGCGATCAAAAGCGTGATGAAGAATGCGCCACCGGCCAGCCCAAGCTGCTCCGACGACAGTCCCAACTCGCGCATCAGTTCCGGCGCGATCACGCTATTGGATACGCGATAAAACTGGCTGAGGCAGCTCATCGTCACGAGCGCCGCCAGCAGCCGTGCCAAGACCCACGGAGAGACACGGCCAGTCTTAGGTAAGGCGGCCGTGCTCTCCATCGTCTTCGATCAATCCTGGAATGGGTCGCGCATCAAAATGGTGTCGTCGCGCTCTGGACTGGTCGATAAAAGCGTGACCGGACATTCGATCAGCTCCTCGATCGTCTTGACGTACTTCACGGCTTGCGCGGGAAGTTCCGCCCAGCTGCGTGCACCGCGTGTCGATTGCGTCCAGCCCTCGAACGTCTGATAGATTGGCTTGACGCGCGACTGGGCATTGTGGCCGGCAGGCAAGCGGTCGATGCGCTCGCCGTCGAGCATGTAGCCGACGCAAACGTTCAATTCCTTGAAGCCGTCGAGTACGTCGAGCTTGGTCAACGCGATGCCATCGATGCCAGTGACCTTGATCGTCTGCCTGACCAGCGTCGCATCGAACCATCCGCAACGGCGTTTGCGCCCGGTGACCGTGCCAAATTCGTGGCCGCGCTGGCCGAGGAGTTCTCCAGTCGCGTCCGTCAGTTCGGTCGGGAACGGGCCGGAACCGACGCGCGTGGTGTAGGCCTTCGCGATGCCCAGGATATTGCCGAGCACGCCGGGGCCGACGCCCGAACCAGTCGCTGCTTGCGCGGCAACTGTGTTCGACGAAGTGACGAATGGATAGGTGCCGTGATCGACATCGAGCAGGGCTCCTTGCGCGCCTTCGAACAGAATGCGCTTGCCGGCCTTGCGGGCTTTGTCGAGCAAATCCCACGTCACGTCCATGAAGGGGAGAATCTTCGGTGCCACTTCGATCAACTCGGCCATGATCGTTTCTTTCGAAACTTCCGGCTGATTGAGGCCGCGACGCAACGCATTGTGATGCACCAGGATGCGATCAACTTTGGGGCCTAGTGTGTCGAGGTTCTTCAGATCCTGCACGCGGATGGCGCGACGGCCGACATTGTCCTCGTAGGCCGGGCCGATGCCGCGCCCCGTGGTGCCGATCTTGTTGTCGCCGGCGGCGCTCTCGCGCATTTGGTCGAGTTCGCGGTGCAGGGGCAAAATCAGCGTCGCGTTTTCCGCGATGCGCAGATTGTCCTTGGTGATCTTGACGCCTTGCTTGTCGAGCCGTGCGATTTCCTCGCCGAGCGCCCAAGGGTCGATAACGACGCCATTGCCGATCACGCCGAGCTTGCCGGGACGCACCACACCCGATGGAAGCAGTGATAATTTATAGATCTTGCCAGCAATGACGAGCGTGTGGCCGGCATTATGACCGCCCTGGTATCGCACCACGATATCGGCGCGCTCGGAGAGCCAATCGACGATCTTGCCTTTGCCTTCGTCACCCCATTGGGCGCCGACTACGACCACGTTTGCCATTTTCGCTGGCTCCTTCTCATGTCACGGCCCCGCACCCGCGCTTGACGCAGGTCGGGGCCGTAAGGGTCTATAGACCAGTTATTCGCGAAGCAAAAGGGCCGTCGAGGACGACCACTGGAATTCCGGTGATTGTCCCCCGAATTCTAGCGGTCGTTGCGTAGTGACATCGCCTGGGCCTGGCGTTGCATGCGGATGCCGGCGATCGAAAGGTAGATCCCGACCAAACCCACAAGGACGTTCAAAATATTCACCACGGTGTCGAACATCTGGAAGCTCGACGGCGTTGGCTTTGCGGTGGTCTTCGTGCGCTGATCCGACGTGTTGGGCAGCCCACGGGTTGAAGGTTGCGGGGCGCGGGCGGCTTGTTGGTTGCTTTCCTGGCGGGAGGCTTTGGGGGCAGCGATATTCAGATAGTAGGCACTCCCCACGGCGCCAGCGATCATCAGAAGTCCGAGCAGGATGTAAGTTGACTTGCGCATCGTCGTCTCCAATGTGGTGCGCCGCCACTCAGCGGCCGTAGGTGATGTTCTTTTGAGCGGGCCAGGTGATCTTGTAGCCAAACTCGATGGTTTTTTCTTCGTCAGGCTTCAACGTGTCGTCCCATGACAACACGCCGCGTTTGTCGTCGAGATCGCGCTTCGTCGGCTGCGGTTTGGCGGTCATCTCGACTTTGATTTCCTGGTTGTTGGAAACCGGCATCTGGTCGAACACGGTGATCGCAATCGGCCGGTCGTGCTTGTTGGTCATGATGATGCGGAAGTTGCGCGCATCATTGCGCGACGATGAGATGATGCCGGTCTCGCTGCGCTTTTCATCGATGTTGGCGTAGCGGATGCGGACGGCATCGTCGGCGCCGAAGCCGAGGTCGAATTCTTGCCCTGGGGTGAGCGCGGGCAGACGGCCCATGCCAACGAACGTGCTGTCGCGGAATAGCGATACCTGACCCGGCAGATACGGCGCGGTCTTCGGCAAGGTGAGCTTGGCATAGAGATAGGCCTTGGGCTCGACCTTCGGCGTGGAGCGGACGCTGAGTATCGGATCGAGGTCGGTCTGGTCGATGACAACGCGCTTGGTCTCGCCACTGTTGGGGACGGTCTGCGGGCCAGTCAGCGAATAGAGCACCTGGAACGGCGACGCTTCAACCTGGGCAGCTGTTTGCTCAATTTGCTTGGCCTCCATCTTTGCTGCATCCATCATGCCTCTCACAGTGCTGCCTTCCGAATATTGCCTGATGTCGCCTACGGGCGCACTTCGCGCCACCGGAGGAGGCGCCGGAGCGCCAGCCATCGGCATTGGCGGCTTTTCCGGCGCGAAATCGACCGTCGTTGGGTTCAGCTCCGCCGCGACTGTTCCAGCCGATGGCCGCGCGGTCGATAGCGTCATCGCGACGCCATCCCAGGCTTCCTGGGTGCGCTGGGTAATCGAAGCGCGACGAGTTAATTGCAGTTTCGCCGCGATCGCTTTCGTGCCTGTCGTCAACCGGGCGTCGTACAGCGGCTGCCAGCCGGCGCTCGCCACCTGATAGCGCACGATGAGATCGGCATCGGCGCCCGCTCCGGCGTTGACGAACACCTTCACCTCGGTGCGCTGGTCCTGCACGGGCGCGGTCTCGGTAAGCTTTTTCTGCAGGTCGGTGATCTTGCGATCGATGTCACGCAGCTTGAGCTGAGTCTCGATGATCGTCTTGTGCACATCGGCCAGGCTGGTGCCAATCAGGGCGAGGATCTGACTCCAGTTTTCGGACGGTGCCGTGCCGGCGGTAGGAGCGGGCCGCGTGGGCAGGTTCGTCAAGTTGGTGACCAGCGACTTCTGCGTTTCGGCCGTCTGCACCTGGGCTGCGAGCACAGTCTTGGCGTCCTTCAGCGTCTCGATCTCGCCTTCGATGCGGCGGCGCTCGGTGGCAATCGACGCAGCATCGGATCGTGGAACGTTGAGGGAGCGGCTATCGACCGAACCGATCTCGATCCGGCCCGTCGACTTGCCCTCGACCCGGATCGAATTTGCCACCGCATCGCGCGGCAGATCGGGGAAGATCACGATGTGTTCGCCAGCGGGTAGCTTCACTTTGGCCGTACGCGAAATCTCGGCACCCGCCGGGAAAACCGTCACCGCGTCGATCTTCGACGTGGCAGTGATATCGGCGGCAAACGACGGGCTGGCGGCACACAGGGCGGCAAGCGCTAGAACACTACGACGCATGGGAACCTCGTTGGGGGCGGACTTCTCAATGTTCAGAGCAACCGTTTTGCTCAGCACACGAGGTCGCGGCTATGGCGGCACTGTGGCAACGGCATGTCGTATCGCATTTGTTGCTCAATTGCCCGCCTTGGCGGCAGCGCGCAGTTCGGCAATTGCAAGGCGAGCAAGTTCGTCGGCGCGCTCGTTCTCGGGGTGGCCAGCGTGACCTTTCACCCAGTGCCATTCGATTGTGTGCGGTTTGAGCGCGAGTTCGAGGCGCTTCCACAGATCTTCATTCTTGACCGGCTTCTTGTCGGCGGTCTTCCAGCCGTTACGCTTCCAGCCGTGGATCCACTTGGTGATCCCATCCTTCAAGTAATTGCTATCGGTGTTGAGCGCCACGATCGACGGCTTCTTCAAGGCTTCGAGCGCGCCAATAGCCGCGAATAATTCCATCCGGTTGTTTGTGGTGTTGGCTTCCGAGCCGCGCAACTCCTTGCGATGGCCGCCCGACATCAGGATCGCGCCCCAGCCGCCAGGGCCGGGATTGCCGGAGCAGGCGCCGTCCGTATAGACCAATACGTGGGGCTTCGGTGCGGGTTCGCTGGTCATTTCGCTTCATCCAGTCCGTAATCGGCTGCCGAGCCGTTTTCGACAACACCCGCGTGATGCAGCAATCGCTTCAGATACGGGATCGGATCGTGCTTCACCACGAGCGCGCCGGCCGGGGTGTTGACCCAGTCATAGGCGCGGGTGAGCAGAAACCGTAGCGCGGCTCCACGGCAAAGTATTGGCAGGGCACTGCGTTCATCAGGCGTAAGGCGCCGGACGCTCTGGTAGCCCGCGAGCAAGGCTGCACCCTTGTCGCGATCGAACGTCAAATCATCCTTGAAGCACCAGGCGTTGAGGCACACAGCGACGTCATAGGTCAACTGATCGTTGCAGGCGAAATAGAAGTCGATCAAGCCGGATAGTTCGTCGCCCATGAAGAAGACGTTATCTGGAAACAAGTCGGCGTGGATGACGCCAAATGGCAAATCGCGCGGCCATACCGCAAGGGTCGCCGATAGCTCGCTTTCGATGGTTTCAGTGAGGCCAGGGCATACTTCGCCGGCGCGCTCGCGGAAGCGCTCGAACAGTGGTCGCCAGCCATCGGGGCCAAGCGCATTCGGACGCGGAATGGTGAAGTCGCGCCCGGCTTCATGCAGTCGCGCAAGTGCGACGCCGACGCTGTGGCAATGGTGAGCCGCCGGTTTGCGCAGCCACAATCCTTCGAGGAAGGTAACGAGTGCCGCCGGTCGACCGCCAAGCTCACGTAGGTTGCGCCCCTGTTGGTCGCGCACCGGTGTCGGACAGGAAAGGCCCTTCGCCGCCAAGTGCTCCATTAACCCCAAAAAAAATGGTAGATCGTCTGCGTCGACGCGTTTTTCGTACAGCGTGAGAATGAATTGGCCCGACGTGGTGCCGACGAGATAGTTGGTATTCTCGACGCCCTCGGCGATCCCCTTGCAGGAGGTGACGGCACCTAGCCCATAACTCGCAATAAAACGCGCCAGGTCATCGTCGGCGACTTCGGTGTAGACGGCCATGTTGCTTCAGCTGGTCTGGAGGGGTCGGACGGCGTGCGTCGCATCGCGCAATTCACGCGGCACGTTGAAGGCAATGTTCTCGCGCGCAGTAATGACTTCTTCAATTGTGACATCGTAGCGCTCACGGAAAGCTGCCACCATCTCGTTGACCAGTACTTCCGGCGCGGACGCTCCGGCGGTTATGCCCAATGAGCTGATGCCGGAAAATACCTCCCACGGAATTTCTGTGGCGCGTTGTACAAGGACCGCCTTCGGGCAGCCGGATTTTTCGGCGACCTCGACAAGCCGCTGCGAGTTCGAGCTGTTTGGTGCGCCAACGACCAGTAGCCGTTCAACCTTGGAGGCGATCGCCTTGACCGAGATTTGCCGGTTGGTTGTCGCGTAGCAGATGTCTTCTTTGTAGGGGCTGGCGATCGCCGGGAAGCGCGACTTCAAAACCTCGACGATCTCGGCCGTGTCATCGACCGAAAGCGTTGTTTGTGTGAGATACGCAATTCGGGATGCGTTCTTGGGTGTGAACTTGCGTGCGTCGTCCGGTGTTTCGAGGAGAGTTACCGCACCATCGGGCAATTGCCCCATGGTGCCGACCACTTCCGGGTGGCCGGCGTGCCCGATCAGAACGATTTCGTGACCACGTTCGAAATGATGGCCGGCCTCTTTGTGTACCTTGGAAACGAGTGGGCACGTGGCATCGAGATAGAACATGTTGCGCTTTTGGGCAGCTTCCGGCACCGCCTTAGGCACGCCGTGCGCTGAAAATATCACAGGTTGTCCGTCATCCGGGATCTCGTTGAGGTCTTCCACAAAAATGGCGCCTTTCGCCCGCAAACTATCGACCACGTACTTATTGTGGACAATTTCGTGTCTGACGTAGACCGGTGCGCCGTATTTGGTGATTGCGAGTTCAACAATTTGAATGGCGCGATCAACACCGGCGCAGAAGCCGCGGGGCGCAGCCATTAGAATGGTTAACTTGGGTTTTGTTGACCCTTGGGCGATGGGATTGGATTTCGGGTTGTTTGCAGAAGTCATGGCAGAATCGCTTCATGGCTTGTGGAAATAGTCTTAGTGGTTGCTACGCGCTTGGCCCGCGACTGTCGAGGGTGCTAAGTGACCCTGATAGTTATGTAACGAGTCGCGCGACGAGGTTTTGGGCAGAGGCTGCGGTGGGGCAGTTCTTTGTTTGGCTGTTTCGGCAGCAGTATGCTTCACGGACGGACGGGAAAACGTGACGAAAAATCCTCTATCTTCACAGTTCGGGCACGTCTTGCGCTCTGTGCTTGGCGCTGGTGCAGCCTTCGCGATGACCGCTCTGGTTGCCGGTTGCGGTGTGTCAACGCTGACGTCGGGGCTCGGCGGCGGCGTATTCGGCGGTTCCAGCTCGACGCCAACTGCCACCAAGGGCGTCTCGGAAGAGCAACTGCTCGTGGCGGCGAAGTCCGACGGTGGCGATAGTACCGGCGGTAGCAACGGCGAAGTCGCCCACGGGTGTCCGCGCTTCGTCGTTTGGCCGCGCGACAATAACCTGACGATTTACGAACAAGGCCGGGCCGGCGACGGGCTTGCCGTCATGCATCGCGGCGAAATCACCAAGACCGCGCGCGAATGCCAAGTCGAGCAGAACAAGGTTACCGTCAAGTACGGTTTCTCCGGCCGCGTTCTGCTCGGACCGAAGGGCAAAGCCGGTAACATCACGATGCCGCTCAACGTGTTTGTCACGGATGCCAAGCGCGAGAAGGTGACGACCGACAAGATGAAGGTCGACGTGTCGGTCGCCGTCGACAAGCCGATCGGCTATTTCTCGATGGTTCGCACAGTGACCTTTACCATCCCTGAAGGCACGCGCCCCGGCGAGTTCGAAGTGTTCGTTGGCTTCGACCGTAACGTTCCGGGTGCTGGCTAACCTTTCATAAGTGATCATCCACCTATAATTTTGCTCCGGCCAAGTCTAAGTATTGACTTAGCGCCGGTGTGCATTAATTACATCGTACTGCCAATCGAGACCTGCGGAAGAGTTCTGATCTCTTCTCTCGAGTGACGACGCCGAAGGAGCAACCGCCCCGGAAACTCTCAGGCAAATGGACCGCAGGTTGATGGCTCTCTGGAAAGTGGATGCGGCGCGTTGGCGCTCATCCCACCGACGGTGGTAAGGTAATGCATCCGTCCGCTCATAAGGGCGGGGGAACGTACCGAATCTCTCAGGTCCCAAGACAGAGGGGGCTCTACCTTGGACGCGAGGCACGCGTTCCTGTGTTTGAGCCACGTTGGGACCTCGAATGAGCGGAACAACCGCGTCTGCCCCACTGTTGCGTACACCTCTCTATGATTTGCACGTGTCGCTCGGCGCCAAGATGGTGCCGTTCGCCGGTTACGAGATGCCCGTTCAATACCCGCTAGGGGTGCTGAAGGAGCATCTGTGGACCCGCGAGAAAGCGGGTCTCTTCGATGTGTCCCACATGGGGCAGGCGACACTCGTCGCCGACGATAGGCAACACGAAACGGTTGCCCGCGCTCTTGAAGCTTTCCTCCCGGCTGATGTGTTGAACCTGGCGCGTGGTCAGCAGCGTTATTCTCAATTGCTGGCCGATGACGGTGGAATCCTGGATGATCTGATGTTCGCCCGTTCGTTTGATCCGGCGGACGAGGGGCGCCTCTATCTGGTGGTGAATGCCGGCTGCAAGGATGCCGATTACGCGCACATCGCCGAGCGCTTGCCGAAAGGTGTCAGCCTCGGTACGGCGACTGGCACGAACGGATTGCTTGCATTGCAGGGACCAGCTGCCGCTGCTGTAATGGAAAAGCTCGTTCCGCAAGCGGCCGGCATGCCGTTTATGTCAATTCTCCAGGCACAGCTCGCAGGATGCCCGGTCCAGTTTAGCCGATCAGGCTACACCGGCGAAGACGGCTATGAGATTTCAGCACGCGATTCTGACACCGCACGCATCTGGTCTGAGTTGTTGGCCAACCCACTTGTCCAGCCGATCGGCCTCGGCGCACGCGACAGTCTCCGACTCGAAGCCGGGCTTTGCCTGTATGGCCACGACATCGACACATCGACATCGCCGATCGAAGCCGGGCTCGCCTGGTCGATCCAGAAGCGGCGGCGCACCGAGGGCGGATTTCCTGGTGCCGCGCACGTTCAGGCCGAACTTGCCAACGGTCCAGCTCGTAAGCGGGTCGGTATTCGTCCCGAGGGACGGGCGCCTGCGCGCGAGGGCACGGAAATACTTTCGGTCACCGGTGAGAAAATCGGTGTCGTCACTTCAGGCGGCTTTGCACCGTCGCTGAACGCGCCGATCGCCATGGGCTATGTCACGTCGGCCTACGCGGCTCCTGGCACGCCGCTCCAATTGATGGTCCGCGGCAAGCCGCTCGCCGCGTCCGTCGTTGCCATGCCATTCGTGCCTAACCGCTTCTTCGGCAAGTCCTAATCTCGACTTCAACCAACAACAAGGGTGTTACCATGGCGCTGATCCGTTTCACCAAGGACCATGAATACGTAAGCGTCGAGGGCGATATCGCCACCGTCGGCATTTCCGATCACGCGCAATCGGCGCTCGGCGATGTGGTGTTTGTCGAGGTGCCGGAAGTCGGCCGTCAATTGAAGCAGGGAGAGTCTGCCGCAGTCGTCGAAAGCGTGAAGGCTGCGAGCGAAGTGTACGCGCCGCTCACGGGCGAAGTTACCGCGGCCAACGCTGCGATCGCAACCCAGCCGGGCCTCGTCAACGAAGACGCAGAGGGGCGGGCGTGGTTCTTCAAATTGAAGATCGCCAACAAAGCCGAGCTCGACGCCCTGATGGACAAATCAGCCTACGACGCCTTCGTGAAGGAGAGTGCTTGATGCGATATCTCCCTCTCGATGCGGATGACCGCCGCGTCATGCTCGCCAAGGTCGGTGTGAAATCGGTCGATGAGCTGTTTGCAGCTGTGCCCAAGGACAAGTTGCTCAAGTCTCCCCCCGATCTGCCCAAAGCCAAGGGTGAGCTTGAAGTCGAGCGTGAACTAGGCCGGCTGGCGGCTCGCAATACACCTGCCGGGTCGGTGCCGATCTTCGTTGGTGCCGGCGCCTATCGCCATCATGTCCCGG
>JANLPY010000219.1:0-3010 GCA_031367505.1 Hyphomicrobiaceae bacterium | reverse complement strand
GATTCCAAGATAGCGCCGTCCAAAGTTATGCACAGTCTCGATGCAGCCGACTTTCGCGCGATCTGTTATCGCGCGCTTGAGGTCATCAACGACCCAGGTGCCGGACATTCGACATCCGCAAAAAATAGTCTCTACGGCTACATCAGCCGCGTGGCACTGATGCAACTCGACGGCGAGCCGACAACGAAAACGGAAATTGCGTCGCGCTCGGAAGCGCATCCCAACAATGTGAAGAGCGCTATGACCCGGTTGGAAAAGCTCGGGTTGGTGGTCGTGACGATTGTGGGTTCAGAGACAGGCACCACGCGCGCGACCTACACGATCTCGCCGAAACTCATCAAATCGGCACGCGCGCTGAAAAAGTAATCTGCGCGCAACGTGGTCAGCATTGCCGAGTTGTCGCTCAGAGAATGTCCGTGACCGAGGTTGGGCACGCGAGGCACCAACCTTGCAACCAAATAAAAAGACCGTCACAGGTCATCGACCGTTGTCAAAATCGAGACCTTACAATTCCGCCGGCCAAACTCGAACGGCAGCGCTTGGTGATCATGATGCGGCAAAGCAGGTGATGTGAGCAAACTGCAAAGTCGATCCCAAGGCCTTTACTTTTACGCGCCGCCTCGCTGATGTCCGGTTTGCCCTAAGCTCCGCACTAGACTTCCTGTTGGTAAGTCGTCGCCAAGGGCGGTTTGGTGTCCGTTCCGGCTTGACGTTGTCTCCTGAAGTCCACCAAACACAGACGCATGGGCAAACACCGGACGGTCTCACCAGATTTTGTATCGCGCCAAGAGGCGTCGACCCGACTGATGTTGAGCCTCAGACAAGTTGATCGCTTGATGACCAGAGGCACCTTGCCAAGGACTAAAGTCAGCGCCAATCGAACCGGCATCTTACGGATTGCCTTTGACGGTTATCTCGCGAGCCTGAACCTTCCGGCGATGCAAAAACCCCAATGCGAGAGCGCGCCGTCAACTGAAGCGACCGGCGAACAGGAACTTCACGAGTATTCGGCAAGCGGATACGCCAGCTATCGTTTCGAAACCACAGATGATTGCAGACAATTTGCGTTGAAGGCCGATCGCATAGGTCTGCGAGGCTCAATTTCACGCAATGACGATGCCGGCCACGTCATTCTCAAGTGGCATCGTGATCTTGGATTTGAAGTGAAATATCTAGAGTCGATCCTGACACGCTGGTCATTTCCGTTCGTCAGAAAGACCGACGAGTGAAAATCTCGATGGTGCAAATGTGCGTGCTCGGCTTTGTCGAGCTGGAGCCGGCCGTGTCGCTCAAGCGCCGGCATTATCACCTTCAGCCGCGCGCCGCAGATTCGGTCTGACGCTTCCCGCTGCGCTACCAACGGCGATTGCATTGTTTGGCCTTTTGATTGTGTGGAACAGAAAGAAGGCAGTTCCCGCATGACGGGACGGGACAGCGAGGACGTGTTGGTCACGTCCACGTATTTAACCTGGAAATTATCTCAGCCGCGAAACCGTCGAATAGTGGACGTTTATTTCATCGGCCACACAGCGCACCCCTTGGCCTTGGCTCAACATTTTCGCTGGCGCGGGTTGCTGGGTGCCGTTGAGCTTTGGCTTGCGTCCGCTCTTAAACGATCTTGACCACGATGCAATGCGCATGACCATATTGATCATGACGCACACGGCGGAGCGATCCTTTCGGACTGACGTGTATTCCTCGCGTCTTGAACCTCTATTTCAATCTGTAGCCAGCGTGACAGCCAACACATTGGCTCGTCATATTCGCCAAGGCCGCGAGTGCCGGCTTCAGCTCGCCGGTCTCACCGCACTGATCTGGCTTCTTCTCGGTTCGACGGGTCTTGCACGTCGGTTGGCCGACTGGGTTCCTCGGCCAGCTTTGCTTGGCGTCATTCTCGGTCTTGGGTTCGGGTTCATGCTCGAAGGGATTCGTATGATAGCCACGAGTCCGTGGCTCGGCGGGGCATTGTTGCTCATGACGCTAGTGTTGCTGTCGCGTCCGACCGTTGTCGGGCATCTATTATTCGGCCTCTTCGTCGACGGGTTCTGGTCGGCGCTGGCCTGCCGTGCGCTGAGTGGCATCGGCTGGGCTGGCACGTACATGACTGGTCTGAAGCTCTTGGCGGACCGCGTCGATGCCAAGATGATGTCGCGTGCAACAGCGGGACACGCCGCCAGCATCTGTCTATCGGGCGCACTATCGTTTGCCACAGGCGATTGGCTGGCTCGTTTGGCTGGATGGCAATCGGCGTTTCTTGCTGCCTCTATCAGCGCACTGGCCGCTTGGATCATCATCGCAGTGGTCGTTCCACGTCAGCAAACGGCAGTTACAAAACAAACCAATGGTTCCGGCCTCTATGCGAAACCGTTCGGCGATGGCCTATGCAATGGCGTACGCCATTCACACGCTTGAAATGGGCGCGCTCAGAGGTTGGGGCGTCGCGTTTCTCGCCTATGTCGCGGCGAGTACTAGGGAAACGGAAACGATCCTCTCACCCGCCGTGCTGGTGACCACGCTCGGTCTCATTGGTACCGTGGCCAGCATTACTGGGTCATCCAGACGATTGCCATGGAAAAGGCTGTTCGGCTGCAGCGTTTTGTTTCGTACAGACAGGCAACGCCGGAAGTGTCGTGGTACGATCTGAGTCTTCCGTCAAGAAAGTCTGAGAATGCCTTTACGCCAAAAAGAACGACACCGCACCGAACGCATCGGTTGGCTGCGCGCGGCGGTTTTGGGTGCGAACGATGGTATCGTTTCGACAGCGAGTCTCGTTCTGGGAGTCGCTGCCGCGCAGGGGACTCGCAGCAGCGTGTTGGTCGCAGGGGTCGCCGGCTTGGTGTCGGGGGCTATGGCAATGGCTGCAGGTGAATACGTGTCTGTGCACTCACAGGCCGATACTGAACAGGCCGAACTCGAACTCGAGCTCGCGGAACTCAAAGCAGATGACAAAGGCGAGCACCAGGAACTGACGGCGATCTACGTTGGTCGCGGCCTCGATCCTTCGCTCGCG
>JANLPY010000199.1:0-3321 GCA_031367505.1 Hyphomicrobiaceae bacterium | reverse complement strand
CAAAGCCGCCGCGCGAACCGTCGACGCGCTCACGAAGGTTGTCGGCCGCACCATCAAGACGATTGCTCCGACCGAATGCGCAGGCTATTTCAGAAACGCAGGCTATCGCGCCTGATCCACATCAGGTGGATTCCGCTCTAGGCGCGCACATCAACGCCTTCGCGGCCATCGACGGCGTCGCACACGCCATCGTCTGCGACAACCTCAAGGCTGGCGTGACGGCGGTGTGCCGCTACAGCCCGGCATCAATCGAACCGGGCTCGATTATCACGTCGAGATCGACCAACACTATTTCTCAGCCCCTAACCGCCTCATCCGCGAACGTATCGAAGCCCGCATCACCGACACCACCGTCGAGATCTTCCATAAGGGCGAGCGGGTGGCCAGTCATGTGCGGTCGGCCGTCGAGCGCCGGCACACGACGATTGGCGAGCACATGCCAAGTTCGCACCGCCACTATGCGGGCTGGACGCCGGAGAGCATCATGCGTGAGGCCGCCACGATCGGGCCAGCAATGATCGCGTTAGTCGAGGCGATCATAAACGCGAAGGCGCATCCCGAGCAGGGCTCCGCGCGTGCGAGAGCATCCTGAAACTGGCGACGAGTTACGCGCTACGATAAACTTGACAGCACGTTCATGGCTGGCGTCCTGCTCGTCTGCGTGATAATATGACTCAACTGACGACAGGCCTTAGCGCGTTTCGGAAAGTATTCTGGCGGAGAGCGCTTTGACCGCGTCCGAGCTGGTGAATGCTCCTTCGCGGTCGTCGTCGCGCGGGGCCACGGTTGTCGCGCGTGCGCGCGTCGGTAATTTGGCAAGTCGTTGCAGTGCTTTTGGCAGCCGTCCTTCGCCCTCCCGGTCGAGCCATAGTTGCGTGACTGGACTACTCGTCGTCACGTGCGCCTGGTCCACCAATCTTTGCACCCGTTCTTGAGGCACCGCCGTGACATCGTGACGACTGCCTTGCACCGCGGCAGTCAACACTGCGCCAACGGGCATAACAGTGTCATAAGGCGTCGGTTCAATCGCCTGCGTCGGAACTGGTCCGGCGCCCCTGAACACAGCGGCATGTGCGCGCACATCCTCGAGGCTTGCAAGTGCTAAATTGCGAAAAGTACCGAGATAACCGCGTTCTGCCGGGTAAACGCGCGCGCGTACATAGCGCGCTTCGTTAACCAGCGGCGACTGGATAACGACGGTCAACAGGGATGCTGTTCCAGCACGGGTAAAACCAAGGTTTTCGGCGACGGCGCGGGACACATCGAGCGTGCGGTCAGAATGATACGGCCCGGCGTTGTTGATGCGAATAATCGCCGCGCCACCGGTCAGCGGCGACCAGACCAGTAAGATCGTGCCGTCTGGATGAATAGGGCTGGCCGCATTGTCGGTCGCGTCGGGATCAAACTCTGCACCCGACGAGGTTTCGAGCCGGGGATTGAAGGGGTCCTTCTCAGGTGCATCGTAGTACGAGGCGGTCACCGGCTCGACGATGCCAATACGCAGTGTCGTTTCTGCGACAGTGCGGACCCGGTGACAAATATCGTTAAAGCAATGGATCGCGCCGGGAACCTTGGCGTCAGTTGCGCCAGTACTGAGCCAGTGCGATGTGATCATGAAGAATGCCGCGACCATATGCTTTCGAAGTACAGACAACGCGCGCATGCCAGATCCATTCGTGATTGCTTTGGATCTGCGAGGTAGCCCAATTAGGCGACCGGATAACGCCAGCTGGGACGACAAGTGTTATTCAGCACCAGCCGGAGGGCACGAGTCCTGATGAACTGACCGAGGCCAGCTCTGCTTTGCCCATTAGCGCGTCGTTGCAATCGATTATTTATTACTGAACCCGGTGGCAGCAGTGGTGAAGACCCCTTTAAGGCTGCTACCGATTTGAGTGGCTCCGACGATGATGGAAAGCGAGATGATCGAAGCAATCAACGCATATTCAATCGACGTTGCGCCGACGTCATTGATGCGGGCGGTCTTCAATATCTTGATCATTGCAAACTCCAAAAGCCGGGAACGGGCTATCGCGCTCGACCCTGCCGCGAAAAGCCTGGACCAACTGTTAACAGATAGGCAGCGTTTAAACATAACAGTTTCATGCAATGCAGTGCGCCTTTCACGCACAGATCTCGATTGACGAATTTAACGGCCGAATTGGTGGTGAGATTGTTGCAACGCTGTATATTTTAGGCGCTGTTTGCATCCGATGTTGAGCCCTAACCCCACACTGCCGCCAGCATCGTACTCGCTCTGAGCGTGCAGCCATCGTGGTCGTTTTTGCGGTGCCAACCGAGGTAGCTGTCGAGGTATTTGGTGGCGAGGCCGTTGAAGCGGCGTATCCAACCTTTCAGGCGGCTGTCGTAGATATTGACGTTCTGGATGTGATAGATGCCGCACGTCCGTTCGCCCGCGCTGAGATTGAGCGCGACGTGCGCAAGTCCGGCCCGTGCTGCGAAGGTGCCGAAGGCATGGGCCGCATCGCTGACGAGAATGGCCGTCTTGGCGATCACCGGTTGCAGCACAGTCGCATTGGATCGCGCGGAGCGATCCAGTAGGATATGATCAGTCGTCAGCTTGTCTCGATTGCACGTGATGAGCACAGGAACCTGTTCGTCCGAAAGATCCCGCTTGGTTGCCGTGCCGCCGCGCTTGCGCGCTGGCCGGCGCAGCGTGCGCGAGCCCTTTTCTGACCGCAGAAAATAGGTCTCATCAGATTCGATGGTGCTCTCGATAGCCTTTGGTTTCAAGGCTTTTGGCGCTTTCAGAAAACGGTGACGCCAACGGAACGCCGTCGTCAGATCGATATTCAAACGGGCCGCCACCTTGCGCAGAGACTTGCCGTCAGCGGTGGCTCGTGCCCGAACCACAAATCGCACGTGTGCAATTGCGCCAGCGGCGTACCGGTCAACGCGTTGAATGTCACCGCGCACGCCTTGCAGCGGTAGCGTTTAAGGCCGTTGGCGAAGCCCCACCGGCCAACCACCGTAGACTGACAATGCGGGCAGCAGAATGCTGCCGCAAACCGCGCATCCAGTTCCGCGATTGAAGCGATGCCGTTGCCATCCTTAGTACCGCCTGCGGCTCCGTCACCGGCGTTTTCCGGTTTGGGGCGCGCCGGCACGGGGGCCAAAACGCTCCCTGATCGACGCGTCGAGTGTGGCCAATTGGGCTAGTTGTACTGTGTCACAAATATGCGCGCCGTGCGCTCGTGCGTGTCGGTCTTGCGCAGCAAGGGCAACGGGACAGGCGCGCGACGAGGCCGGCGTCGAGGCGGCGCCGCAGTGTCGCGATCGAATTTGGGACGTGTCGTTCAG
>JANLPY010000183.1:0-22819 GCA_031367505.1 Hyphomicrobiaceae bacterium | reverse complement strand
GGCGACCACCCTCGCCGATATCGAGGCGCTGCTGCCCTGGAACGTTGCGGCTGCCGCGCTAAAACCGACGCGATAGCGTCGCTGGCCTACCCGCCGCCCGTCAAGCGGAAACCGATGCCGAGTGCGACGGTCGTTCGTGGGTCGCTTACTACCAACGACCGCCAGTCCGGGGCCGGCGTCGCAACCGGCGGATAGAGGCGGCGCTCCAGCGCGTCATCGTCGACATCGTCCGGCAGCGGCCAGCCGACACCAGCCTCGCGCGCCCGGCGCAGACAGGCACCGGCAGCAGTCGGGCCAATGCCGAGGCTGGCAGCGATCTGTCGCTTGGATAGCCCGGCTGCTGACAGCCGCAGCACATCGCGGATCTTGCGCATGGGTAATCTCGATTGGGCCATCACCGCTCCTTTGGAATGAGGAGTGAGGTCCGGCTGATTCGCGGATTACCCAACGGCGTTCATCACGCCCGTGCACAGCCCTGCCGCCCTGGTCGCCCTGGACCGGAACGGCTGGTCGTCATCGACTGGAAACGGTGGTCGTCATCAACCGGATTCACTGGTCGCCATGCTCCGGCGCGCGCAGTCCAGATCAAGGCCGAGCGCGCCAAGGACGACGCCCTGCAGCATTCGCACTCGGCGATCTCCCTGCTGAAGCGCTGGTTGTTCGGCACGCACGGATCGGCCGTCAGCATGAAATATATGCAGCCGTATCTCGACGAATACGTGTTCCGCTACAACAGGCGCAAAACCAAGGGCGTCGGCCGCATTGCCGCCCGCATCATCGCGCAACTGGTCGCTCACGGCCCATGGACGATGCGCCAAATCATCAATGAAACCGTGCCCTTTCGCATGTTTCCGGACAAGGCGCCGGAGCTAACTGCGTAGGTATGCTGTCAAACACTCTTGCGGTAATGCGAACGTGCATGGCAGCGAGAATTGACAGATGGGTTGTTCGTGAATCTGTCGGCATGACGCTTACCCTCCATAATTATTCGTGCAGCTGAAAGAAGTCGCTGTGAGTTTCGCTCCCCCAAAAGGCGGCGCAACTCAACATCGTTAGAAAGCCCAGCCAATCAAAGGCGACCGTCCGTCATGGTTGCGGAAAGGAGCCACTTCATATCGTAAACAAAATTCGGCCGATTCTGCACGAGATACGCTTCCAGAGAGTGGCGGTCCAGTGTCCGGAAGCTCGCATGCCCGACGGCCAGAATTGCGCCATCGAATGGACCTTCCGGCATGGCGTTCGTCAGCGATAGACCGTACTCGTGGCGGACCTCGTCGGCATCGGCAAGAGGATCGTAGATGACGACCTCGCCAACATATGGGGCCAGTTCACGCACCAGATCGGCAACCTTGGTGTTGCGGATATCCGGCACGTTTTCCTTGAATGTGAACCCCATGACGAGGAGGCGCGCGCGCCCGATATCAATCCGCTTGCGCAGCATCAACGAGATGATTTCGCGTGCAACCCATTCCGACATGCTGTCATTGATCCGGCGGCCGGCCAGGATCATCTCCGGGTGGAAGCCGATGGCCTGTGCCTTGTGTGTGAGGTAGTAGGGATCGACACCGATGCAGTGGCCGCCGACGAGGCCGGGTTGGTAGCCATGGAAATTCCACTTGGTGCCTGCAGCTTCCAGCACCTCCTTGGTGTCGAGCCCCAATCGCTTGAACAGCTGAGCGAGTTCATTGATGAGTGCGATATTCACGTCCCGTTGAATGTTCTCGATCACCTTGGCCGCTTCGGCAACCCGTATGGAACTCGCCTGGTATGTACCGGCTGTAATGACCGTCGCATAGACCTGATCCACCAGCGCGGCAACGTGCGGTGTCGAGCCGGAGGTGATCTTGCGGATGTCGGGAAGCCGGTGCTTCTTGTCGCCGGGATTGATCCGCTCCGGGCTGTAGCCTGCGAAGAAATCCCGATTGTAGGTTAGTCCCGAAATCCTTTCGATGACAGGGATGCAGACCTCTTCGGTGGCACCTGGGTAGACCGTCGACTCGTAGACGACGATGTCGCCGCGGGAAATGACGCGACCAACGGTTTCGCTCGCCTTGATGAGGGCGGTAAAATCCGGCCGGTTGCTGATATCGATCGGTGTCGGCACCGTGACGATGTAGAAGTTGCAGGACTTGAGCTCGCTTTCGCTCGTGGAGAACGAAAGCACGCGGGCGGCAGCGAACTCTTCCGCCGTCACTTCGTGCGTACGGTCGTGCCCGCGGTTGAGCTCGTCAACGCGCCTTTGATCGATATCGAAGCCAACGGCTGGAAAATGGCGCGCCATATAGGTCGCCAAAGGCAGCCCGACATACCCAAGGCCGATCACGGCAACACGAATTTGGTCAATTTCCGACTTCGACACGTGATAATCCTGAACGTACGCTGCGGATCTACTGGCTGCGGCACTAATCTCAGATACTCTCTTGGATCGGCGCTCGCCGGTTGTTTTCAACATGGTCGGCAATCACCTACCATCTACGGCCCAGACTTGTGAATAGCGGCTGACATCTCGCGTAGCATAATCTTGGCGACAGCGGTCCAGGTAAACCGCTCGTGCGCCCGAGCCCGCCCCGCATCTCCTAGCCTCCGCGCCAAGTTGGGTTCTTCGAGCAGCTGCGTCAGGCGATCTGCGAGTGCCGGTACATCGTCTCTTGGAACCACAAACCCAGTGGTACCATCCAGAACCATTTCCGGAATTGCCCAGATGTTTGTCGCGACAACCGGTAGACCATGAAACATTGCTTCCAGGATGACGATGCCAAACGGCTCATGTCGAGTCGGAAGGCAGAATACGTCGGCCTGGGCAAAACACTCCTGAAGTTTGGCGGCCTCGACCGGGTTGCTCTTTCGAAGATGACCAATGAACTCAACGCCTGGTTCGGCCAAATCCAGTTCACGCGGTCCGACGATTATTAGCCGGGCGCTCGGTATTCGCTTGCGTATTGAGCGAAACGCAGCCAGCAGCACAGGCCCGCCCTTCCTTTCAAACTCACGACCAACGAACAGGATTGTCGGAGGTCGCGGAGTTGAACCTGCGGCACCAGAACCGATCTCGGAGGGATCGAAATTCGGGCCGGCATGGACGGTAATCACACGCTCGGGCTTCAGGCCATACTCGCGGAGAAAGGACTGACGTACAAATTCACTGAACGTAAAGATACCGGCTGCGGCCGCATACACCCGCCTTTGACAGGTCACCGCATCGTGGAGTTGCCGAGAACTAAGAGCGGCACCCCAAGAATGCGCCTCGTTCTTGGACAGTAAAGTATGGGAATCACAATACAAAAAAGATGGTCTGCCAACGGCGCCAGTCCCGAAGCTACCGCCATACTGAAGCGTTACGTCAGCCTCAGATGCCAGTGTCGCGTTTGCGGCGAGGCGGGATCGTAAGCCATATGGTAGCGGCGACAAATGATATCTAGCCACCCACCGCCGTCGGGCCGGCGACCAAGTTCCCAGAAGCGCGGCTAGCTTTTGCGGTCCATAGAGTTCCACGTCCGCCGAGGTGACAGTGGCTCCCAAATTCCGGAGGTGTGCGATGACGCTTGTCGGTGTGCCCGATCCCGAGGCCGATGAGTCTTCCGCATCCCCTTCTGCTAAGAAAAGGACGCGAAGAGCTCCAGGGCTGGCTTTGACAGGCTTCAGCATTGTTAGAGGCTCCACTTATCAGTCCAGGCTATCGATCGCTGGCAGATGCGCGTCTCTCGCGCTAAGCTGCGTGCGTCGCAGAGCGCAAAAGTCAGCCGTTTAGGTGTCTTGGCCGGCTCGTGACAACCCCTGCCTCCAGATTGTCCACGGCCAGAATCCGAAGTGATGATGTACGAGGATGGCGACAAGCGCGCTCCTGACGATGACGGCGATGGTCGTCGCGGCCGCCGCACCGACGATGCCGAAGCGGGGGGCAAGCACATACATCAGGACGAGATTGAACGCCGTGGCCGTGACCACGACCAGCGTGGACGACCGGTACAGTCCTCTCATTGTCAAGAGATCGCCCCACAAGCCTCCCCACAAGCCGCCGAATATGCCTGAAATGGTAAGGATCAGGACAACTGGATAGGCAGCCGGAAACGTGGGCCCGAACAAACTCAGCATCCATGGTCCGAGCAGCACGATAACGGCGACGATGGGCAGGGCGATCGCCATGTTCAGCAGGGTTGCGCGCGACAAAACCCTGGCAAGCTCGTGGTCGGACGGGGTCGCTTTATGCCCGGCTATCATCGGGTTGACGAACTCGTTGACTGCGTTGACGCCGAGCATGAGTATCGAGGCAATTTGTCCGGCCGCAGCATAGTGCCCAGCCTCTGTCGTTCCGATCAAAGTTCCCACCAGGATAATGTCGGATTGTTGGGACAGGATCATGTACAGTAAGGTCTGCCCGAGATTGGCGGCGCAGAATGTTGCCCAGTCCTTGCGATCAGCCGCCGGAGCGAACGCCGTCACCTGAGAGGGTACATGTCGTTGCAGCAAGACGACACTGATGATGAATGCGATCATCGTGCCGATGGTATTGGCATAAAGCGCCAGGACAGCAGTTCCTGCGTATCCCAGATAGGCCGTCGCAACGAACAAGCCTGCTGCAAGAATAAGCGGGCGCACGATGGAAAATGGAACCCGTGCCGCAAAAACAAACTGCATCGCCCGGAGATACGAGCTCTCGAGGGAAAGAAAAGCTATTGGCAGCAGCAGGAGACAACCAACCAGCAACGCGTTCGGGAGATGCGAAGGCAACTGATCTTTGAAGATATGGACGAGCAAGGCAATGCCGAGTACGGCGTGGAGCCCCGCGATCGCCACGCTCCAGCGGCTCGTCCGCATGAACCCCTTGATGCGCGCCCAATCGTTCTCAGCGAAAAAAATGCCGACGTAACGCACGGCTGCCAAGTCGTAGCTCAATGTCGTGACCAAGCGCGCGATGCCGACCCAGCCGAGAACATAAACATATGTTCCAAACTCGACTGGACCGAGTGAGCGCGCGATGAAAATCTGTACAAGATACCCAAGTATGGTGCCGATCCCGACGATGGCCACCGACAAAATCGTGCCCCGCGCCAAACGCCCGTTGGACAGGGAAATAGCTTGGTTAACAATTCCCCTCGCCAGCTCGACTAGGCTTTGCAAAACGTGGTGCTTCCCATCTGAAATCCGGACAAGCACTTATTCTGCCCACGTGTCTGGCTGTCAATGAAAATTTCGCCTAAGGTGAAAACTGAAGGATAGCTGCAGCTGTGGTGGCATTCACGGAGAAGATCGGTTGCTTTTCATTTTGGCAGTGTTCTGGTGCGCCAGCGCCCTGATCGTATATCATGTTGTCGGATATCCTTTGATTTTGCGATATCTGGCGCGACGAACAATAACGCCGGCCGCAGTAGCACATGCTGTTGATAGAAGCGCACTCCCTTCAGTTACAGTCCTAGTTCCGGCTTTCAATGAGGAGAAGGTGATTGCCGCCAAGCTTCGGAACCTTTTTGCACTCGACTATCCGGCCGGCAAACTCACGTGCATCCTGGCTCTCGATGCCTGCACCGATGCCACAGAATCCATCGCGCGGCGGCAGATTGGCCAAGCCGGTAACACCACGGTTCAGCTTGTGGTGTACCCCGAAAACCGAGGCAAGATTGCGGTTCTGAACGATCAGATAGCGCAGTCCAAAACGGACATCGTGGCACCAACCGACGCTTCGGCGCTCGTGCCGTCGGACGTGTTGCTCAAGGCCGCTGCGCACTTTCAAGACCCCGGCGTCGGCGTCGTGACGGGCAGCTATGTTGTCTCGGCCTTGGATAGTCCGGGCGAGACGGAGTATTGGCGCTACCAGTCGGAGCTGCGCGCGGCGGAGAGCCGTCTCGGCGGACCGATGGGCGCGCACGGAGCCTTCTACCTCTTCCGCAGATCGGCATGGACACCTTTGCCACCCGACACGATCAACGATGATTTTGTGCTGCCGATGACGATCGTGATGAACGGCTCGCGCGCCGTCTTCGAGCCTGGTGTGATTGCCCGGGAAATCGAGACGACGGGGCGCAATCAGGACTTCCGGCGGCGCGTGCGGCTCGGCGCCGGCAATCTACAGCAAGTCCTGCGCCTGTGGCGTCTGGCAGATCCGCGCCGGGGTTGGGTGGCATTCAAGTTCGTATCCGGCAAGGGACTGCGCGGCGTGATGCCGTTGCTGCTGCTGATCGTACTGATCACCAATCTTCCACTGGCGGCGACCGGAAGCCACTTCTTCCGCGGGCTCTTCGCCGTGGAGGCCATGCTTTGCGCCGTCGCGATGGTGGGGCACCGGATCGGTTATCTGCAGACCATGCATTTGGGGCGCGCGGTCACGTATTTTCTGAGGGGTTGCCTCGCGATGACGATCGGAGCCCTCATGGTTGTCGTGGGGCGCGAAGGCCGCGCCTGGAGCTATTCCAAGGGTGTGAGACAGGAAAAGGCTCGTTGAAAGAATAGCTCCCAGCCAGCAGGCCGCGACCAATCGCGCACGACGGCTGCGGCGGAATGCTCCGGTAAGGCTGAATCCGGTAAATCCGGCAAGAGAGTGTGCAACGAAATACGGCACAGCCCTGACGGTGGCGTCGCGCCAATTGCCTTGCCTGCGGCGTTCAGCCTCAAGAACGTCCCCCTTCTGAAAGAGCGCCTCCCGAATGGAAGTTTCTACCAAGCCGCCCCGTCGTCGCGCAGATCGTCGCCCATGGGCCATGCACAAGATCGTCAATGAAACCGTGCCATGCGGCATGTTTCCAGCCGGAGCAAACCATGTAACTATGTTCTGATTTACCCAGGTGTATCGACCTAGACTATTTCAATAACTTGCTATTAGGCTTGTACGAACATCGAGGTTGCGAGATGTTTGAACCGAAACACCAGAGTTCACGATCTGAGGGATATCTGTAATGGCGTTTTCCGACGCATTGTCTTCGCAGGGAGGACTTCCGCAGGTGCCGCAGCCTGTCATCAGCATCATCGGTCTGGGCTATGTCGGCGTGGTCATGACCGGATGCCTCGCTTCGCGCGGATTTTCCGTAGTCGGCTGCGACCTCGACAGCATCAAGGTGGCCTCGATCGCCAACGGGTTTTCCCCGATCGTGGAGCGGGGCCTCGATCAGTTGCTGGCCAATGGGGTCCGCGACGGCCTGATCCGCTCCACACGCGATATCGTCGCAGCCGTGCGCCAGTCCGATGTCACCCTTCTTGCAGTCGGCACGCCGACGGCTGCCGATGGCGGTTGCGATCTCTCCTATCTGCGCTCGGCCTGCCAAATGATCGGCGCGGCGCTCGCCGACAAGGCCGGCTACCACTGTCTCGTCCTGCGGTGCAGCGTTCCGCCCGGAACGACACTGGGTGTCGCCGTTCCGGAGATCGAACGGGCTTCGGGCAAGACGCTCGGTGCCGGCTTCGGCATCTGCTTCAGTCCGGAGTTCCTGCGCGAAGGCCATGCTGTCGCGGATTTCAACGATCCCTGCAAGATCGTGATCGCGGCCCACGACGAGCGGGCCGAGTCGATGGCGCGGCAGGTGCTGGCCACACCTGAGCAGCGCGTGCTGACTGCGACGTTCCCGGCGGCGGAGACGCTGAAGTACGTCGATAACGTCTGGCATGCGACCAAGGTGGTGTTCGCCAACGAGGTTGGCCGGCTGTGCAAGTCGATCGACGTCGACAGCCACGAAGTCATGCGCATGTTCGTCGAGGACACCAAGCTTAATCTGTCGCCGTACTATCTCAAGCCCGGGTTTGCGTTCGGCGGCTCATGCCTGTCGAAGGAAGTGCGTGCAGTCATGCATATCGGGGACAGGAACAGCGTCGGCCTGCCACTGATCGACAGCTTGCTGACATCCAACGCGCTCCAGGTCGACGAAGCGGTCAAGCTGGCGCACCGGTTCCACGGCAGGCGCTTTGGTATCCTCGGCTTGACTTTCAAGTCGGGAACGGACGATCTGCGCGAGAGCCCCATGCTCGATCTGCTGGCGCGCCTGCTCCAGGCGGGCGAGACGGTGCGGGTCTACGATCCGAACCTTAAGCCGGGGCCACACTTGTCGGCGCAATTGAAGGCATTGCGCGTGGCGCGGGTGGACCTGGCGTCGGCGCTTGAAGCTCTGGACACCGGCTCCCTGGTGCCAACCGCCGACGAGCTACTGTCAGGCAGCGATGTTTTGATTGCATCGCACGCAACAGACCAGTTCCGCACGGCTGTTCGCAACCGCCGGTCCGACGTGCACGTGATCGATCTGGCGCGATTGTTTCCCGAAGTTCCGGTCGAAGATACCTACCACGGGTTGTCTTGGTAGACGGAGGAAGTGGAGGCTGGGAAGCTCAGCTGAACCGAAAGTTCAACAGAGATTGTGCTGTGCGATGGGCGCTGCTATCTGAGGCCGGATTTATGTATCTTGCCCGTGATGGTCCGAGGCAATTTCTCGACGAACTCGATGTGTTTGGGCACCATGAATGTCTCGAGGCGCTCGCTGCAGTGGCGGATCACGTCATGCGCGGTCAACGCCGCGCCATCACCAAGCACGATGAATGCCTTGACGGCCTCGCCCAGGAGCGGATCGGAAGTGCCGATCACAGCTGCTTCCATCACGCCGTCCAGGGCGTAGAGGGTATTCTCCACCTCGCGTGGGCTGACCTTCTCGCCCCTGGTCTTGATGATGTCGTCCTTCCTGGAGACGAAATACAGCCAGCCGTCTTCATCGGTTCGAAATAGGTCGCCGGAATAAAGGACCATTTCACCAGCGATTGGCCCAGGCTTGAGACAGGCCGCTGTTTCGGCTGGCTTGCGCCAATAGCCGCGCATGACGTTTGATCCCCGGATCACCAACTCTCCTGTGGCGCCGTTGGGAAGGCGCTGGCCGGATTCGTCTGCGAGCCAAACCTCTTCATTCGGCATGCCTCTTCCGACGCTCATAGGCCGGATGTCGAGTTGTGCGGGAGGCAAGTAAGTCACCCGCTTGCACTCTGTAAGTCCGTACATCGAAAACAATTGCGCCTGAGGGAAGGCGCCCCGGATTTGCCGGATATGCTCCTCGGAAAGTGCGGCCGCCGTATTGGTAATCGTACGCAGTTCTGGCAGATCGTATTGACGCAGCGTGCGAAGTGCCAGGAGCATCGAGAACATGGTCGGTACCGCCGGAAACACCGTGACCTTTTCCCGTGCCATCACATGGAGGGCCTTGACGGGAAATGCAAATGACAGCTCCAGCACGAGTGTCGCGCCTTTGAGAAAAGTCATGAGGACTTGATAGAGCCCGTAGTCGAACGACAATGGCAGTGCACAAAAAATGACATCGTCCTGGCGCAGCCCGAGATAGGTGGAGACCGATGTTGCGGCTGAGACCATATTGAGGTGGGACAGCATGACGCCCTTGGGCTCGCCCGTCGAACCCGATGTATAGATGAGCCCGGCAAGATCCTGGTCGATCGTTGCGTCACACCGGAACGATGGCCCCGGTCCGTACTCCCCGGGAAACGCGACGCACGTTTGGGGCCATTCCCCAACGGCCGTTTCATAGTCCAATACGAGGCAGCCAAGCACGCTGCGGTTCCGCAACAAGGCGGGTCGCCAATTGCCGGCGAGGTCGGCATGGGTAATCAGCGCGGCGGCCTCCGCATCATTCAGAATGTATGCCAGCTTGTCAGTCTTGCAGAGGGGATTGATGGGCATCATGACAGCGCCCAATCGGAGGATGCCGAAGAGGCTGGCGACGAATTCAATGTTGTTGTCGAGGTAGATCGCAACCCGGTCGCCGCGCTCGACGCCAAACTCCTTCAGCTTCCATGCGACGGCATCAGCAAGCCGATCGATCTGGCTATAGGTGTAGCGCTTGTCCGCGGTCACGACGGCGGTTTTGGCGGCGCAGCGAGCGAGCGTCGTGTCGAGAAAGTCGTGCAACAACATCAAGGCACTCCGACCGGCCTGCCGAGCACGAACTGCTCATGCAGTAACATTGTGGAAAGGATCGCGACAAAGGCCATATTGTCGGCAAAACCGATGGCGCGTCCAGCCCGGCACTTCTCGAAAAGCTTCATCGTGGCGTCGGCATCGAAGTATCCGGCCGTTTTCAAGCTATTCGTGTTCAGGAGATCGCCAACGTACTCCTCCGCGAAGCCTTGGTTGAAGAAGCTCTGGCTGTCGGGTGCTCGATAGGGCTGCTTTGGCCGGCTGGCCAGGGTTGGTGGTAGAATGTCTTCGAATGCTTTGCGCAGAAGATACTTCTCGGTCATGCCGCTAATCTTCAAATGTGGAGGCAGCCGGTTTGCGAATTCGACGATGTTGTGGTCGAGAAATGGGACTCGGCTTTCGACGGAGTTCGCCATGGCGACACGGTCGCCTTGCGCGCTGAGAAGATACCCGCTCATCAAGGTATGCGCTTCGATATACTGGTCTCGTGCGAGTGGCGCCCAGTCGGATAACTCCGGAGATAGTGCCTCCTGGATGTCGCGATACGGATCCCAGTCCACCAGAGCCGCGCGGACATCGCCGGAGAAGAAATTCCGGACCCTGCCGGTGGTCGTCCACCGGGGAATATGGGCGAACCAAGGCGCATTCACCTGATCCATGCCTTGGGAGAAGAACGCCGCCGCAAAACCGCGGCTCTTCGTGGGGGAGTTGGAAAGATAAGGATAAAGGCGCTCCAGGATTCGCGGTCGAAACTGCGATCCGGGTTGGCGCGCGCAAAAGCGGCGCGCTTTCGCTTCCTTGAATATATCGTATCCGCCGAATACCTCGTCGGCGCCTTCGCCGGAGACGACAACCTTGTAGCCGGCTTCGTGCACATGTCTTGAAAGAAGCATGAGCGGTGTCGGCGCGGTCCGGACAACCGTCGCTTCTGCATGCCAGATCGTGCGCGGGAAGTTCCGCGCAATGTCACGCTTGCTGCAGCGCACCGCCGTATGGTCGCTGCGTAAATCGTCAGTTACCACCCTTTGCCAGATACTCTCGTCGAACTCGGCATCTTCGAATGTCAGGGAGAACGTCCGCAATGGAACGTCAGTGCAGTGCCGGATGATGCTGGCGATGATGGCAGAATCCATCCCCCCACTGACATAGACGCCAATCGGAACATCGGATCTCAGCTGCAACTTGACGGCCTCGATGATCCGCTCGCGCAACATTGGAATGATTTCGCTCGGATCCGAGGGCAACGAGTGCGCATCACTGAAATCCCAATCCCAGTATTTCTTCAGGCGGGAACCTTTGTCATCGACCGTGAGAATGTGCCCAGGCGGAAGCGATTGGATGCCGGTGAAGATGCTTCGCGGCTGGAGAGTCGACCAAAAAGTGCAAATCTGTGCGAGCGAGCGGGGATCGATCTGACGGGAAATCTCGGGGAGTGCGAAGATCGCTTTCACTTCGGAGGCAAAGATCAGGCGTCCTTGGGATTCGGTAAAGAACACCGGCCGGATACCGAACCGATCGCGGGCGAGTGTCAGTCTGCTTTTCCGGCGATCCCACAGGGCAATGGCGAACTGGCCATTCAGATGGTCGACGAAGTTCTCACCGAATTCTTCGTAGAGATGAACGATGACCTCAGTATCGGACCGTGTATAGAAAACATGCCCCTTTGCCGCCAGTTCCGCGCGCAACTCGATGTAGTTAAAAATCTCGCCGTTCAGAATAACCCAGATCGTGCGATCTTCGTTGTGAATGGGTTGGGTCCCGCCAGCCAGGTCGATGATGGACAAGCGCACGTGGCCAAGACCAATGCAGCCGTCCACCATCACCTCGCATCCATCCGGGCCACGATGCTCGATCCGAGACAGCATGGCTTGGATCTCAGCGGGCTCAGGGGCGTTGCCCTTGCCTGGCACGAAGACGCCCGCGATTCCGCACATTGGTTACAACCCTTCGGGATACTATTCGTGCACTTATGCCAGATGAGAACATGCAAGCAACAGCAATCGGAGACATGGGGCGCCTGGGTGGTGCCAATTTTGAAATCAATCTGAACGAGCCATATGCATGTGGGGCCGCTCTGATCGTTCGCTGCCACGCTTCTTCGATGTCACGTCTAACTGATCGGGCGGTGTGCGGTCCGATAGAGTGTTTGCAGTTGGTCGATGACAGCGCGCGCGCCGTATTTCTCCCGGGCAGTGATCTTGGCGGCACGCCCCATGCTGTCACGCAACGGATCATCTGCCAGAACGCGATCGATCGATATGGCCAGATCTTTGGCTGAGCCGGGGGGGACGAGAATGCCGGTACGGCCGTCCTCGACGGCATCGGGAATTCCTCCGACGCGCGTTGCGACGACGGCCTTGCCAGCCGCCATGGCTTCGACGATCGAATTGGGAAATCCTTCGTGCTGGGAGCAAAGTACTGACATATCGCCAAATTGATGCGGGTTGGGTGGGCTGGCGAGAAACCCCGCAAAGTGCACACGATCCTCGATCGTCAGTGCGGCAGCTTTCTGTCTCAGCGCGGCTTCGCACGGCCCAGATCCGACGATCAGGAGGTGCACGGCGGGTGTCAAATGGCGCAACTTTTGGACGGCCTCGATCAGAAGATCGAGCCGCTTTTCCGGTCGCAGGATCGCGACGGCCGTAATCACGCGCGAGGCCTCTGGAATGCCGAACCGGTGCTTTGCGGCCGATATGGCGTCAGCGGTCAATTCCTCAAAGGCGCCGTCGTCGACAAAATTGGGCACGATCACAATGCGGCTGGCAGGAACACCCTCACTCTCGATCATGAGCCGCGCCACAGCTGGTGAATTGGCGAGTATCTTGTGCGACAGGCGATACGCGATTTGGTTTGCGATCCGGTATCGCCGATGCGACATCGCGGTCCACCACCGCCGGCTGCTGATCACGAGTGGAACGCCCGCCAGACGCGCACTGGGTGCCACGAGCGCGTTACTATAGCGATCGTGGCAGTGAACGACGTCGGGCTGCATCGCAACGAAGGTGCGAACGAGTTTGGCAGCCTGCATGACGAGGCCTGCTGGGCCGAGCTTGGCGAAGCTGACCTGAGAAACGGGTATGCCGGCCTTGATGACCCGCCCTCTGAGGGGGCCTTCGTCCGTCAATGCGATGACGCTGAGTGAGAACTCGCGGCGATCGAGCCGCTCCAGAGTTCGCACCATGTTCAGCTCGGTGCCGCCGATCTGAAAGTTCGATATGCAGTGAACGACACGGATTGTCCCCATAGGTATTCGCCTCTGCGTTGGCAGGGGCGCCAACTGCACCTCGACCGACCGTTATGCAAGAGCCCAACCTTAACCAGGAACGCTAATCTTGTGAAGCTAAGAACGCAATGATATCATAATATTGGGGCGCTGGGCTGATTGCCGCGCTGATCATGGGATCCGGCGGTGCGCCATGCGGTCACCGCAGCAGGGGTATGGCTTTGGCAAGTTTAATGCAGCGTTTTCCGTCTACAGCCACGCTTGGCGCAAAGCTATTGTCGCCTGGTGGTCAAATGCTCGTGGCATTTATAGCGACGGCCATCACGCTGTGGATTTGGTACATCGTTGCCAATGAGAGCGGCCCGCTGCTGGTGCCAGCTATTGGCTTGGGAATTCTGGCTGTCATGAAATGGCCGGACATTGTCGTCGTAACAGCTGTCTTCCTGTTGAATTTCAAGGTTAATGAAATCCATCCTGCGTTGGCGCCGGCTGCCATACTCAGTATCTATCTGGCCGCCCTGGCAATCCTTGCGGTAATAATCCGTATCTTTACGGCGCCGCCACGACGCCTGGAGCTTCACGCCGCACCGGTGCTGCTCTTGGTGCTCTGGGCCTTGCTGACGCTCGGAGTGCCGGTTGCTCGCGACCGATCGTTGGCCTTCGAGGCTTGGCAGGAATATTCCAAAGTGCTCTTGCTGGTTTGCGCCGTGGTCACGTTCATCCGTACGGAGCGACAAATCCAGGCCCTGGCCCGAATGTGCGTGATCGGTGGTGTGATCGTGGCGCTGTCAGCTATCGTCACCTACTGGTTGGGGATCGATCTCGTGGAGGGGACGCGCGCGTATGCGGGCAGCGGGGCGCTGGCAAATCCGAACGATGTGGCATTGATCCTCCTTTTGCCACTCAGCCTCACATCCGTCGCAGCCCTGTCGTCAGGCTCGAGGCTCCAGCGCTTGAGCGCGCTGTTCGCGGGCCTCGTCATCGGATGGGGAATCCTTGTGTGCCAAAGCCGCGGTGCGATATTTGGCATGGCAGCGCTGTGTGCCGCCATCGCGTATCATCGCGTCAAATCCAAACCGATGTTCCTGCTGGTTGCGCTGCTTGTCCTATCGGCCGTGGGGCCGGCGCTGGATTTTCTCGAGCGCGACGCCGATGGGACTCAATCGTTCGACGACGAGTCGGCCCAGGGGCGCATCTTTGCATGGAATGCAGGCATCGCCATGGCAAAGGCCTATCCACTGACGGGAGTTGGCATGGGCAACTTCGCGGCCCAGTATCCCGACTTCACCGAGGCGGTGACGGGGCTTGCTCTCACGGCGCACAGCATCTGGTTCTTGATACTTGGCGAAGCCGGATGGCCAGGGCTGGCCGTTTTTATCGCCTTGGTGTCGGTGTGTGTCAGGGACTGCAAGCGTGCCATAACGGCATTCGGCAAGATTGGCTCGCCGACGGGCGTGATGTTGGCGACTGGCGTATTCGCTGGATTGATCAGCTTCCTCGTCTGTGGTTCATTCGTCAGTGTTGTCTACCAATGGCCGCTGCAAGTCCTGTTCATCCTGACGTTCACTGTGTCGCGCGCGACAATTGCCGGCCAGCTGAAGCCTGGGCTACCGGACGAAGCGCGGCTTGCGCCAACCTGAACGTGCCATTGTCGATGGTGCGCCGGGGTTGAAGAAGGCGTTCGTGTCGCTGTGGCCGGATCTTCCGGTCCGACGCTGGATCGTGCTGAAAGCGCGCGTCTTCGACGGCATCCACAAGCCGCGCAACCTGATCGCGCACGCGATGAAGAAGATCACCGACGAGATCGCCGCCGGTTCCACCGGCATGAGCGACGCCGCCGATGCCAAGCAGGCGGCCGGGCGGCGCAAAGCATTCCGCAGAAAATGGCGCGTGAACTGCGGGGCCGTTGCGACCAACCTCGAAGAATGCGGCTTTCTTCAGCGCTGCTCGCCTGAAGCTTGACGCCGTAGCCATAGCCGGGCAGATATTGGTCAGTGACATGTCCGTACATTTAATAACGAGAAGCGTGCACACAGCAGGGGAAACGTCATGACCAAGCCCGTCGGGTCAAAACTTACGCGCCGAAACGTCGTAAAGGGTGCCGGTGCCGTCGCCGGCATTGCGGGCTTCCCGTACATATCTCAAGCCCAAAACAACCCGATCAAGATTGGCATGGTGACGATCGCGTCCGGACGTGTCGCAATGCTCGGCGGCTCATCCTCGAATGGCGCCAACTTCGAGTTCGAGAAGTTCAATGCCGCCGGTGGCTTTGGTGGCCGGCTGATCGAGCTTGTCGTCCGCGACAGCAAGGGCAAGCCTGAAGAGGCCGCCCGCCTCGCCCGCGAACTTGTGAACAGCGACGGTTGCATCGCAGTCCTGGACGCTGACTCGTCCGCCGCCGCGTTTGCGATTCAGGAGGTGGCGAAGGACTTGGGCATGCTCACCATTCACATGGGTGAGACGTCATCACTGACGGCTGATCCGAAGATTCGCGCGCCGAACGCGTTCCGGTCGGCAAGGCAAAGTATCCACGACTCGGTCGCCGCTGGCTACTATGCGGGCAAGCTGGCAAAGGAGAAGGGCCTCAACAAGTGGATGGGCTGTTCGCCCGATTACGCTTATGGGCGCGACAGCAATACGCTGTTCTTCGAGCTTCTGAAGCATTTTCACAAGGACGCCGAGGTGATCGGTGAAAGCTGGCCGAAGTTGTTCCAGGCCGACTATACCGAGCAGCTGACCAAGATCTTGCAGGCAAAGCCGCAAGCCATCTACACCTGCCATTGGGGCGGCGACCTCACGGCATTCATCGACCAGTCCAACATCTACAATCTATTCGCGCAGATGCAGGTGTTCGCGATCAACGTCGCGGACTACGCCATCGTCACGGCGGTGAAGAACCTGCCGAAGGGCATCCATTCGGGCTCGCGCTATCTCGCGACGTTCCCGAAGACGGAGGCGAACGCCAAGTGGTCGGCTGATTACCGGGCTCGCTTCAAGGAGTTCCCGCTGAACTGGTCGTGGGAAAACGCGACCGCTGCGAAGTTCATCACCCAGGCGATCAAAAAGACCAACAGCGCCGATCCGAAGAAAATGATCGAGGCCATTACCGGCATGACCATCGACAGTCCCTTCGGCGTCAACGGCACCATCACGATGCGCGCCGAGGATAATACGATCGTCGACTACGCGACCGGCTGGGGCCAGACCATCTCCGCCGACCCGTTCGTGCCCGAAGTCGTTTCTGTCGATTGGAAGCTCATCAACGAGCTCGAGATCGATTGGAAAAAGCGCAATAAATACCTCTGATCTGAAAATCGAGTTTCGCCCCGGGGACTTCGGCTTCTCGGGGCGTTTTACGTCGGTGACGCCGCACGAGCGGTAGGCCTGATGTTTGCTGCTGCATAACGTCAGGATCCTATTACTTAAGACAGGCTCCTATTGCTTAAGAAGGGTGCGCCTTGGACCTCCCCGCTCTCGCCAATTGTCTGACCGCGACCTCCTGCCTCGTCACTCAGACGACAAGCGGGTTCATCATCGGCATGCTGTTGTTCATGGTCGCAGCCGGCGTATCGTTGATCTTCGGTGTGCTCAAGGTGGTCAATTTCGCGCACGGCTCGTTCTACATGCTCGGCGCTTACTTCGCCTATACAGCCTACGTGCTGACGGGCAGCTATGTCCTCGCGGTGCTCGCAGGCGGCATCGGCGTTGCCATATTCGGCTTCCTCTTCGAACGGTTTTTGATGAGCCGGGTTTACGGTTCGGCCGTGCTGATGCAATTGCTGGTGTGCTACGGCGTTATTCTCATCCTTGACGACCTCGTCAAGATCATCTGGGGTGCCGAGTTCAAATCGTTCGGTATGCCGGACGCCTTCCAACAGTTGCCGATCCTGTTTGCCGGTGGCGTCGTGCCGGTATTCTACCTGTTCCTGATCATCGTGACCTTGTTGATCGCGGGGCTGCTTGGCCTCCTCATCACCAAGACGCAATACGGTAAAATCGTTCGCGCAGCGGCGGTCAATCCGTCGATGGTGTCGGCGCTCGGGATCAATACCGGGCTCGTCTACGGCAGCGTATTCGTGCTCGGTGGTCTCCTTGCCGGACTGGCGGGCGGCCTCGCCGCGCCGGTTCGATCGCTGACCGCCGGCATGGGGCTTTCGGTCGTGGTCGAAAGCTTCATCGTCACCGTCATCGGCGGCATGGGGTCGGTTGCCGGCGCGCTGGTCGGTTCGCTGCTCATTGGTCTCGTACGCAGCTTCGGCAGTATCGGCTTCCCGCTGTTCACGGAGGGCCTGATGTTCCTGCTCATGGCGGTCGTGCTTGTGGTGAAGCCGAGCGGACTTTTCGGTAAGGAGGCATAAAGCCATGCTGTCCTCCAGCTTCCTGCGCGATTGCGTGCTGGCACTGATCGCCTTCGCCATTCTCGCCGCCATTCCGTACGTCTTTCCAGGGCGCGGCTTGACGGACTTCCTGGTGCGGCTGGCCGCCTTCGCAATCTTTGCGACGTCGCTCAATCTGCTCGTCGGCTATGGCGGCATGGAGAGTTTCGGCCATGGCCTATTCTTCGGGCTCGGCTGTTACAGCTTTGCCCTGATCATGAAGAATTTTCCCGAGGCGACGATCCCTGGGGCGTTCGCACTCACGGTTCTGCTGAGTATCGTTGTCGGAGGCTTGGTCGGTGCAATCTGCGTCCGGTTGAACGAGACCTATTTCGCGTTCCTGACGCTAGCCTTCCAGATGCTGCTGCACAGCCTCATCATTGCCTGGACACCGGTAACCGGCGGCGACAATGGCCTGACAGGTTATCCACGCCCGGCTTTCCTCGGCATCCGGCTGGACAACTACTATCATCTCTATTTGTTCAGCTCGGCGGCTCTTTTGATTTGCCTCGTCGCCATGTACCAGATCGTGCAATCCCCTTTCGGCTACACCCTTCGCATGATCCGCGACAACGCCAGCCGCGCCGTTTTCCTCGGGATCAACGTATGGCGGATGCGGCTCGCCGCCTTCGTTATTGCGGGCGCATTCGGAGCGGTCGGCGGCATCGTGATGAGCCTATTCGTTTCAGGCGCATTCCCTGACTTCGCGTTCTGGACGATCTCGGGCGAAGCCATATTCATGATCATGCTCGGTGGCCTCACTGTCTTCCTCGGTCCGGTCGTGGGTTCCGCGATCTTCCTAATCCTCAACGATGTCGTGACCAAGCTCGGCAGTGCTGGCAAGCACCTGACGGGCGTTGCAAACGTCGATTTCTATATTGAAAAGCTCGCGTCCAGCTACGGCCTCATTCTCGGCAGCATCATTTTGCTGTTTGCGCTTGGGCTCAAGAAGGGCCTGCTCGACTTCCTCAGCGATGCCTGGAGCGACCGGAAGGCAGTGGCGGCACCGGATGTTGCCAAGAACGTTGCGCCAATACGCGCGCCGGGGAAGTGAGCCATGCTGAAGATCGAGCACCTCTCCAAGTCATTCGGTGGCGTCGCCGCATCCAACGACATCAGCCTGCATTTTCCCAAGGACTCGCTGACCGCCGTCATCGGCCCGAACGGCGCCGGCAAGACCACATTCTTCAACTTGATCACGGGCGCATTCAAGCCTGACTCGGGCAAAATCCTGCTCGATGGCGTCGATATCGCCGGCCTTACGCCACCGGAAATCGTGCGCCGCGGCATCGGCCGCGCCTTCCAGATCGCACGCATCTTCCCGACGCTGACCGTGCGCGAGGCGATCCTTGGCGCGGTGCAGGCTCACCGGCATCAACATGCGTTGATGACGAGCCGTTTTCCTCTGAAGGAGACGGAGGAACGCGCCCAGCATGTGATGGAATTGACGGGGCTGCAGCCCAAAGCGAACATTTTGTCGCGAAACCTCTCGCATGGCGACCAAAAGCTGCTCGACATCGCTCTGGCGCTCGTGCTTGAGCCGCGCGTTCTGCTGCTCGACGAACCGACCGCCGGCATGGGGCCAGAGGAACGCTGGGCCATGATCGACAAGGTGAAAGCACTCTGGGATCGCGAAAAGATGACGCTCATTTTCATCGAGCACGACATGAGCATCGTTTTCAAAATCGCCGAAACCGTGCGGGTGCTTTCCTACGGCCGGGTGCTGGCGGAAGGTACGCCCGACGAAATCCGCCGCCACCCGGAGGTCATCAAGGCCTATCTGGGCACCGAATTCGAGGCGCACTAATGTGGCGGTCCGGATGTTCGCATCCGCTTTTGGGCTGGCGCAGCATGTGGACTTCACAGCTTTAAACCGCACCAAGGTTATGACTGCGCCTGTGTCCTGGCCGTTAGCGAAGTTCGATCGAGGGTGCTGCAAATGGTGACGAACTCCGCAAACGGGACAACGGGAATGACCAACCGCATCATCTTCGAGGCCGAGAACATCGACGTGTTCTATGGCACCAGCCAAATCCTATTCGGCGTGTCGATCGCCGTTGCCGAAGGCCAGACGATGGCGCTGCTCGGCCGCAATGGCGCTGGCAAGTCGACGACGCTGAAGGCTATTGCCGGGCTGGCTCCGCCGAAGACCGGCAAGGTCAAAATTCTCGGTATCGAGATGCAAAAGAAGAAGCCTTATCTCATCGCGCGCGCCGGTATTGGCTATGTGCCGGAGGATCGGCAAGTATTCCCGGAGCATTCGGTCGAAGATAATCTCCTGATCGCTGCCAAAAAAGGACCGAAGGGCGAGGACTATTGGACGCTCGCGCGGATTTACGAAATGCTGCCACTTCTTGTGCCATTGAAAGAACGCATGGCGGGCCGGCTTTCGGGCGGCGAGCAGCAGATGCTGACGATCGGGCGGACGCTGATGGGCAACCCGACAGGACTGCTTCTGGATGAGCCGAGCGAGGGATTGGCGCCCGTTATCGTGCAGCAGATTGGCGCGTTGTTGCGGAAGCTTCGCGATCTCGGTGTCACCGTCTTGCTGGCCGAGCAGAATATGCATTTTTGTCTTGGGATCGCCAGCCACGCTACTGTCATCGACAAAGGCGAGATCGTTTACCGCAACACGATCGAGGCGCTGAAAGCCGACGACACCATCAAGGCCCGGTATCTGGCGCTATGATCTCCGGGCCTTGCCGCAATATCCTTATCGTGAGACGGCTTGATCTTCGACAGCGGAACTACGAATGAGCGTTCGCGTGAGGCGGCCACGAATTGGAGAACTGTGACACATGGGGTCGCTTAAAAAGTCATTCACTGCCACGGTGCTGTGCTTTGCTGCCGCCACGGCAGGCTCAAGTCGCTGATGCAGATCACGCTCTGTGAGCATTGCTGGTGACGCGAAGCGTCACCGATCAATCAGCCCGTCGTCAAGAAAAAAGATCACAGAAAAAAGATCACGAATTTCATCAAACGGCTTTCTGCATCAAGAAAGCGACGCCGGTCGATGTGACCGGCGTCTTTGTGTTCACTCCCTATCCGCAAGTGGCGGCAACAAGATCAAGTCGCCATCCCAATTCGTCGGGATCGCATGCAGCTTCACACTGAAGCCGGGCTTGCCGTCCTTGAACGACCAGGCCACGCCGACATTCATCCAGAATTCGGAGTCCGGTGATTGCTTCGCCCGGACAACAAAATCTGGTTTGCGCGGCTCGTCTTTCGGTTCGTGTTTCTTTACGGCCATTTTCGACCTCCTCTGTTACGCAACCGACTATCATTCGTCTGCTGATATTATATATCCAGTTGCGCTCTTTGAAACGGAGGACCACATGCGCATCGACCTTCAAGACTTGAAGGCGCGTGTCTCGATCGAGCAGATCATCGCGTGGTTGAATATCGATCTGAAGAAAACCGGCACGCATCAACTGCGCGGTGTGTGTCCGATCCACGGCGGATCGAACGATCGCCAGTTCGTTGCATCGACCGACAAAAATCTCTGGCACTGTTTTGATGATTGCAACGGCGGCGGCGACATCATCGAGCTGGTCGCACGGTTGCAAAAGATTTCGCAAAAACAAGCTGCGGAAATGATTGCCGCTCATTTTGACAAGCCGCCGGGTGCCGTTCCGACTGTCAGGAAGTTGGAACCCATCGACTATCTCGATCCCGATCATGCGTCGCTGCATGCGCTCGGTATCGCGAAGGAGACCTATGTGCACTTCAAGGCTGGCTACATGAGCAAGGGCTTGCTTGCGGGCCGTCTCGCCTTGCCGATATATCGGCGCGGCGAGCTACTTGCCTATTGCGGTCGCGCCGTGAAGCGCGAGCAAGATCCCCTGCTGGCCTTTCCGAAAGACTTCGATCCGTCGAGTGCGATCTACAATTCCGACAATGTCACGGGATCAACAATCCACGTAACTGATGATCCACTGCGCGTGCTTGTTGCGCATCAGCACGGCATCACCAATACCGTTGCGTTGCTGACGCTCACCCCTGCGAGCTTTGCGTTGCTTGCCGATACGATGCGCGAGGTTGGCGCACAGAAAGCCGAATGGCTCTGAATCCCTCAAGGCTGAGGCCCCGACAACGGGGCCTCATTTCGTAGACGCGCGCGTCAACTCGCCGAAACGGTGCCGCAATCGCTTATACCGATGCCGAAATATTGACTGGATCACTGGACGCAAAAGTGGTTCGAGCCCGGCAAGGCGACAGCGAAAGCCGACGCGATCTGTGATGCGTGTGCCGCCGTCGACAGGTTCGAGCATCCGTTCATGCACCCACGCGCGATTGAACAGCGACGTCGAGTGTTCCAGAAATCCGGTGTGTGGCGTCATCGTCAGCAAAGCGAGCGCATGCCGATCGATCGGAAGCACGCCGAGCAACATGATGGTGCTGTGGAACAGCACCGTGCCGCTTGGAAGACTGTGAGCGTCGAGACGTTGCCAGTGCGCCGGAAACGACATGCGCACGATCGGCATCAACTCGTAATTGACACCGTCCATGCTGGTCATGTGTCGCCAGAGTTGATCGACGCTAACGGCGAGATCCGATGTTTCGACGATCGGCGCATCGAGCAGGATTTCTGTTGCCTCACGCGACATCTCGAACTCCAGTTCGCGAAATTGCATCGATCGCCAACAACGTCCAAACAAGTGCTGTGAAAACTTTTTCTTTTCACGAAGTGTTGATGTCGTCGCATTGTTAATCGCAGCGCACGTACCGACCGTGCTTCTCCATGTCGAACGGTGACAGCGCGAGTCGCAACTCCCACAATCATTTCATTGTGCCGCAATTCCGCGGGCACTTAATCACAGTGGAGAAATGACATGGCTCTATTTGGTAAATCGGCTTCGGCCACTTCAGCTCCGACGATCACACCTGCACAGAACGAGACATTCGCGCAGCTGATCGAGGATCGCAACAAGATCGACCATGCGATCCGGGCGCGTCAGCAGATTGAGATTGAGAATGTGAAGCGGTCGGCCGCAACGCTGTCCTCGGTACTCGGCATCACGGTTTCGGAGTTGCTTGGAGTTGCAACCGCAACGACCGATCGCAAACCTCGAAAGAGTCGCGAGGTCGCTCCGAAATTCAGGCACCCGACCAATGATCAGCTCACCTGGAGTGGTCGCGGCAAACTGGACTTCCCCCGAAAAAGTAGAGGGCTTTTCTGATAGATTTTGGGAATCAGAGGAGCAGGAATGGGCAAGTCAAAGACGACCAAGGGACGCGTGATCGACGCTGCTTTCCGGCGGGAGGCCGTGCGGATTTTGACGACGAGTGGGCGGACGATCAGGGCCGTTGCCGACGATTTAGGGATCGGCA